>JBAXOQ010000019.1:0-25345 GCA_037133175.1 Actinomycetes bacterium
CCGCCGGACATGGCGGGCTTGAACTGGCGATGCCGACCGCGGTCATTGAGTCGGCAGGCTCGGGACTGGTGGGTGAGGTCGAGGGCAGAGCGATCGGGGTCGGTTCGTTGTCCTGGCTCATGCCGACGGCCCCGCCCGCGTGGGCGCGGCAGGCGCGCCGCCGAGCCGACATCGAGGGATCGCTGGCCGTGTTCCTGACCGTCGAGCGGGAACTCGTGGCGGCCTTGCTGTTCGACGATCCGATTCGGCCCGACGCGGCGCGGATGATCAGGACGCTGCGTCGAGCTGGCATCGAACGGACGGTGCTGGTCAGTGGTGACCGAGCAGATGTCGCCACCATGATCGCTAGCCTGGTCGGGATCGATCGTGTCGAGGCTGAGCGCGACCCCAGCGAGAAGGTGCAGGTCGTACTCGAGGAGGCTGCCAACGGCCCGACCATCATGGTCGGCGATGGAGTCAATGACGCGCCCGCGCTGGCCGCGGCCAGCGTCGGGGTGGCGGTTGCCGCGCGGGGTGCGTCGGCTGCCTCCGAGGCCGCAGACGTCGTGCTGGTGGTCGATCGCATCGATGCGTTGGCCGACGCGATGCGCATCTGTGCACGGTCACGACGGATTGCCGCCGCCAGTGTCGGCGTGGGTATGGGCTTGTCGCTGATCGCGATGGGGTTGGCCGCGGTCGGCATTTTGACGCCGGTTGCTGGCGCCGTGTTGCAAGAGGTCATCGACGTGTTGGCAATAGGCGTCGCCTTGCTGGCACTGATCCCTGTGCGGGCCGAAGGTCACACGCTGTCGCCGCACCAGACCGAGGTCGTATCCAGGCTGTTCGCCGAGCACAACAGCCTCAAGGACCTGGTCGAGCGCGTCCGTGGAATCGCCGATGCGCTGCCTGATCACGATGCCGACATGGCACCGGTCCGCGAGCTGCTGCAAGGCCTGGAACAGGAGCAAATCCCTCACGAGCGGGCTGAGGAGGACGAGCTGTACCCGCTGATCTCACGGTCGCTCGGCGGCCGTGATCCGATGGCGATGATGAGCCGCAGCCACACCGAGATCGAACATCAAGTCAAGCGCCTACATCGAATAGTCGACGGTATCGGCGACGATCAGCCGTGCCCGGAGGACATCATCGAGTTGCGGCGGGTGCTGTACGGGCTCTACGCGGTGCTCCGGTTGCACAATTCCCAAGAAGAAGACGTTGCATTCAGCATGCTTCGGCAGTAGATCCATTTCGGGTAATGCCCTTCCGAAACGGGCCGCCTGTGCGCGATAGTGGAATCATGCACCTTGACGAGGCTCAGACGTTCATGCATTCACTGAACCGACGAGAGTGCATGGAATTACTGGGGACCACGAATATCGGTCGGTTCTGCGCCAACATCGAAGATGAACTGATCGTGTTACCGGTCAACTTCGCATTGTTCGAGCAGGACATCCTGGTTCGTTCCTACCCCGGTAGCAAGCTCTCTGCCGCGGCGGCGGGAATGAACGTGGTGTTCGAGGTCGATCGGTTTACCGACGATGGTACGGCCGGGTGGAGCGTGTTGGTGCGCGGTCGGGCGCGCGAAATCTCAGTTGGCGGTGAGGTGGTCAAGGCAATCGCTGTGCCGCTGAAGACCTGGGCGTTCCGTGAGGCGCCCACCAGGTTGATTCGAATCGCGACGACGTCGGTCACCGGCCGACGCTTCGAACGTCCGGCATAAGTTCACCGGCTTTTCAGGCAGCGTCTGTCCATGGGAACGGTGGATCGCTGGATAGGTTTGGTGTTCTTCTCGTTAGGTGAGGTGTAGTGATGGCGAGTCAGTCCAGTGAGACTGTTGATGATCAACCGGCTGTCGTGGTCGGGGCTGACGGGTCCTTCGCGAGCGCGGCCGCAGTGCGGTGGGCGGCCAAGGAGGCGTTGTGTCAGGACGCCCGGATGCGGGTTGTCATGGCTCGTGCCGACGCACCGCCCGAGCGGGTGCTGGCCCCGCAGCCGGTGTGGCCGCTGCCCATCGTCAATATCCGGGATGACGAGGCCGTCGAGAAGGCGCAACGGTTCATGGACGAGTTCGTCAGGAACACCGTGCCGGCCGATTGTCGACCCGAGTACGACGTCGTGGTGCGCGACGGAGACCCGGTTGAGGCGTTGATCGATGAGGTCCGGGGAGTGCACGCTGGCCTGCTGGTCATGGGCCGCCGGGGGCTGGGCGGTTTCGCCAGCCTCATGCTCGGGTCAATCAGCGACAAGTGCGCGGCCCACGCACCCTGTCCCGTGATGGTGGTGGCCGGCGACCCAGCCGATCGCACTACCACTGTTGTGGTGGGGGTGGATGGCTCCGCTGGCAGCACCGAGGCGGTCGAGTGGGCGGCACAGCAGGCTGCCGACCTCGCCGCCCGGCTGCACGTCGTCGGCGCATGGAAGGCGCCGATCGTGGTTGCCGATTCGGTTTCCAGCACCTTGAACCTGCTCAACGAAGGGGTCGAGGTGTACGCCGCTGACGCACGCAAGGCCGTAGAGTCAGCCCTGCGTCGAAGTGAGGCGAGGTTCCCCTCGCTCGATGTCAGCGGCGACGTCGTGCAGGGCGATGCCAGCGTCGTGCTGATTGAGGCGGCGATTCAGGCAGCCCCGGCCGTGCTCGTGGTCGGCACCCGCGGTCGGGGTGGATTCAAGTCCCTGCTGCTCGGATCCGTCGCCCATCAGTGCCTGCACCACGCCAAAACCCCGGTCGTGGTAGTTCGACCGTGGACTGAGGACTGATCCCTGTCGGGCTGCTTAGCTCAGTGAGTCGACCAGCGCAATGTAGTCGGCCATCGCGGTTTGTTTGTCGGTGCCTTTGACCGCAGCGCGCGCGTCCCATTTGGCCCGGCCGACGGGGTCCGTGAATCCCGGCCGTTTGCCCGAGGCGTCGCCGTCAGTCGCCTGCTTGAACAATGCGTAGAGCTTGAGCATGGTCTTCTGGTCGGGGGTGGCTGGCAGTGTCTTTGAGGCTGCGACTGCGGCTTCGAACTGCGGCGTAATGTCTGTCATCGGTGCTCCTTGTTCGTGTCGGATGTTGTTGTCAGCCGGAGTGGCTGCCGGTCTCTCGGCGATTGATCTCTCCTAGGGATTGACGGCCGGCGCGACGTTGCAGTTGGTGGGGGCGGGTAGACCATCGAAGCGCTGGGAGATCCAGTCGATAGCGAGCGGCCCGCCCACCTTGCCCTCCAGCCCGTGCGTGTCCAGCCCGCTGCTGGCCAGCGGACCGAGCCAGTTCACCTGCAGGGTGGATTTGGCCTTGCACCACTTTTGCTGCATCAACGCGATGGTCGCGGGCAGCACGACGCCGTCGCTGGTGCTCTCGATGACGAGGGCCGGCATGTCTGGTGGCAGCGGTGGCGTGCTCTGGGCATCCAGGGCGGCCTTCCAGGCCGGGTTCTTGGAGGGGGCGTCGTTGAACAACGTCTGGTCGAAGGTCGTGCGAGCCAGCCCGGTCAGACCTGCCATCTGCAGGCAGTCCTGAGCCACTTCCTGGTAGGTGCGCTTGCCAACCGGTGTGGTGACTGCGTCCACCGACAGGTTCGGGTAGACCAGCGGATACGAGATCAACGCCTCCGGGCCAATGACCCAGCCAATCGTGGTGTTCCACAGTTGGTCCACCAGGGGCACAAGTTCGGCCGCGGGAGCCGCGGCGCTGACGCCGACGAGTTTCAGTTCGGGTGCGTACGTAGGACCGTAGCTGCCGGTCCACAGGGAGGCATGTCCCCCTTGTGAGTGCCCGTAGACGGCGTATTGATTCGATGCCTGGGAGCCCGGAAATTCCCGGGCCATCCGGACCGCGTTGACCACGTCGATCGCCTCGTTCTGTCCGACGAGGTAGTACTCCGGAGGGGTCATCGCCAGCCCCGCATAGTCGGTGGCGGTGACGATCCAGCCGCGGTCGAGCATCTCCTGCAGCCAGGTCAGCGCATCGAGCGGCGAAGGCACCCGCGAGGGTGCGCAGGCCTTGCCCATGCCGACCGTCGGGTGCGCCCAACTGACGACCTTTCGCCCGCCCGGCGGCGCAGGAGTCGTGGGGACGAACAGCATCGCGCCGCTGACGCGAGGTGTGCCGTCGGGCAGTGCCGTTCGGTAGAGCACCCGGTAGGCGTTCGCGTTGCTGAGGGTCTGGCCGAGCGGTTCTGATTTGAAGATCTGGCCGGGTTTGCCAGCAGGCAACGGAGTGGGCACCTCGTAGAACGGATCGAGTCCCTTTTGGGCTTGGTTCACGCTGCGCTCGGAGGCGAAGTAGCCGGCGGTCACCGTGACGAGCCCTGCCACCACCACGGCAGCCACGATGATGGCCAGGATCCTCAGGACGTGCACGCTCGAACACTAGCGGAGCCTGATGGCGGGTGGCTCGGTCATTGCTCCCGAACATCGCCTTGGGTCAATCGTCCGGCAACCGGGCGCAAGAATCGGGCAACGGGGCTCCCGAGCCGTTAAGGTCGCCTTAGTGGAACGCGGTCAACTTCAATCCAGTCACGGGAGTGTCAGATGGTTCTTCATCACATCAAAGGGGCGATCAAGCAAGGCGGAGCGATCCTCGACGAAGCCCAGAGTGCCTTGGTCGACCCGTCGCTCGACTCGCTGGGCGACGCTGCGCTCAGCGCTATCAACAGCGCCGCGCAGCTGGCCGTCGGCGGTACGTCGGACGCAGACTCGGACGGTTCTGCAGCCGCCGCACCGAAGCCGTCGTCGGGTCCAAAACCCAAGAGCAGTGCGGCGGAGGGCGGCGAGGCGCAAGGGATCACCGAGCTGCACCAGCTACTCCATATGGCTGCTCACGGACAGTTGAATCTCGACCACATTCCGAGCAAACCGCTCTCCGGTGAGATGGCCTACAACATTGTCCACGGGCAGGCGATGCTGGACGGGAATGCGCGATTGAACCTTGCGACGTTCGTCAGCACCTGGATGGATGATTGGGCGACGCGGCTCTACGCGGAGTCCTACGACAAGAACATGATCGATAAGGACGAGTACCCGCAGACCGCGGCGATCGAAGAGACCTGCACCAAGATCATTGCTAATCTCTGGCACGCTCCCGGGGACACGATAGGCACCTCCACGATCGGGTCGAGTGAGGCATGCATGCTCGCCGGTTTGGCAATGAAACGTCGCTGGCAGCAGCAACGCCGAGCGGACGGGCTGCCCACTGACAAGCCGAATCTGGTGATGAGCGCCGCGGTCCAGGTGGTGTGGGAGAAGTTCTGCAACTACTGGGAGGTCGAGGCCCGCTACGTGCCGGTGACATGGAAGGATCAGGTGCTGACTCCCGCCGGCATGCTGGGTGCGATCGACGACAACACCATCGGGGTCGTCGGCATCCTCGGCCAGACTTACACCGGGGCCTATGAGCCGATCGCCGAGTTGGCCGCCGCGCTGGACGACCTGCAAGATCGCACGGGCCGGGATGTGCCATTGCATGTCGACGCGGCAAGTGGAGGCATGGTCGCGCCCTTCATCCAGCCCGACCTGGTCTGGGACTTTCAACTGACCAGAGTGCACTCCATCAACACCTCCGGGCACAAGTACGGGCTGGTGTACCCGGGGTTGGGTTGGGTTGTTTGGCGGTCGCCGGATTACCTGCCGGAGGACTTGATCTTCCACGTCTCGTATCTCGGCGGGGACATGCCGACTCTGGCGTTGAACTTCTCGCGGCCGGGGGCGCAGGTGCTGCTGCAGTACTACTTGTTCCTGCGGCTGGGGCGCTCGGGCTACACCGAGATCCACAAGCTGGGACAGGTCATGGCGATGCGACTGTCGTCAGCGATCGGCAAGATGCCGATGTTCGAGTTGCTGACGAAGGGCGACGACTTGCCGGTGTTCTGCTGGCGGCTCAAGCCCGGTTACACGACCAAATGGGATCTGCAGGACCTGTCCGACCGACTGCGTTACCACGGTTGGCAAGTGCCGTCCTATCCGATGCCAGACGACATCTCGGATGTCTGGGTGATGCGGATCGTGGTACGGCTGGGGCTGCTTCCGGGCCAGGTCGAGCTGCTGCTGGGTGACATCCGCAGTTCAGTCGCCTACCTGGATTCGCTGGACGGCCCAATGCCCCGTGTCGGCCGCAACGCCAAGAAGGGAAATAGCTTCTCCTACTGAGCCGCCGCAAGCATCGGCCCACAGGCAACTCCCCACTCAACGCACGGGCTGGTCGTCCGGTGGCTGCCGTGGCGGTTATCCGGGCAGGTGGTCGCGTGCGTAGGTCTGCATCGCGGTGGCGAGGTAGGCGGCGAGGCCGGCGCGGGCCGGGTCGTCACCTTCGATCGAGGTCCGGAACCGGTCATCGTCGGCGTACATCCGGCCGAGTCCGGTGTATGAGCTGCGGTCAGGTTCCCAGAACGTGCACAGCCAGTGGTAGTGCACATCGATCGCCTGGTCGAGCGCGGGATCCGTGGGTTCCAGGCCCGCATCGCGCGCGGCTTGCACCAATTCCAGGGAGGTGAACCAGCCCGCCATCGCGTGCCGGGATTGCTCGGGTGTCAGGCCCTTCACCGTGGCAGTTGCTTCGTCGACGGCTTGCCTTCCCCAACGCTCGACGGCTTCTGCCTCGTAGGGGTCGTCGCTGAATCCATTGAAGTATTCGCTCCCAGTCATTGGGGGCCCTCCTTGAGCTTGCGTTACGTCAGCGTCGACCTCGGTTTGTCCGGGAACGGACTCTCTCTTTGATCCCTGGTCAGGACCCGGTGAGCGTGAGGTTGCTGTAGGTGGTTGGCCAGTTCCAGGAACGGAATCCAGTCTGGTTGGTGGACGGTGTTGCCGGACCGGTGAAACTGAAGTCGCCAAATACTTGTTGTCCGTCAATTTGAAAGGCGAGATTACGGCCAGTACTGCTTGTCGACGTGACAGTGAGGACGAGGTTGTGCTGCGCCGACCACCATCCGGAATTGACTGTGCGGTCAGGAACTAGCCCGCCTGTGCTAGCACTATTGTAGGTGGCGACCGGAGGATCTGCTTCTCTCCCATTTGTTCGGGACCGGATGATTATTGCACCGCGGTTACCGTCGATTCCGCGGTCAAATTGCAGGATATATCCTGTGTCTCCAAGAGTCGGTGTGATGGTCGTATTGAAGAATATCCCGTATCCGCCGTACGGGGCCCCTGGTGCCAGCGTAGCTGTCACGCTGATCGCGTAATCTGTTCGGGCGTTCGGGACGAACAGTCGCCCTTCTGTCGCGGTGAAGCCTTGGCTGCCGTTCGTCCAGGTCCCGATTGTTTTGAAATCGGTGGGATTGATGGTGCTGCTGGCTAAGTCGTAGCCCTGGACTGCTGTGTCAAGGTATTGCCACTGCTTGGTGGACGAATTCCACACGAAAGATCTGCCAGCGACTTTTGGAGTAATGATTTTACTTCCGCTGCCGTCACCGGTGATGAATCCCCGGTTGAAAAGCGCATTCATTCGCGCAATATCATTGGGCAGATCGTTGAGTCCCTGTCCGGGTGCAGCTGCAGCTTCATATGCGACCGATGCGTTATTCAGGATCTTGAGATTTGCGAGGTCCGCCGAGTTGTTCGCGTCGTTGCGAAACGAAACGACTCCGAATACCACAATCCCGGCGAGAATTCCTATGACAACAATGCTGATGAGGAGTTCGATCAATGTGAATCCGCGTTGTCCCAGGGCACGGAGGGGATCATCGTTCAGGGTGCCGCAACGTGCCGGACCCATGGGAGAGGTCGGAACTCGCCGCGGAGCCACGTTTGAGTTATCGGCTAAAACTGCGCTTTCTTTAATCCCGCAGTGTTTGGCACCGGGCTCACGGCAGCGAGTGGGCCGTCAGGGGCAGCACCGCAGTTGTGCCGGCGCGGTAGAGCAGTGACGCAGCGACAGTGGCAGTCCAACCGGTGCGCCAGTAGTCGTCCACCAGCAGGATCGGACCCTTCGGCACCGCCGTCTCGGGCCGCACGGACAAGCCGGCGAAAAGGGCCTCGACGCGGGCCTTGGAGGCGGTGTCCATTGGCGGCGGTGGTCCGGACGCTTCGAGCAGTTCCAGCACCGGCAAACGCCCGACCTCACCAATTCGGTGTGCCAGGTCCGTGACTCGCCGGGGATGCCGTCGTGAGGGCACCGGAACGACCGCCACGGGTCTGCGCCACGTTGCGGACCACCGTACGAGCACCTCGACCAGCCCCGCGACGATCGGGTCTGGAAGCGGCCCGTCGGGGGCTGCCAGCGCGCGCGTCAAGGCCTCGCCCCACACCGGGTCATCCGCGAAGGCTAACGATCTTCCCTCGATCGTCGGTGGGTTGATTCGACCGCTCGCCCTGACCTCGCCGGTTAGCACGAGCTTCGCGGGCCACATCTTGCGCGGCTTGAGCACAGTGTCCGCGTTGCCGGCGAAGCTGCGCGCCGCCAGCACGAACTCCTGGTTGGGAGCCGCGCCCGGCGGCGGCAATTCGCCGGTGCACACCGAGCAGATCCCGCATGGCAAACCGTCCGGATCGTCCAGCGCTTCCCGCAGGAACTGCTGCAGGCAGCCTGCTCCGGCAGCATATGACGCCATGATCCCGGCCTCGACCCTGCGAAGCTCGAGCAGTCGGTCGTATTTCGCCCCGTCGTAGACCCACGGCACGCCGGTGCTGATCCATCCCCCGGTGCGACGCTCGACGGCACCGTCGACAGCGGCGAGTTTGAGTAGGTGTTCGACCCGGGACCGGCGAATCCCGGTGTTCGCCTCGATGGCCGGCACCGTGGTCGGTTCGGCGCCGAGTTCGGACAAGACCCTCGTCATCGCTTTGGGGTCGGGGATGGTCGACGTTGCGAAGTAATCCCACAGGCGCTTGTCCGACGGTGAGGGCAGCAGCACCGCGTGCGCGCTGTCCAGCGCCCGACCGGCGCGGCCGACCTGCTGGTAGTAGGCGACCGGCGAGGCTGGCGACCCGACGTGCAGGCAGAATCCGAGGTCGGGTTTGTCGTAACCCATGCCGAGCGCTGAGGTCGCCACCACGGCCTTGACGTCGTTTGATCGCAGGCGATCTTCGATCCGATGGCGTTCGTCAGCCTCGAGCGCTGAACTGTAGGCCGCGACGTTGTGACCCTGTGAGGTGAGGAAATCAGCTAGCCGGGTGGTGTCGGCGACCGTCAGGCAGTAGATGATTCCGGACCCAGGCAAATCCGGCAGCGCCTGTGCAACCCACGCCCATCGCTGCAGCGTCGTCAGTTCCGGCACGACCGACAGTCGTAGCGAGGTCCTGGCCAACGAGCCGCGCAACACGTGTGTCTGGTCGCCCAGTAGCAGTGCGACGTCTTGCGTGACTCGGGAATTCGCGGTTGCCGTCGTCGCCAGAACCGGCACCGAGACGTTGACCAACAGTGTTGAAGTGATGCGCTGATAGTCCGGCCGGAAGTCGAAACCCCAGTCCGACAGACAGTGAGCCTCATCGATCACGATCATCCCAACCGTCTCGCGAAGCTGCTCCAAAGCCGTCGAGAAACTTGGCGCCGAAATTCGTTCCGGGCTGATGAGCAGCACGTCGATCAAGTCGGACTTCAGTTCGGCGAATGTCTCTTGCCAGGATTCGGAGGTTGCCGAGTTCACGGTGACAGCGCGCAACCCTGCCCGAGACGCCGCCGCAACCTGGTCGCGCATCAGTGCGAGTAACGGCGAGATCACCAACGTTGGTCCGGCCCCGGCGTCCCGCAGTGCCTTCGTGGCGGCCCAGTAGACGGCCGATTTCCCCCACCCTGTCGCCTGTACCACCAGTACCCGACCGCGTTCGCACACCAACGCCTCGACGGCGCGCGTCTGGTCCGGGTGTGGCACTGCCTCGGTCGACACCATTGCGTCGAGGACGGTCCGCATCGCGGCGGCGGCGTCCGCGGGACTGATGAGGGCGGCCTCGGCCGGGCCCGGCCGAACCGCACCCGGTCGAGGTCTGCTGGTGGTCATGGCAGCAGTCTGTCAGCACCGCCTGACGCCAAAGGGAGGATCTCCACCCGCCATGTGGACAAGCTGGCCGGTCAGGAGTTCCAGAAGGCGGCGATGTCGGCAGCGTCCTTGGCGGCTTGAGCCTCGCCCGCAGCGATCGCATCCGGCACGGCGGCGGATGACATCAACGTGTTGATGTCACCGGGTATGTCGGGCTGTTTGGCGTCACCTCGTTCCCGGCATCGGCGAGTGCGGCAAGCTCGCGGCCGCCGCCCGGATCGAGGTGACGCGCGAGTCGGCGTCGAGAATCAGGCGCTCGCCGGTGTAGCAGTCAGTGGTCACGATGTGCAGTGCCGACGCCGTACCTGGCGTCGAACTACAGCGGTTTGGCGAGCCGGTCGCCGCCAGCGGCCGTGTTGGTTTGCTGTGTGGGATTCGCGTCGCTCATGACACCGAATCGTAGGTGTGGAGGGCCACAGAAGTCGCCCTCGCTAATCAGCTTGCTCGAAATCGGTTACGGCTTGGCGTTGATCGAGTCCATGATCTGCCCGAGCTGGAGGACCTGGGCCGGGGTGAGTTGGTCAAACACGAGGTGACGGACCTCAGCTACATGGCTGGGAGCTGCGGCAACCACAGTGGTATAGCCCAACTCGGTGAGCGAAGCCAGGTGGCCGCGTTTGTCGCTGGGACACGGCTCGCGGCGCACCCAGCCGCGCTCCTCCAAAGCTGCAACTGCGTGGCTGGTCCGACTCTGCGAAGCGCGGGTCAAGCGCGCTAGCTCGGTCATCCGTAGCGTGCGGTCTGGCGCCTCTGACAGCATCGCCAGAATGATGTAGTAGGCATGCGGAATCTGCACCTCGCCGCGCAGTTGTTTGTCCATGCCCTCGAAGATTCTTTGATATGCCAGCAGCATCGATCGCCAGGCGTGCTGTTCGGCGTCGGTAAGCCAGCCCGTGTTGGGGATCGGCTCCTCGGTGGGACCAGATCGCGTCATGCTAGGCCGCCTGAATCGATCGCTTGGACAACCCGAATCCGAATCCATCGATCACGGTGGCCGGCGCCGTACCTGGGTCGGTGGCGGCGCCGAGGGTGACGAACAACGGGCTGAAGTGCTCGACCGTGGGGTGGGCGTAGGGCATCCCGGGGGCTCGATCGCGGAACGCCGCCAATTCGTCGACATCTCCTTGAGACAAGGCTTCGGCCGCCCAGTTGTCGAACTCCACAGACCAACCGGGCGGTGCTCCCCGGCCGGTGAAGTGCTTGGCAGACAGGTACGGAAGTCCATGCGTGAGGAAGCCTGAGCCGATGATCAACACACCCTGCGAACGCAGTTCCCGCAGGCCTGCTCCGATGCGCATAAGGTGGTCAGGATTGGCCGTCGGCAATGACAGCTGCACCACCGGGACGTCGCCCAGCGGGTACATCACCATCAGCGGTACCCAGGCTCCGTGGTCCAACCCTCGTGAGCTGTGGCGGTGCACCGGCTTGCCGTCCGGCATCAACGCGGACGTCAGGTCGGCAACCGCAGTTGCGTCCGGGGTCGGGTAGGTCATTCGGTAGTAGCGCTGGGCAAACCCGCCGAAGTCGTACACCAGCGGCGTCCCGGCGGCGGTGCTGCTCAGACTCAGTGGGGCGCGTTCCCAGTGTGCGCTGACGATCAGGATTCCGGTCGGCTTGGGCATGCCGATCGCCCAGTCGAACAACTGGCTCATCCACAGTTCATCCTCCAGCAGCGGGGGAGCGCCGTGTCCCAGATAGATCGCTGGCATTGGGCCCGCCTGCGGCGTCCACAGCTGTTGGGCGCGGCTGCGTGGGACGCTGGTAGCCAGGTGGTGGTCCAGCGGGTACACGGGCATGATGCGCTCCAACTGCCTAGGGCCTGCGGCTTGCGGCTTGCGGTCATGTTGTTGAACTCTCAAGCAACTCTGACTATTCCCGTTCCAACAAAGCGACGCATTCGACATGCTTGGTCATGGGGAACAGGTCCAGGCACCGCAGCGAGCGAACCCGATACCCGAGCCGGCCAAAGCCCGCTGCGTCGCGCGCCAGGGCGACCGGATCGCAGGCGACGTAGACAACAGCGCGCGGCGCGTAGCTCGCCACCAGTTGGACCACGTCCAGACCGACCCCGGCTCGGGGCGGATCCATCACGAAGACCGCATCTTGCCCGACCGTGCGACCCTGCAGCCACTGCTGGACGGGTGCGTGGTGGACGGTGACCTGGGTCAGGTCGGCCAGGTTCTCCGCGCAGTCATGTGCGCCCGCAGCATCCCCCTCGACGGCATCGACGCGACCTTGTGGGCCGACAGCCGCCCCGAGTGAGCCGGAGAACAGCCCGCAGCCGGCGTACAGGTCCACGATGCTCTGTCCGGCACGCGGCGCGGCCAGTTCCATGACCACGTCGACGAGTGCCTGCGCCGCCCGCGGATGGACCTGCCAGAACCCGTCCGGGCGCACCCGCCAGCGCCGTCCGGCCGCTACTTCGGTGACCCACCCGTCGCCGCGGGTCGCCGGTTGACGAGGAGCAGAACGCGATCTCGGCCTTGGCCGGCCAGCGCGGCACCAGGGCTGCTGCTGTGCGGATCGGTTCACAGGCCAGCAGGCAACCGGCGGCTTCAACGAGGTCGTGCGACTCGTAGCGCCGCAGTCCGAGTGCACCGTTCGCGTTGGTTGCGAATCTCATTCGGGTGCGCCAACCAAATCCGTCGCCATCGTCTAGTGACTCGACCACGACGGCATCGTTGAGCGGCACGCCGGCGATGTGCTCGATGCCACCGGTTCGGCGCAGTGCGTCGACGATTACCTGGGCCTTCAGCATCCGCTGAGCTGGCAGCGAGCAATGTTGCCAGTCGCAACCGCCGCATACCCCGGCCACCGGGCACGGCGGTACGACCCGGTCTGGCGAGGGTGTCAGCACAGTCGTCACGTCGGCCCACAGGAACGCGCCGCCCCGGCCATGCCCGCTGATCAGGACTTCAACCGATTCGTTGGGGAGCGCCCCGCGTACGAACACGACTTGTCCCTCGTGGCGGGCCAGACATCGACCGCCACTGACCGCAGGCCCGACATCGACGGTCAGCCGTGCGCCGATCGGCACGGCTGCCGCGCCGGCCGTGGTCTTCGGTCGCGGCGGCCGCGTCGCTGCCGTCGGCCCCCTGCGCCTGCGCCTTCGGTCCTTCACAGCTCACCCCTTATCTGTTGGCCCCTTATCTGTTGGCCGCTTATCTGTTGGCCGCTTATCTGTTGGCCGCTTATCTGTTGACTGCGGAGTTGTGGCCCATCTTGACCATGAAAACCGGGCCACAACTCCGCAGTCAACGCAGAAATCGGGCCACCCTTTGGGCTAAGCGTCCTGGCGGGAACGCCGGGATCAGTGTAGGAACAGAGTATTGGGGTGGCCAATCTAGACAAGGGGGCAACATGGCTGTGCACGGCGCCGTCTCGGACCGAACGCAGGTGCTGACCCGCGCCTTCTCGGAGTTGGTTGCGGCCGGCACTAGGGAGTCCGTGCGGGAGATCGCGGCGCGCACATTCAGCCGGATCTCCAGTACCGACGGTGCCGTTCTGGTGTTCGACGACTCGGGAGCAACGGTGGCTGTTGCCGATGGTGGGCAACCTCCGCCCGAGGAGGTCCCGCTGCTGCAGGCCCTGGCGGATGTGGCAGCGGCGATGCTCGCTCATATCGAGCAGGTCGATGAGCTTGAGGGCCGGCTGGAGCGGCGGGCGGCGGAGCTGGCGGCGGCGCAGACGCGACTGGTCGAGCAGTCGTTGACCGACGATCTGACCGGTGTGTACAACCGGCGCGGCTTCGATGTGCTGGCTGAGCACCAATTGACCCTGGTCCAGCGGCAGGGGCTGGATGCAGTGGTCGCCTTCATCGACATTGATGAGTTGAAGTCCATCAACCGCAACGCGGGCTACCGCGCTGGTTCCCGGGCGATCCGCGAAGTCGCATCGGTTCTGCGCAACAACTTCCGAGATACCGACGTGGTTGCCAGAGTGGGGGGCGACGACTTCGCGGTGCTGTTGGTAAGTCCGCAGGGCCGTGAATTGCAGATTATGCGTCGCGTCGAGGTCGATCTTGCGGCCAGGAACGGCGATGCCGACCGTGGATACGAACTGTCGGTGAGCTTCGGGCTCGCCGACCAGTGGGCGGCGGACGACCTGGAGGGGCTGATGATCATGGCGGAACGGGACATGCAGCAGTCAAAGCGAGCGAAGCACAAGCCGCTCTAGTCGGCTATTTGCGGCTGGTGGGATCTCCGAGCGGAGGTCAGCAGTGAACGAAACTGGACGCCGCGTGTGGGGAGCCGCCGACAATTAGCGGAGGGTAATTGTCGAAATACTTTCGGTAATGCTCTCGTAGGGGCCGAAATGATCCAAAATGGCCAAGTGGCGAGGAATTCGCGCATTCTCGGCGCGCGGAGGGTGCGCTCGTCGTGGCAGTGTGGCCGCAGTTATCCCTTGGGTTCTGCGCTTCGACGGGTGGTGCGGACTCACGGCAAGTCGAACATCGACAGGGAGTTGTCATGAGGCGGACTCTGCTCTTCGGAGTGGCGGCGGCGGTGATGTACGCGCTGGTGACGGTGGTTGGTCAGGCGTTTGGTTTGAGTTTCACGAACGTGCTGGTGGGCAACGTGCTGGTGGGGATCTGTGGTGGTGCCGCGGTGGCGTTGGTGCGGGTGGGTTCGCCTGCTGCCCGGGCTGGGGCGTTCTTGGTGGGGTATTTCGTCACGATCGTGTTCTATTTGATCCGGGTGGGGTTGTTGCCGGTGAACGCGGCCGGGTTGGTCATTTTCGGGTCGGGGTGCCTGTTGGTGATCACGATCATTTCGGCGTTGACCAAGGGCCGGTTGCCGTTGTTCGCGATGTTGATCGGGGCGGTGGTGTTCTCCGGGACGATGGAGGCGCCGTTCAATGCCACGCCGTGGTACTTGCTGACGCAGTTGACGTTGATTGCGACGGGGTTGTTGGTGCCGGTGGCTGCCGGGTTCTTGGTGGTGTTGCTGGTGGAGTGGCAGGAGCCGAAGGCCGTTGCTGGTGCGGATGCGGTGGTTCCGATGCAGGCGGGGGTTCCGGTGCAGGCGGGGGTTCCGGTGCAGGCGGGGGTTCCGGGTGCCTCTGCTGGTGGCGGGGATGAGGCGGTGGCTGCTGTGTCGGGCGCCGATCCTGGTCTTGGGGTCTTGGACGGGTCTAACGGAGGTAGTCAGTCATGAGTCGTTCGACGAGGACCGCGGTGGTGCGTCGGTTCGTGCATTCTCAGACCACGGTGACGGTGGTCGCGGCGGCGACTGCTGGTGCGTTGGTGGTGGGATTGATGGCTGCTGGTGCCAGCAGCGCCATTGCCGCCGCCCCGGACTACCACTCAGCCCTGGATTCCACGTTGTACCCACAGACAGTCGCGCCCGCGGGCACCGAGAATGCCCCCAGCAGCGACGGCCTGAAGGTGACTGTCGGCAAGGCGGTGTCGATCACCACGGATGCTGCCGGCAAGCCCGGCCCGATCGTCGAGTTGGTGACCAACACCCAGGTGTCCGGCAATGGCAGCGGGACCGTGACCGTTCCGATCGGCACGAACAAGGCGACCAACACCGGCACATTGGCCAAGATCGAGACCGCCAACAATGCCATGATCTACAACGTCAATTCGAGCTCCAGCCAGGTTCAGAATCTGCACGCCAGCGCCGGGACTTACTCAGGGCCGATGGACGTGTCCTTGCAGGTCAACGCTTGGCTGAACGGCCAGCCTATTGATCCGAACAAGCTGGTCAACGTCACCGGAGACGTCAAGGTCGATTACGTTTTCAACAACAACACCAGCGCCGAAGAGGAAGTCAGCTACACGAACGCGCAGGGTCAACCGGCCAAAGCGAAGGTGAGCGTGCCCGCTCCGATGGCTGCCGCGTTCCAGGTGGTCTACGGAAATGGCTGGGCTAACGTCACCGCCCCGTGGGCCAACACCGGTATCTCGAACATCGGCCAGCAGTTGAATGGCACTGCCATTCTGTTCCCGCCGCTGGGCAAGACGAGTGCGACGCTGTCAGTGAGCGCTACGGCCAACAAAGCCACCTTGCCCTTCTCCACCACCACCGCGATTCCGCTGAACTTCGGCACGCTGATGGGTGGTCTGATTCTGAGTGTTCCGCCGAAGATCGAGAACGGGGTCGAGAAGGTCGACGGCCTGGTCTCCCGAGTTCCCGGCATGATGGTCTTTACCGAGCAGTTGCTCAACAAGTACGCGGGCGTCGCCGCCGACATGGATGCGCGATACGTGCAGCCGATTGTCGGAGCGGTCGAGAAAGTGGACATCACGCCGAGCGATCTTGATGGCAAGATCAACGCGATCTCCAAGGCGGCAGCCGACCTCGGCACATTGCTGGAAGCCAACGGACAGGTGGACTTCCTGACCGCCGATGCCATCAAGCCGCTTGCCCGGGCATTGGCGAACTCAGGCAAGTCCATTGTCGAGATCCAGAAGATTCTGGACAAGTTCGCGGCTGACCTGGAATTCCTCTCTGGCGCCACGGGGAAGGCCGAAGCGGGTCTCGCGGCGATGGCTAGGTTGCTCGTCGATCTTCCCATCGATGTCGAGTCCTGTAGCCTGGGGAACCAGACGAACAACACGTACCTCGGTGGAGCGAATGCGATCCTGAAGCAGGCCGCCAAGAATCAAGCAGCCACACCGGCAGATCGAACCGCGCTGAGCGCACTGGTGACGGCCTTGAACTCCCAATCTCAGCTGATTGGCGGCCAGCTACCGATTTCGGCGTGCGCCGCGTACTCCTTCGCTCTGCAGAAAGTGCTCGACTTCCTGGCAAAATCGGCTCCCATCGCTCAAGAGCTTGCCGCGAAGCTGAAGGTCGTGGAGGCCGACCTGGCATTCTTCGCCGCGCTTGTGGCGGGGATCAGTCCGGAGCTCGACAAAGTCGTTGCCCCGCTGGTGAAGATCAGCAAGATTCTCGACAACCCGGCTTGCCCGACCTCGATCAAGGAGTTCAAGGCGCAGGGTCTGAAGGCGATCAAGAACTGCGGTTTGGTTCAGGGCATCGATCTCATCGGCCTGATCAACAAGTACGCCGGAACGGCCCTGAACAAGAAGGTCGCTCCCCTCGTGCTGAGCCTTGAGAAGTACGTTCCCACGATCATCAAGCTTGAGGGCTTGGCAAAGAAGGACGTGCCCGCACTCGGGGCCAAGTTCGCGGCCATCCCGGGCACGTTGGACAAGTTCGCCGAGATGGTGGGCGGGTTCGTCCCCAAGGTCGACTCGGCGGGTAACGCGATCACGAACGGCGTTGACAAGCTCGCCATTCTGAACGCCAGCCTGGTCGCAATGAACCAGAAGACACTGAACGGCGACAACATCCCGTACGGCAACGCGACTGGGCCCGCTGGCACGACGGTGACTATGGCAGCTTGGCAGATCAACCAGAACGGTGCCGGCGAGACTGGCAAGGACTTGTCGCTGAACCTGGGGATCGCACTCATTCTCTTCCTCATCGCAGGTGGAGTTGGAACAGCAATGTACCGGCACCGGAGGAGTTCGTGATCATGAAATCGTATCCACCACTCGGTCGGCGTTTTCCAGTGAAACCTAGGGAGTTGTCATGAGGCGGACTCTGCTCTTCGGAGTGGCGGCGGCGGTGATGTACGCGCTGGTGACGGTGGTTGGTCAGGCGTTTGGTTTGAGTTTCACGAACGTGCTGGTGGGCAACGTGCTGGTGGGGATCTGTGGTGGTGCCGCGGTGGCGTTGGTGCGGGTGGGTTCGCCTGCTGCCCGGGCTGGGGCGTTCTTGGTGGGGTATTTCGTCACGATCGTGTTCTATTTGATCCGGGTGGGGTTGTTGCCGGTGAACGCGGCCGGGTTGGTCATTTTCGGGTCGGGGTGCCTGTTGGTGATCACGATCATTTCGGCGTTGACCAAGGGCCGGTTGCCGTTGTTCGCGATGTTGATCGGGGCGGTGGTGTTCTCCGGGACGATGGAGGCGCCGTTCAATGCCACGCCGTGGTACTTGCTGACGCAGTTGACGTTGATTGCGACGGGGTTGTTGGTGCCGGTGGCTGCCGGGTTCTTGGTGGTGTTGCTGGTGGAGTGGCAGGAGCCGAAGGCCGTTGCTGGTGCGGATGCGGTGGTTCCGATGCAGGCGGGGGTTCCGGTGCAGGCGGGGGTTCCGGTGCAGGCGGGGGTTCCGGGTGCCTCTGCTGGTGGCGGGGATGAGGCGGTGGCTGCTGTGTCGGGCGCCGATCCTGGTCTTGGGGTCTTGGACGGGTCTAACGGAGGTAGTCAGTCATGAGTCGTTCGACGAGGACCGCGGTGGTGCGTCGGTTCGTGCATTCTCAGACCACGGTGACGGTGGTCGCGGCGGCGACTGCTGGTGCGTTGGTGGTGGGATTGATGGCTGCTGGTGCCAGCAGCGCCATTGCCGCCGCCCCGGACTACCACTCAGCCCTGGATTCCACGTTGTACCCACAGACAGTCGCGCCCGCGGGCACCGAGAATGCCCCCAGCAGCGACGGCCTGAAGGTGACTGTCGGCAAGGCGGTGTCGATCACCACGGATGCTGCCGGCAAGCCCGGCCCGATCGTGCAGTTGGTGACCAACACCCAGGTGTCCGGCAATGGCAGCGGAACGGTCACGATTCCGGTCGGTACCGACCATGTCACCAATCAGACCAAGCTGGGCACAGTCCCGACCTCGAACAAATCGATGATCTACAACGTCAGCTCGAACTCCGGCCAAGTGCAGAATCTGCTCGCCAGTGCTGGCACCTACTCCGGTCCGCAGGCGGTATCGCTGGAGGTTCAGACCTGGGTCGATGGCCAGTCGGTCAATCCGGGTGACATGACCAACGTCACGGGAAACGTGAAGATCAACTACGTGCTCACCAACAACACCGCAGTGGATACTCCGATTACCTATAAGAACGCATCCGGCGAGACGGTTCACGAGACGGTGCCTGTGCCGGTTCCCATGGGCGCGTCGTTCATGACGGTCTTAGGCAATGGTTGGGCAAACGTTGACGCGCCGTGGGCCAACACCGGGATCTCTCCGACCGGTCAGGAGCTCACCGGAACCGCGATCTTGTTCCCGCCACTCGGCAGCAGCAAAGTGACCCTGTCCGTGACCGCTCGCGCCGAGCACGCCTCGCTGCCGTCGTCCACGACGACTGCAGTCCCGATCGATCTCAGCACGCTGGCCAAGGGTGCTCTTCCGGTTCTCACGAATCAGGGTTCCTTGGCTGTGGCGGACATCAACGGGATACTCGGACCGCTGCCCTCGGACCTGCTCACCTACCAGAACCTGCTGGCGCAGTTCGCCCAGTTGATCGGTGAGTTGGACGCCAAGACGGTCCAGCCGATGGTCAATAAGATCAATGACGTTCAGGTGCCGACGAAACTGCTCAACACCGCTGTGGTGGCTGCTTCCAAGGGTGTTGGACTTGCCGGGGACTATCTGGAACTCAGCGGTCTGCTTGCCAAGGTGGACGCCATCGCAGCTGGCGCTGCGGCGGACTTGTCTCGCAAAGCAGGGGCGTCTTTGCCCGCGGCGGCCAAGAAGATGGACGCACTAGCGGCTGCGCTGACCGAGATGACGAAGCCGGACGGCAAGTTGGTCAAGACGCTGGTCGAGATCGAGGACGTGATCGCGAAGCTCGGCACACTTGCGCCTGAGGTGTCAGGATTGCTCTTCCCGGTCAAGTCGTCCTGCCCCTACCTGGCAACGACGAATGGCGCCACGGCCAACGCCCAGTCAGCTTTGGCAAATGCGATTGCCGGAGGCTCTGCACTCGGTCCGCTGCAGACCAACCTGAACAAGCAGGCCGCCGCTGCGAGCGTGGTGCCACTTCCTCCGGGCACGGACCCGATTGTGGCGACCAACGCTGCCCTGGCGAACTGCGCGAAGGACGTCCAGGCGATCGTCACGCTGTTCTCCAGCATGGGCAACATCGATGACTCGCCAATCGCCAAAGCGATCCGCGAACTCATCTTCGGTCTGCAGGAACTCGGGACCACCAAGATTCCTGCCGCAGCAGCGAAGATCAACCAGCTTGGCGTGAACATTGAAGACCACGCTGCGACGTTCGACCATGTGCAATTGCTGCTGCGTCAGGTATCGGCCGCCGATGCCACCGCGGGTGCGGCGTTCAAGGAAGTGCTCGCTCCGGCGGTCTTCTCGCTCAAGAACTACATCACTCCGTTGCAGAAGCTGCTCGGGGTGGTGCAGCACCTGGCCACCATGCTTGGTGGAGCGGTCGCGCAGGCGCCGTCGATCCTGGACAAGTTCGCCGCCGACCTTGGCGGACTCGGCGCGCTTGCCCTCAAGGCCTCGGACATCACCGGCGGAATGACCAACAAGCTGGCCGTGCTCAATGCGAGCATGCAGACCATGGTGTCCAAGGCGGCCGCTGGCGATGCTGTGCCCTATGGCAATGCCACCGGAACCGACGGCAACGTGCAGACACTCGCGGCCTGGCAGATCAACCAGGTCCCGGCCGGCAACTTCGGCAAGGACGGTGCCATCAACTTCGGCATTGCTTTGCTGATGTTCCTGATTGCCGGTGGCATCGGCACGGCGATGTACGTCCGCAACAAGCCGATCCCCGAGTAGCCGAATCGCTCCCGCTATTCCCCGATCTTCGGACCCCGCTGGCCGCGAGCCGGCGGGGTTCGTTGCGACATGCGGTGATCTGGATCATGTTGCTCCCGAATTCTCGTCGCGTCTTGTTTACGATCACACCCATGCGGGTAAGCGGTTCGTAGCGCCGTGGAGGTGGTCAGTGTGGGTCCGGTAGGAATGCGACCGCAGACGAATCGCCAAGGCGAGGTCGCCGAGACGGTCGGTGCTGTCGGCGGCGAGCTTTTTGCTGAGGCATTTGCTACGGCGACGGTCGGCATGATGGTCGCCGATCTCGACTCGACAATTCGACTTGCCAATGAGGCGCTGAGTCAGATCACTGGACGGTCCGCATCGGAGTTGCCCGGAGTGAGGTTCCTCGACCTGATCGATCAGGGTGACGGGAGTGACGATTCAGACGTCGATTCGCTGTTCGTTGCCGATGTGCGGGCCGGGATTCGCCACTCCAGCCATTGTGAGCGACCGCTGGTGCGTGCGGACGGGTCGCGAGTGTGGGTTAGGGTCCACGCGAACGTGGTTCACTCCGAAGGCGATCCTGCGGCCGTGTTCGCGCAGGTCGTCGACATTGATCGACACAAGACGGCACAGGCTCGCTCGCGTGCCCGACAACTGCGGCTGATGTCTGCCAACGCCGAGCTTGAGCGGCAGGCGACCCACGATGCGCTGACCGGCCTGCCGAACCGGTTGCTGCTGATGGATCGGTTGCGGTTGGGCCTACGGGCCATGACCAGAAACCGCACGCCGCTTGCCGTTCTGTACATCGACCTTGACGACTTCAAGGCAGTCAACGACTCGCATGGACACGCGGTCGGCGACCGACTTCTGGTTGATGTTGCCAGGGCGTTGTGTCAGGTGGTCCGACCCGCCGATACGGTGGCCAGGATCAGCGGCGATGAGTTCATCGTAGTGTGCTCCGACATCGCCTGCGCCGACGATGTCGCTGCCATCGCGGATCGCATCATGGCGCGGTTTTCCTTGCCCTTCGGCAATGACGGTTCGTTGAGGGTCAGCGCATCGATGGGCTACGTCGTGTCCGATTCGAGCCTGGACGACCCCCTCGACCTGCTCGCCCAAGCGGATGGCGCCATGTATCGCTCCAAGCACCTCGGCCGCCCCGTCCGCGCCAGCTGACCCGTCGTCGCCTGTCCCACACCTGACTGCCGCCTTCCCACTGCTCGTCGGCTGTCCGCCGCGCATCGGTCGGCCCACTCAACGCAAGGGTTGCACGGGTTGGGAACTAGGTGGGGGCACGAGTTGGTCACATTGGGTCAGGCGGATGGCAAGGTGGGGGCGGCTGCGGGAGAATGGAGCACGGGCGGGCGCCGCGAGCAGACCGGAGGGCCAGATGGTTGTGAGCATGTCGAAGTCGGCAGACGAGCCCGAGCCCAAGCAAATCCCGGGAATTCGATCTCCGGTCGGCATGCTGGGATTTCAACGACGCCTGGCCAAGGATCCGTACTCGGCTCTGGCCGACTTGCGTGCGCGCTTCGGAGATGTGGTGCAAGTCTCTGCGGGATTGGGTCAGGTGTCGGTTTTCCTGTTCGGCCCGGACGCGAATGCCTTCATCCTGTCTCAACACAAGGAGTTCTTCCGGCACGAGCACGCCTATCAATCCCTGTTGCCGGTGGTCGGCGAGACCGCCTTGATCCTCACTGACGGGGGTGAGAATGCGCGCCGCCGACAACTCGTGCAGCCAACACTGCGCCATCACGGCCTGGACGGCTACTTGGATGTGGCGGTGCGGGAGGCTGACCGAGTGATCGACGGCCTGGTCGAGGTCGTCCCGATCGATATTGGGCAGCGGCTGCGGCACGGGATCGTACGCACCACCATCGGCTGTCTGCTGGGCCCGCAGGTCAGCGAACGCGCGGACGAGATCGCCGACACCCTGCAGCCCGCCCTTGACTTCGTCAATCTGCCGCCGAACAAACGACGCAAGATCATGGTGGTCGGCACGGCCTACTACAACGCTGTCAAAGCACGCACCCTGATCGACCGGGTTGTCGTTGCCGAGATCGACAGGCGTAAGGCGCTGCCCGGGCCTGAGCGGCCCACTGACGACGTGCTGGCGGCTTTGCTGGCGGGCCATGAAGGAATCACCATCTCCGTTCCGGAGATACTCGATCAGGTCGTCAGCCTGATGGCGGCCGGCATCGACACCACCAGCACCTCGCTGGCCTGGATTATGGATGAGATCCTCCGAGACGCTGCCGTGTGGGACAAAGCCGTAGCCGAGGTCGAACGAGTGATCGGCCCGCGCCAGTTGGCATTGGACGATCTGCCGAGACTGACGTACTTGGACGGGATCGTTTCCGAAGGCCTGCGATTGCATCCGCCGCACATTGCGCTGCCGCGCTACGTGGTACGGGACTTCGAGTACGGCGGATTTGTCGTGCCCGCGGACTCGTTGGTGTACTACAGCCCGTACGTCACGGCGCGGGACCCGGACGTGTGGCTCGAGCCGGACGAGTTCTTGCCCCAGCGGTGGGACAAGAGTGCGTTGGGCTATGTGCAGCCAGCCACCTACGCGCAGGTCGCTTTCGGCGGTGGGTCGAGGCGCTGCGTCGGGGTCGGGCTGGCGCTGCTGGAGATCAAGGCTTTCCTCGTTCAGATCCTGCGCCGGCTCACGATCACGGCGGACTACCGTGGGCCGCGGGTGCCCAGCGGAGCCGTCATTGTTGGTCCCGCCGACGGCATTCCAGTCCGGGTGCTGAATGTGACTAGCGTCGCCGGGCGGTGAACACTTTGCACACGTACGGCATGTCGAAGCTCGCACGGCCGGCCAATGACGGGTGCGTGTTGGCCAGCTCGCGTACCTGTTGCAAGCGGTGCGGCGCGTCATCGCCCAGAGCTACCACGGAGATGGTCCCGACCAGACCCACCAGGGCCTCTGCATCGATCGGATGGGTGTGCACGAACTCGTGCAGGCTCACAGGTCCGAAGGGATCGCCGAGCACTGGACGCTCGTTGCTGGTAAACCACTTGTAGGAGTCAGCGATCGGTACGAACTCGTTCATGGCGCGGATCCAATCGACCCGGTCGTCGCGCAGATTCCAGATGATTCCGAGTGTTCCGCCGGGCTTGAGAACACGAGCAACCTCAGGCACTGCTTTGGTGATATCAACCCAGTGCCACATCTGGCTGCCGAAGACCGCATCGACGCTGGCGTCCGGCAGCGGGATGCGCTCCGCAGTTCCGGCCAATGCCCTGTCGGAACCGACGACCCCGGCCAGCACCTCCCGCATCCGGTCGTCTGGTTCGACGCCGATGACATTGGCACCCAGGCCAAGTAACCCGCGGGCTAGTTGCCCGGTGCCGGCCCCGATGTCCACCACGGTCCCATCGCCGGGCACTTGCGAGAGCAGGAACTCCAGCACCTCCGGCGGATAACCCGGTCGGTAGCGGTCGTAGTCCTGGGCCCAAGCTCCAAACGAGTGCCGCCGGATCGCTGCCTCTTCGCTGTAGGCGAAGTCGGGGTCGAAGCCCTGGTCTTCAGCTCGTTCCGATGTCACCGGTTATCGCCTCCCGTCGTGATCGGCAGCCCGAGTGAACGCAGCGTAGCGCGCAGTTGAGCAGTGCTCTGGAACGCGATTCCGGTGAACCCGAGTCGCGCCGCCGCCGCGACGTTCTCAGCGCGATCGTCGATGAAGGCCGTGCGCTGCACGTTGATGCTGTAACGGTCGACCAGGATCGCGAAGATGGCCGGATCTGGTTTCATCACTCCCTCGTATCCAGAGGCGACGATCCCGTCGAACATCGACAGCCAGGGGTGCAGTAGGCGAGTCCGTTCGAATGCGTGGGCGTTCCAATTGGTCAGGGCAAGCAGCCGGGTGTCGGCGTCTTGTAGATCGTGCAATAGCGCCAGGCTGCCGGGAATCACGTCGGTGACCGAGTCGGTGAAGCAGCGTTCGTACTGGCCGAAGGCGTGCGCATGCTCGGGGTGGGTTCTCGCCACTTCGGCGGTTGCGACATCCCAGGGCAGTCCGCGATCGAACCGGGCGTTCCACCCCTCGAAATCCGTTTCGATCATGAACCGATCCAGGGTCTGCTCGTCCGGTAGGTACGGTCTAAAGACCGCCCGCGGATCCCAATTGATGATCACTCCACCAAGGTCGAACACCAGGGTGTCCAGTGCGACGGTCGGCGGGGTCGACTGGATCTGCGCCATGAACGCTCAGACGGTCATGGCAAGGCGGGGTCGAGTCTGCTGCCTGGGCAATCGCACTGCCGGTGTGTGGCAGGCGTCGGCACGGGCCAGGCAATCCACGATCGTTTCCACGGCGACCGGGTTGGAGGTGATCCCAAAATGGCCCAGGCCGCCGAGTTCGTAGTTCTTCGCTCGCATGCGCGGGTGATCCAGGCGTCCGTAGTGGCCAGGCACCATCTGGTCAAGACTGGAGTAGATGCTGACCCACTCTGTGTCCGAGGATCTGGTTTGCTCGTCGATGATGGCCAGTGTCTCGCTGCCAGGTCGGATCTCTTCGATCAGTTTGCCCACTCGTGGGATCAAGCGAGCTCCGGTGAACGCCCATGGTGTGCCCTCGTTCGGGGTTCCGATCGTGATACCAGTCGCCACGATGTCGTCTAGTTCCGGATGTCGGTTGATCGCTGCACGCAGTACCAGGCCACCTAGCGAGTGTCCGGCCGCATGAACCGCGGTTGATCGGGAGGAGGTGGCGACATCCAAGATCTGTTCGGCCACCAGGTCGGCGCATTCGTCGATAGTCAGGCTGAACGTTTGGTACTCGATCGGCTGCGGCGCGAAGCCCGCGGCTTTCAGTTCGCGGGCAATCTTGACGGACCATGACTGGTTATGGGCTAGCCCATGCAGGAGCAGGAC
>JBAXOQ010000020.1:0-25291 GCA_037133175.1 Actinomycetes bacterium
GCGTTGAGTGGGGAGTTGTCGTCGTTTTTGATCATGAAAACCCGACGACAACTCCCCACTCAACGACCAACGGCCGGTCAAGGATTCTGCTGAGGTGCAACCGGCGGGAGTCGGGGCCAGACTGGGAGGATGCTTAGCACCTGCCAGCTCATGGCATTCGTGGCAGTCACCGACCTTGAGCGGGCCCGCGAGTTCTACATTGGCGCGCTCGGGTTGCCCGTCGTTGAATCCGACCCGACCACCGTGGTCGTCAACGCCAACGGCACTCCGTTACGGATCACCCGCATCGAGGGCCACCGACCCACCAACTACACCGTCATCGGCTGGGCGGTGGACGACATCGACGAGCTAGCCCAGGAGCTCATCGACCGAGGCCTTCGGTTCGACGAATACGAGAACTTGGACCAGGACGAGCACGGCGTCTGGACCGGCCCCAACGGCAATAGAATTGGCTGGCTCGAAGACCCCGACGGGAACATCCTGTCACTGACGCAGTTCCATCCCTGAAACCAAACCACCGAAAAGACCGAACCACCACCGAAAAGACGGAACCACCACCAGAGACCGAACCACCACCGGAGCAGCTGACTACTCCACTCCCGCGATCTGCCTGATCGACGCAATGGCGGTGTCAGTGGTCCGGGTAAGGGTTGACGACGTCAGCCCCGCGGAGCCAAGTTCCGCACTGCGGCCAACGGTTGTGCGCCGACCAGAGCGTTAGGAGGGACAGTGAGGATCGCGAAACCGCGAACTGTGTGGCTGGCGTTGAGCGCGGTCGTGATCCTCGTGTACCTGCTGACCCCGGGCTGGCCCGAACTGCAGTTCTGGACATGGTGGACAGCCGGAACGGCGACAACCGCGCTGATCGCTGTCATGGCGGCCACAAAACGCCCATGGTCAGGCAGTTCGTGGTGGCTGGTCGCCGCCGCAACGGCGCTCATCGTGATCTCCGAGATCGCTGAGCGTGCCACCAACTTCGGCCAATCCGCCAACCCGACGATCTCTCCCGAGCACATCCTGGATGCGGTCGCCACACTGCTGCTGATCTGCTCCACGCTGATTCTGTCGTCAGGGCGACGCCATGACACGACCGATCCGGTTGGCCTGCTGGACTCCGCAGTTGTGCTGGTCGCGGGCGCCATCGCCGCAAGTGAGTTCCTGCTGTATCCGGTCTGGACGACTCCGAGCATCGGACTGGCAGACCGCCTGTTCCTCACCGCCCTGGCTATCCTTGGTCTCGTCCTGTTGGCGACGACCACGCGGCTTTGGTTCTCCACTGACTGGTCGGCGAACCGCTCGACGCGCACGTTGGCGATCAGCATCTTCGTGCTGCTGCTGGGTCCGGCGTTGACCGCTGGCAACCTGCTACCCACCGACACACCGACGCCGCTGACCGTCGGGATCGCCCAAAGTTGCGCACTGCTGTTCTTCTGCGGTGCAGGTCTCGCGATGCTGGACCCGACCGCCGCCAGACCACCGGTCGGTGAAGCAGACTCCGGTTCGACCTCGAGGCTGCGGGTCCTTCTGGTGCTGGCGTTGTGCGGACTTGTCCCACTCTTCCTGGCGCTCAAAGGAAACAACGAAGGTTTCACCTCGTCCCGTGTGTTCGTCGTGATGACGTTGCTGCTTGTCGCCCTGTTCGGCTTCCGCATCAGTCTGCTGATCTCAAGCTATGTGGACGCCGTGCGCCGAGAACACACGTTGAGCCAGATCAACGCTGGCCTCATGCGAGTCACGAGCGTGGCGGACATCGACCGGGCGCTGGACGGTTGGGTGTCGCAACTCGTCGAGCAGCCTGACGTGTCCTGCGTACACGACACCGCCGATGCATTGTCGGCTCGCGGAATCGGCGCGTTCGGCACCCGCCTTCGTGCCGCCGATGGGCGGGTTCGGTATCGCAACGTGGTTTCGGTGGCCGGAACGACGCCGCCGCGGCGCTTGGTGATCGACACTCCGGAAGTCATCGGCGCGCAAGAGCAGGGCTCCCTTGGGATGTTCGGTCAGAGCATCGGCATGGCCATGGAACGTCTGGCGCTGGCTGGCCGCCTGGTCGAGCAAGAAGCCACCGAGCGACTCGACGTGCTGCTGCACCACGCAAGCGATGTGATCGCCCTCGTCGACGATGACGGCGGTATCGCTTACGTCACCGAAGCCATTCGGGACCTGACGAAACTCTCGCCGCGGGCAATCGTTGGGCGCCCCTGGACGAGCCTGTTCCAGGAGCCAACCCGGGCTCAAACACTGCTGAACCAGGCCCGTGTGGACATTGAGGTTCGGGGAGACTTGGTGATGGCCACCACCGCCGTTGTGCCGCAGCGCCCGTCCGGCGTGGAGGAACCTGCGGGCAACACCGACCGGAACGCAACGAAGGAGCGGCGTGCTTTCCCGACCAGTCACCGGCTTGAGGTGGACGTCGTCTGGCTCTGGGCAGACCGCCAATTCGTGGTGACTCATCACGACGTCACGGAACGGTACGAACTAGAACGCCAACTCGCCTACCAGGCGTTCCACGATGAGCTCACCGGTTTGAGCAACCGTGTCGTGTTCCGCGCTGGACTACGACGTGCAGCGGACCGCAGCAGTCAGACAAGGAAACCTTTCGCGGTGATGATGCTCGACCTCGACGACTTCAAAGACATCAACGACTCGCTCGGTCACCCCGCTGGCGACGACTTGCTTCGGGTCGTGGGGCAGCGACTCACGGAGTGCATGCGGGAAGGGGACACGCCTGTGCGGCTGGGCGGTGACGAGTTCGCCGTCATTCTGGAAAGCACCGAGTCGCTGTCGGACGCACAAAGGGTGGGAGCACGCATTCTGGACTCGCTGCGGCAGCCCGTCCAATTGCGCGGCACACAGGTCAACGTCAGCGTCAGCATCGGGATCGCCGCCGGGAACGGCGCAACCGATCCAACAGAAATCGAACGCGACGCCGACACTGCCCTTTACGAAGCGAAGTACTCCGGCAAGGGCAGGCTCGCGGTGTTCCACAGCAGCATGCGCGATGCGTCCGTTCGGACACCGGGTCTGGCGGGCGACCTGCACAATGCACTCAAGCGCAGCCAATTCATCGTCCGCTACCAGCCGGTCTTCGAGCTGGCGAGCGGGCGCATCGCCGGGATCGAGGCGCACGTCCGCTGGCTGCATCCGGACCACGGCGAGTTGCACTCGGGGCAATTCGTGCCGGCTGCAGAAAGAACCGGCGACATCATCGATATCGGCCGGGTGGCGTTGGCCCGGTCGTTGGCCGACCTATCCGCCCTGACTGCGAGATTCCCGCAGCATGGCGGCCTGCGCCTATGTCTGAAGGTCCCTGCGCGGCGATTGGTCGGAGATGGCGCCGCAGCTGAACTCGCGGCCGCCCTGACATCGGCCCAGATCCCACCCGAACGGGTTGTATTCCAGGTCGATGAGGGTCTGCTTCTGCCTGATGAAGGCGTCGCGACCACCCAGCTGAGGCAGATCGCCGACCTGGGGACTTCGATCTATGTCAGCGATTTCTCCACCGGCTGGGCTTCACTGCGCTACCTGCGAACGCTGCCGATCAGCGGTGTCAAGCTCGCCGGTGGACTGGTCGATGGACTGCCGGCGAAGTTCGAAACCGAACTGGCGCTGGCCATTTTGGATCTGTGTCAGTCGCTGGGCCTGGAAGACCCGGTGGCCGACGGGATCGGCAGACCCGCCCAACGCGAGACACTCGTCAGACTTGGTTACCACCTCGGGCAAGGCTCCGCGCTATCAGAACCGATGCTGATGGACGAACTGGAGATACTCCTGACATCGACCGAGCCTGGGCCGTGGCCTCGCGGTCCGAACGATCGAGTCCGTGCACAGCAGAAGAGCCAGCCGTAATCGAATATGCTTCGCGCGAGCAACACCACAACCGTCGTCCCCGCATCACCAGCCAGGAGGCAATGATGACCCAACCCGATGAGACGTGGCTTACTCAAGAGGCCTACGACCGGCTGCACGACGAGCTGACCGAACGTTCAACGACTAGGCGCGCTGATATCACCAACAAGATCGCCGCTGCCCGGGAGGAGGGCGACCTGAAGGAGAATGGCGGCTACCACGCGGCCAAAGACGAGCAGGGCAAGAACGAAGCCCGAATCAGGCAACTGCGGCAGATGCTCGACGACGCCCAGATCGGCACTCCGCCGGATTCCACCGAGGGTAAGGCGTCTCAGGGCACGGTAGTGACAGTGCGCTTCCCCGACGGCGGGACCGAGACCTTCCTGCTCGGCTCACGCGAGGAGGCTGCCACCGCGACCATCGACGTCTACTCCCCGACTGCGCCGCTCGGTGCCGCCGTTCTGAACAACTTCGAAGGATCCGAGGTCTCGTACCAGCTGCCCAACGGCCGATCCATGACGGTCACCATCGTCAAGGTTGAGCCCTACAGCCACTAGTCCACAGCTCGATCTGACAGCCGATCGGCGCAGTTACGCCAGGAAACGAAGACCGTCACGCAGTAGCGTTTCACCATGTCGAAAAACGATGTTGACACAGCGACCATCGAATCCGCGCTGACTCGCGGGGACTACGAGACCGTCATAGCCGAAGTCCGGTCAGCGATGGATGCCGACAGAGTCGCGGCTATGGCAAATCCGGTCATCTCGGCCTGGATAGCCCGCCGCTACCGCAACATCTTCTTGGAGGAAGCCACCTCAGACCCGGACGCAGTCAAGCACTCCAACCGACCGTTCCCGCTGAACGTGGTCGACAAGCGGGATGCACGCCAACGTGTTGCCGAGCGGATGTTCCGCTCGATCGATGCCGATGAAATCCACACGGACATGCCGAAGGCGATGCCGGGGCCCTTCGCGAACACCACCTTGCTGTTCGCTCCTGGGTTGATTACCGGGTATATGCCGACCTTGGCATTCCAATCGGTGTTCCCGCAGATGCGGCGTCGATTCGGTGTGCGAATCCTGTCGTCGGACTCGCACCCGGTGCGTTCTAGCGAAGCGAACGTCGAGGACCTGGCTGCGGCGATGGAGCACGGCATCGGCAACGACTCCGACCCCGAGGGCACACTGATCACAAAGGAGGACAAACCCACACCTCCCGGCGACGTGCTTGTCATGGGTTACTCGAAGGGCTCTCCGGACCTTGTCTCACTGCTCGTCGCCCGCCCTGACCTGGTGCCCAGGATCAAAGGTTTCGTCAGTTGGGCCGGCGCACACGGCGGTTCGTACTTGGCCAATGACATGTACAACGACGTCAAGAACACCCCGAACGTGGACATTGTCAAGAATACGGCCGAGCACATGGCCGCCATCGCCCGGCGGGTGATCCCTTTCGAAGGCGTCCAACGGGTCGACCGTCGCCTGGAGGAGTACGACATCAAAGGAGCCCTGTACTCGCTGACAACGGGGGCCCGCGAGCAGTTCAACGCCAAGAACGCGCAATACCTGGACAGCCTGGGGATTCCGTCCTTCTACTTCACCGGCTCAACATCGGTGTTCGAAGTTGCCTACTACAACGCCAAAGGCGTGCTGGAGTTGAACAAGTACGACAAGAACAACGACATGCAGCTCACGCAGTGGGAGGCGACCCCCAGACTGCCCAACTCCAACCACTTGGCCATGTTCCACGCCAACCACTGGGATCTGTCCTACGACACCTGGCCCTGGTACGAAACGATGGGTTCGCTACATCTGAGGCAGCCTTTCACCCGGTACTCGGCGATGTCTTCAATCCTGCTGTTGATGTCCGAACTCGGCATCATGACCTGACCGGCTCCGCCGTTTGGCGCAGACCCCGCCGTGCGCCGATCCTCCGGCGTGAGAAACGGCCGCCGGCGGGGGTTTGCGAGTCGGTTCCTATCGAACGGTCGAGGTGCGGTACTTGCGGACCGACAACGGGACGAATACCGCCAGCAGAACCGCGCAACTGATCAAGGTGTAAGCGACAGGATGCTCCAGCGACCAGTACCCGCCGGAGGATATCTGACCGAGGTCGTTACCGAACAATTCCCGACATGACAGCACCAACGCCGACAGCGGGTTCCACGCTGCCACCGCCTGCAGACCAGGTGGCATGCCCGCCAGCGGAACGAAGGCATTGGAGATGAACGTCAGCGGGAACAACCACAGCAATCCCGCGGTGTTAGCGGTCTCCGGGTTGGGCATGTACAGCCCGACCCAGGAACCGATCCATGCCATCGTGTACGCGAACAACAGCAGCAGCAGGTAGGCGTAGAACGCATACAGCGCACCGTCGTTGATGCGCCAACCGACCACCAACCCGGTCAGCGACAGCACTGCGAGCACCAGCACCATCCGGGCGGCATCGGCGAAGGTCCGGCCGAACAGCACCGCGGAAGCCCGCATCGGCAGCGAGCGGAAGCGATCGATGATGCCCTTGCTCATGTCTTCGGAAATGCCGACCGTCGAGGCTGCCGCAGCAAAGGCGACGGTTTGCCCGAAGATGCCCGGAATCAGGTATTGCCGATATGCGTCGGATCCCCCTCCGGAACCAGGGACAGGGATCGCCCCGCCGAACACGTAGGCAAACATCAACACGAAGATGACCGGCTGAACGAGCGAGAAGAACAGCAGCTCGGGGACCCTGATCGTCTGAATCAGGTTGCGTTTGGAGACGGTGAAACCATCATGTATGTGCCACCCGAGCAGCGGGCGCCTTGACTTGACCGGGCGACCAGAGACGCCGATGGCCGCACCTGGATTCGGAACAGTCGCTGCTGCACTCACTGCGGATCTCCCTTCGACTTGCCGCGGCCGCTGCGTCCGCGTTTACGCTTGGCTTGGGCGTGAGCTGCGGCGTCGGCGTCCGCTTCCTCCTGCGCTGTCCTACCGGTCAGCGACAGAAACACATCGTCCAACGTCGGCCTCCTCAACGCCAGGTCGTCGAGTTCGACCCCGGCAGCATCAAGCGCGCGCACCACCGAGACCAGCACTGTCGATCCGCCCTCCACCGGAACGGTCACGGTGCGGTCCGCCACTGCCACGACCGCCTCCGACGCACCGATGGCCGACAGTGCCTGCGCGGCGGCACCGAGCATTCCGGTCTGCGAGACGACGACCTCGACCCGATCACCGCCCACCGAGTCCTTCAACGTCTCGCTGGTGCCCTGGGCAATGATTCGGCCGTGGTCGATCACCACGATCTCGCGAGCCAACTGATCAGCCTCCTCGAGATACTGGGTTGTCAGCAGCACCGTGGTCCCGTCGGCGACCAGGTTCTCGATGACCTCCCACAACTCCAACCGCGACCGCGGATCAAGACCGGTGGTGGGCTCGTCAAGGAACAGAATCTCCGGCTGGGCAACCAGGCTGGCGGCAAGATCGAGCCGACGGCGCATACCACCGGAGTAGGTTCGGGCTGGCCGATCGGCCGCGTCAGCAATCCGGAACCGCACCAGCAACTCGTCTGCTCGCGACTTGACCCATTTGTGGTCAAGGTGATACAGCCGACCAATCATGTTGATGTTCTCGCGCCCAGTCAGGTATTCGTCGACCGCCGCTGCCTGGCCGGTCAACCCGATCACCTGCCTCACCTTGTTTGGGTGCTTGAGAACATCGATGCCGGCCACGAATGCCGAACCAGAATCGGGCTGCAACAGTGTCGTCAGGATCCTGACCGCAGTCGTCTTGCCAGCGCCATTGGGCCCGAGCAGGCCGAGCACGCTGCCCCTGTCAACGGACAGGTCGAGCCCGTCGAGCGCAACCACGTCTTTGTACGTCTTGACCAAGCCTTCGGCAAATATCGCCGGCTCACCCATCGAGTCCCCTCCCACTGACCATCCCGGACCACTCCCACGCCGCCTCGCGTTGACTGTGGAGTTGTGGCCCGATTTCCTTGATCCAAAACGGCCACAACTCCACAGTCAACTGTGTCAGGAGCATGCTAGGCCGCAGCCTTGGCATCCGTCACGAGGGCGACCCGTGTCTCGGGCATGACCAACGTCAAGCACAGCGCCAGCAGCGTGACCACGAGCCCCGTGGCAAACGCCCAGTGGTAGCCGACACTGTCCGCCAGCATCCCAGCCAGCAGCGGCCCGATGATCGCGCCGAGGTCCGCAATCATCTGAAACGCAGCAACCACGAGTCCGCCTCGCTGCTGGCCGACGACGTCGCCGACGACGGCCGCCGGTGCCGAACCCAGGAATGCTGTGCCCACCCCCAGCACCGCCATCGCGACGACGAACACCACCGGATTGCCTGCGGCCGCGAGCAACCCCATACCGGTAGCCGTCACAGCCGTTCCAACGATCATCGCGGGTTTCCGACCCCTCTGATCCGCCAACCGTCCAGCTGGCAGCAGCACGACTCCCTGGGTCAGCGCCGCAACCAGAAACCCGATAGCAGCCAGCCCGGGTCCCTGCAGTAGTGCCTCCACCACGAATAGCGGCACCAGCGAGGTTCGAATGCCGAACGTCACGAATCCATTGGTGAGATTCACCAACAGTGCCGCTCGGTAGCCACCGTTTCGCAGAGCCTTGCGCAAGGTAGCCCGCTGTTCGACTGCGGCCTTTGTGCTGCCCCGTTCGCTGTCGGAACCACCTGCCGCACCCTGTTTGCTGCCGAGATCGGCGGCCACCTCTGCCGGCGAATGATCCTCTCCGGTCGCTGCGGCACGCTCAGCTTCAATTTGTTCCGGAGAGCGCAGGAACATCAACGCCACAACAGTGGCCACCGCCAGAGTCCCGGAGTACACAAAGAAGGGTGCCCTGATGGAAATCCCCACGACCAGACCACCCACCGCCGGTCCAGCGATGCCGCCGAACAGGAAGCCCGCCTGAAAAGCGCCGGCCGAACGTCCTCGCTGCGCGGGACCGGCGGTGCGCAGCAGCAGCGCCATGGCCGACACCGTGAACATCGCCGATCCGATCCCGCCGACACCCCGCAGAATCAGCAGTTGGTCGTAGGACTGCGACAGCCCGGCGACTAAGGAGGACGCCGCCACTATGATCAACCCGGCGGCCAGCACGAACCTCTCACCCAAACGATTGACTAGGGCGCCGGCACCGGGCGCACCGACCAAGCGCATGAGGGCAAACACGCTGATAACGGCGCCGGCCATGAACGCGGACACCCCGAAGGTCCGGGCGAAGATCGGTATGGCTGGCGCAAGGATGCCGAACCCCAACGCCACACAGAAGGCGATGCCCGCGATGACCCCGACCTCTCGCGGCAACCCGGTCAGCCAGGGAAGCCGAGAGATCGCCGCCCCCATCCCAGTCCGTGGGACGGCGCCTGCCCGGCCGTCAGTCTGCCCGGTCACGGTGGCCTATCGTCGCCTGCAGCATGGACATATTCGACCATGCCGCGACTTCCCCCGTCGCGACTCGGGTTCCCCGTCGGACTCGAGTCGTCGAACCGCAGACCGGAGCGGGCTTGCGCGCAGCCCCGGTTGAGCGCACGCTTACCCCATGAATTGGCTGTTCGGATCCGCGAAACGCTCGATGATCACCCCCGGAGATGCGTTGCCAGGCCGACCCTCACCCGGTTATGACACGCCCGACATGCACAGCGTGTTGGGAACCTCACTGTCCGGACCATGGCCAGACAACCCAGAGGTGATCTACCTGGGGATGGGGTGTTTCTGGGGGGCCGAGAAGAAGTTCTGGCGCCTACCAGGGGTCGTGAGTACCTCCGTGGGCTACATGGGCGGATTCACCCCCAACCCAACATACGAGGAGGTCTGCACCGGTCGAACCGGCCACACCGAGACCGTCATGGTCGCCTACGATCCGAGTCTGCTCACGACGTACGACGTACTCAAGGTGTTCTGGGAGAACCACGACCCGACTCAAGGGTTCGCACAGGGCAACGACATCGGAACCCAATACCGCAGCGCACTGTACTGGACGACGGAGCAACAGCACGAGGTTGCCGACGCCACCCGCGACGCCTACAACGGCGTGCTAGCCGCCCGCGGTTTCGACCCGATCACCACCGAGATCGCCCCAGCCGCCGACCGTCCGTACTACCTCGCCGAGGACTACCACCAGCAATACCTGTTCAAAAACCCACACGGGTATGACTGCCATGCGCACACCGGGATCGACCTGCCGCCGCTGGTGGCCTAGACCGCAGTGCGGGAACAGGTTGGTCTGGAGTCCGCGCGGTCGCCGTACCCTCAAACGGTCTCTTGTGTACCCGAATTGCGAAAAGTGGTACACTGTGTTTCATGGCGCTGAACATCCGGAACGAAAGCACCCTGGAGGCACTACGCGAACTGGCCGCCATCACGGGTCGGCCCATGACCACCGAGCTTGAAAGCGCCGTTGTCGAACGGCTCGCGCGCCTCCGCACCCGCAAAGCTGACCGACTCGTTCGCCTCCAGAGGATCTGCCAAGACACCGCACAGCGATGGCCCTCCGCCCAGCGGTCCGGTGATCTTACCGACGCCCTCTACGACGATCGAGGAATCCCCGCGTGATCACTGTCGATACCAGCGCTCTCATCGCCATTCTCAGAGGCGAACCGGATACAGAAGCGCTGCTGACCATCCTCAACAACGCGGACGCAATTCAACTGAGCGCGGCGACCTACGTAGAAGCGTCGATTGTCACCGACAGCACCGGGGACCCGGTCCTGTCGGCCCGGTTCGATGAGCTGCTGGACGAATTGGAGGCATCCATAGTCGACGTGACGGCCGACCAGGCCATCCGCGCCCGAAGCGCCTACCGGAACTATGGCAAAGGCAGCGGGCATCGGGCCCAACTCAACTACGGCGACTGCTTCTCCTATGCGTTGGCCACCGAAACTCGATCGGCCCTGCTGTTCAAAGGCAACGACTTCGGACACACGGACGTTCGGTCTGCATAGCCGCTGCAACGGCTCCGAAAACGGCCGGAACGCGCCTCTCACTCGTTATCGCACCTTTCGGGCGTTGTCTGCCTTCTGCGATCCGCGATCGCCCAACACGCGGGTCAGACTGGCAGACTCGTATTTGCATAGGAACCCGAACGGATGCTTCTGTGCTAGTAGCACCGGCGTCCAACTCCCGGATTCAGTAGGCACCTGAGCCGAAGCTGACGCCTCGACGCTCGGTTGTGCAGACGTGAGCGAAGCTCATCTGCTGCCTGAGGATTCGGACCTCAACCTTCGATAAACCGGTGCAAGGGTCGGAGAAGACGGACGGACCTCCTTCATCATTGGCAGTTCCCTAGGTTTTGAGCACCTCAATGGCGACGCCGATCGCGTTAGACGCGAGGACTGGTATGTCATCTTCGTCCGTTGTGAGCACGTACCCACCGCCGTTGGTCATGCATGTTGCGACCACGCAGGCATCGACGTGATCCCCCGATGATCGCTGCGCCATTGCCAGCAGATTGCCCACATAGCGGGCGAGCCATTTGTCGGTATCCGCGATCTTCAACCCATTCGGTTTGCGCTCTGGCCCCACATACTCCTCGCGTGCCAGAAAGGCGTCGAGCGCTTGGTCGAATCGTCCGCCACGGTATTGCTCAGCAAGCACCGCCGCTGGCACACGAATGCCGTAGCCCCTCCGCTGGGCGGCCTCTAGATACGCTCTGACCACCGCTTCGCGCAACCCCCCGTGGACAAGTTGGCTCAGCGGTTCGGAGTCCAGCACGAGAACCTTCACCAGCGGTCCAAAATGGACTGGACCAGCGCTTCGTCAACCGGGCCGCGTTCGGCTGCTAGCCGGTCAAGGAACGCGCGCAAGCCCAAGGATTCGTCCAGGCGATCCTTTTCTGCCCGGAGCACCGCATTGACCGTCGGGGAGAGACCGCCCTCGGTATCAAACGTGTCGATCAGATCGGCATCGAGGGTGATCGTCTTGCGAACCTTGCCGTGCGTCGCAGCGACCGTCATATCCAGATCATACTATGTGCGTACGGTTTCCCCAACGGTCCGCCTGCGAAATTTCCCCGCCGGCATCGATCTGCTTCGGTCACCTTCGGCGGATTTTTCGGGTGCAAACACGAAAGTGCGGCCCGCCCAAACGGTCGGATAGACTCTGTGAGGACTAGGCGCGGTCAGCTCAGCACTCGTTCAGTCCCAAAGAGAGGAACTCGTGAATCCCAGCGTCGACATCGTCATTCTGTTGGCGCTTGTCCTCGGCCTGCTCGGTCTGACCGGGTACCTCTTGCGAACCCGCCACGAATTGCGCCGGACCACCCTCCGCCTGCAGACACAAGTCGCTGAGCGCTCGCGCGACGAAGACGTGCTCCGTCAGAGTACCGCCCGCTACGACGAACTGGTCAAGCGAATACCGGTTGGGATCTACACAATGCGCATCCGTGCAGACGGAACGCCGAGCTTCGAATACGGCAGCGACAGATTCCTTCACATGCTCGAACTGAACGAGCACGACCTGTTGCTCGAAGCGGAATCAGTGCATGGAGCCATCCATGCCGAGGACCGCCCTTCTCTCGATGAGAGCAACCGGATCGCGGCGCAAACTTTCAAACCGTTTCGTTGGGAGGGTCGGTGCCGAGTATATGGCGAAACCCGCTGGATCCGCATCGAATCGGAACCGACGCTGTTGGCCAACGGCGACAGTCTGTGGAACGGGGTAATCTTCGACATCACCGAAAGCAAAGCGGCAGAGGCAGCACTGCGGGAGAGCGAAGAGAAGCACCGAATCCTGTTCTCAGATTCGCCAGATGCACTTCTGATCGTCGTGGACGGTGTCTTCTCAGACTGTAATCCGACGGCCGAAGCAACGCTGCGCGGTAATCGTTCGATGATTCTCGGACGGTCACCATCGGAACTGTCCCCGGAATTCCAGCCCGACGGCAGACGCTCCTCGGAATCTGCGGCCGACCGGATACGTGACGCGCTGAGCACCGGCCGCGGCACCTTCGAGTGGGTCCACCGCCGATTCGATGGAACGGACGTCACCGTCGAAGTGAGCATCTCAGCGACAACCTTGGCAGGCAAACCCGCCCTGTTCACTGCCCTGCGCGACATCAGCGAACGCAAACTCGCCGAAAAAGCACTTCACGAGATCGGGGAAAGGTACCACTTCATCACCGAGAACGTCGGCGAGGTCGTCTGGACGTTGGATCCGCAAACACTGCGCTTCACCGACGTCAGCCCGTCGGTTGAGAAACTGCGCGGGTTCACACCACAGGAGGTCATTGCCGAACCGATGGATGCGGCTCTGACTCAGGAAGGTTCACGACAGGTCCGCGCTCTGCTCGCCGCCCGAATCGACCGATTCAAGGCCGGTGAGCCCACTCCCGAGCACTTCGAAATCCAGGAGATGGAACAGCCCTGCAAGGACGGTTCGACGGTGTGGACCGAAGTAGTCACGACCATCAGGGTCGACCCTCGAACCGGACAAGCTGAAGTCCTAGGCCTGACCCGCGACATCACCGAACGCAAAGCCACAGAGCATGCGCTCAAAGAGTTGTCCAATCTCGACCCGCTGACTGGAGTCTTGAACTACCGCGCGTTCTACGCGGCAGGTTCAGAGCGAATCGCCGACCTCAAGGGGTCGCACGCTGCGCTGGTCTTCCTTGATCTCGACGAGTTCAAGCAACTCAACGATGAGCTCGGCCACCTCGTCGGCGATCAAGCTCTCAGCATGTTTGCCACCATGCTTCGCAAGGGATTCCGCGATTCCGACGTCATCGGCCGCCTCGGCGGCGACGAGTTCGCAGTGCTTGCGGTCTCCCGAACCGTGGTGTCCGATGAGCAACTGCTGGCCCGCTTCCTGGCCGAATTAGGGCAGGCGAACTCCGCCGCCGACTCAGACAGTGACCTCGAGGCAAGCGCAGGAATCGCGTGGTGGGACCCGGCATCCGGGATGAAAGACCTCGAGGACCTGATCAAGGTCGCTGACCGGCGCATGTATCGCGCTAAGCGGACGAAGAAGGAATCGGCCGCGGAATGACTGCCCAGACCCAGACTCAAACCACCTCAAGTGGCAGCCCACAGTATCGACCGTAGTGCTCGAACGCCTTCATCACCGCGGACTTCTGGCGCACCGACAACGGCTCGAACGGCACCATGCTGACGTCGATTCGGGTCTTCTTTCGTGCCCGGGTCCAGGTCCCCACTGCATGGCCGTCAACAACGATGGTCGAACGGAAGATCCCGTTGCCGCCGGGAATGATCGCGTTCTTGTGCTCGTCGGGCACCTGGACACTGCGGTCTTTGTAGCCGAGGACGAATTCGTCGAACCCCGGCAACACGACTGCACCCGCGGTCCGCGCAAGCGCACCGTCGGCGATTGCGTCTGCGATTGGCTGCCCCATCCACACGTCCGTCCCACGAAACCTCGCCCGCACCAACCGACCGTCGTTGCCAGCCAGGGCTGCTCGTGAGTCCGCCATCGACAACCCGGTCCAACCGGCGAAGTCCTTGACGGTGGTTGGACCGTGGCTGCGGAAATACCGAAAGGCAAGCTCGATCAACGCCTGTGCCCGGTCGAACGATCGCTGCTGCGGCGCCCATTCATCGAGCAGCACGAAGGTCTGCTCCTTGCCGACGTTCGGACCGATGCACGTCACCCCGATCTGCGAGGTGTACCAGAGCAGGTGGTAGGTGTGCTGGCCCGCAGTACTGATCCCGGCCTCAGCGAGCACCGCGACGGCTTCTGCCCTGGTCAGCTTGCCGCCACCTCGCAACGTGGTCTCCAGCACCGAAGCGGCACCGTCCACCGTCGCGAGGTCCAGGCCCAGGTACTCACGCCGGCGGGCAGCGCCATCGAGGGCCTTGACGCCCGTCAACTCGAGCATCCACCTAGCGTCGTCCGGCGGCACGAAGTGGATGGTTCCGCGCATCGGCCATGTGCGCAACACCTCGCCGGACTCAATGGCTGCGTCGATCGTGGTCTCCAAGGACCCTGGCAACCGCACTCCGAACGACCACTTCCCGCTGGCAAGGTCTTGCGCCTGCATCGCGCCAAACCAGCGGACAATCTCGCCAGCCGAGGTAGCAGCAGGCAGATCAGTGCTGGCGCTGGACGGATCTGCCAACAGCAGACTCAGCAGGCGAGCGCGGGCGACTTCGCTGTCCGACAGTTCGTTCATGACCGCATCCTGCCCCATCAACGTCCAGACCCGAAAGAGCCAAGAACCCGGTCCGCTACCACGACGGTTCCAAGAACCGCCATGAAGACCGGTCAGGTACCCTGCACGATCCCGCCGACACCTTTGACGACCAGCACCAGGCCGATCACAGTGATCACCACGGCCATGACCACCGCGTTGTGTCGCTGCAGCCACTGCCGCACATGACCCAGAGGTCCTAGAATCCGATCACCGGCAACCAGGTAGGACAACACCGGCAGCGCAACAGTCGCAGCCGCAATGGCGGTGAACACCACCAGCGCAACGCCCGCGTTCGCGGCGCCCAGTTCGGCGGAACCAATGGCCAGCCCCCCTGCCAGACACAGCAACAGGATCTTCGGGTTGGCCGCGGACAGCAACACGCCCAGCCGCAGCGCGCCCACCGGGTTCAATCCATCAATAGATCGCATCCAGGCGGGGGAATCCTTGTCGCCGCCCCGGTTCAGCCACTGTCGCACCCCCAGCACCACCAACGGCACACCCGCCACGACCCTCACCCAGGACACCCAAGTCGGCGGCTCATCCCACATCTCAACCACGGCCGCCAACAGCATGAAAACCCCGGTAGCAACCGCGATGCCTGCCGCCCAGCCACCTAGGAAGCTCAGTCCGGCGGCTCGTGCCCGCGGGGTAAACAGCAGCAAGATGGCCGGGATTATCGGGAACGGCGACAGGGCGATCGCCAAAGCCAGCGGCACGATCTCGCCGATCACTGATCCCATGTCAACTCCTGAACAACGTCGGCGTCAAAGGTCCTGCAGTCAAAGCTGATTCCGCCCCGTTCGGCCACTGCTAGCCGCTGTCTTGTCGAGTTGGTCGGCGGCCGCCTCAAATACTGCCGAAAGCCTGTTGACCGCAGCCGCAACTCGAAGTAGTTGCCGACCAACCCCCACGTGTAGATACCTCGATCATCCGGTCCATCGACATCACAGTCGACGATCGCCAGGTCGTAGCCGATCGGGTCCACGTTGAGCTTCAGGTCGAAGGCATCCGGGAGCACCAGAGTCGCCGGACAGATCCAGAAGGAATACGCCTCCGCGCCCCCAACTGGCTTTATCCACTGAACGATGTGGTCGATGTCCAGCATCAGGGTGCCGGACGACGGTTCAGGTTCGAAGGCGAACGCATGGACAGCGTTGTCATGCCAACTGACCTGTGACAGGTCAACTTCACTGAACTGCGTCTGCCGCACCTGCGGCGCCACCTGAGCCATCATGCAACCCTCTAACCGTGAAACGTCCGCTGGGAGCGTGGGTCGGGAATGCTGTTCTGCTGCGCGGCCGTTACGCACCGTGCTGGCTGCGTTCTCGATTGCCCGAATAGTACCGCTATGGGGCCAATCTGCGGCCTTGCCATCACAGCGCGCAACGACCGCTCGCGACGAACGATTCCCGACCCACGCTCCTAGGTGGATGGTGTGGAACACTGTTCTACTGCGCGGCCGCTACGCACAGTGCTGTCTGCGTTCTCGATTGCCCGAATAGTGCCCGCTATGGGGGCAATCTGCGGCCTTGACATCACCGCACGTAACGACCGCTCGCTACGAACGTGTTCCACACCAACCACCTAGCCCCGGAAGATGAGACTGGCCACCAAATGCGGAGTCACGTCGCTGACCCGGTCTACGCTCGCCGTGGCCAAGGCCAATGCGTCGGCCGAGGGGGGAAACACCTCATTCGGCACCGCCACCGCTATCAGACCGGCATCGACAGCCGCCCGAATCCCGTTGCTGGAGTCCTCCACCGCGACGGTCCGGGTCGGCTCAACCCCGAGCAATTCAACGGCTCGCAGGTAGACCGCCGGTGAGGGCTTGCCGGCTTCCACCTCCTCGGTCGATACCGACACCCGGAAGTACTCGGCCAGTCCCGACGCCGCCAGCACCGAATCGATCAACCGGCGCGGGGATGATGACGCCAGCGCTAGCGGCCAGTGTTCGGCCAGCGCCGCGACAGCCTCGACGGCGCCGGGCAACAGGGGGAGTCGCTGCTCGTACAGGCGGGCCAGGCGTGAAATCACCAGATCGGCGACCCCGGCATCAGTGCCCGGAATCCCCACCGTTCCGGTCAGATACGCGGCCCATTCCGGCGTGCTCATCCCCTGCATTGCCCGGGTGGCTTCCGGGAGCCATGTCAGACCGTTGTCGGCGGCCAGCGAGCGCCTCACCTCGTCCCACAGTTCCTCGGAGTCGATCAGCACACCGTCGAGGTCGAAGACAACCGCCTGCACCGGGGAATGACTGGGATGAACGAGTTCCATGGCCTCAGCATCTACCGCCGGAGGCAATGGACACAAGACAGACGGGCTACCGGGGTCAGGCGGCCTGTTCCCTCATCCCGGAAACAGGATGGCACGGATCGCTGGCACGTCCACCAGGGAAGGGCGATTCCACGAGGACCTGGGCGGGCAGCACCGAATCACGAAAACAGCCGAGTTCAGAGACCATGACTGCCGAACTCTGGCAGGACTGACCAACACCTGAGGGGATCCCCCCGGCGGCGAACGATGAATCGCCGGAAACTGTCCCGGCGACTTGCGCCACCTCTCCTACCCCCACGCCGACGCGGATGAACCGCGGCTTCGGATACCTCGGTGTTTCGACCGGCTTGAAGATGTTCTTGAAGACGTGATGTCCCACCTTCTCGTAGCCGACCCAGTTCGAGTCGACTACGTCGAAGCGGTGGTTTCCGAGGTTTTCCACCACAATTGCGGTGTGCTTCTTCTCGGTAAACCCCGAGCCCCACTGGATGATGTCGCCCTTGGTGGCCGACTCTTCAGTGATTTCCCGACCGCCGACCCGCAGGTACGATCCGGCGTAGTCGTCGTTTCCGTCGGCCGCACTGCGACCTCCGGCGATGACGATCAGGCAGTTGACGACTTGCTTGCACTGCCCCCCTCCGCCGAGTCCTGCATCGTCGCAGATATCGCTTCCTGGCTTGCCCACGTACTTCAGCGCGATATCTGCCAGCAATGTACTGGCGAAGGTGGGAATCCGCGGCGCTTTCTGCCACCGAGCCCTGGTCGGCACGGAAGCTGAAGAATTCGGGGAAGCCGAAACGGTTGTTGCTGCGCCTACTGGCGCGGCGATGGCGACCGGCCCGCTCAGCACCGCCGCTGCGGCACTGGCCGCAATTGCCAGTCCCGCAGCCGAGAGCCTACGACCGATCCGAGAGGCGCCCGACACCACAGAGACTTGCCGATCATGCATCGACCCAGCAACGGACACAGGCGTCTCTCCCTAGTTCGACAACACGCACAACTGCGACAAACAGGCCGAATCGCGACAAGTTAGCCATGTCAGATTCACCTCGGCGCCGGGACCGCACAGGCGATGGATCAACACCGCACAACGACCAAGCAGCACCCGTCCACACCGGCAATGCGAACCCGGGTTGGTGGCCGGGTTGCGCACCCCAATAGATGCGGACACAAGCACGTCAGGGCGACGAAACCACATTCATGTTGCGCCAAGCGCGCCCACAGCGCGCTCCGCACACCTTTTTCGGTGAGGTCGGTGTGCGGTTTCAACATCATTCTACTGAAAGGATCTACCCCGATCGGCGCCGACCCCCTGCCAAGATCCGCGCGACGGGTTATCGTTCACCCAGCGAATCCGGCCCAGACCAGCCCATCGCGACCGAAATGGAGTGCCATGCCAGTCGATCCGGACGTCCAGAACCTGCTCAATCTACTTGTCATGATGAACCGACCACCCATGAGCGCGGGCGATGCCCAGACCGCTCGCGACGCATTCAGAATGCTGACCGTGACGCTGCGCCAACCGCAGCATGTCATCGCGGTGGGTGAGGTCACAGACATCACCATCCCGGGTCCGGCTGGTGACATCGCGGCGCGTGTCTACCGCCCCTCCCAACCGCCAGGCCAAACATCCACGATTGCCTTCTTCCACGGCGGTGGGTTCGTCATCGGCGACATCGACACCCACGACAACCAAGCCCGACGCCTGTGTCGCGACGTTGGTGCGGTGGTCATAAGCATCGATTACCGCCGAGCTCCTGAGAATCCGTGGCCTGCCGGAGTCGACGACGCCGGTGCCGCGACTCGTTGGATTGCCGACAACATTGACGCTTTTGGTGCAGATCCGACCAAGTTGGCGGTGGCCGGGGACAGCGCAGGAGGCAACTTCGCCGCCATCGTCGCCCAGGTATGCCGTGACGCGGGCGGGCCCCGGCTCGCCGCGCAACTGCTCATCTACCCGACCGTCGACTTCAGCCAGAACCCGCGGAAGTACCCGTCTCGGCAGGAGTTCGCCGATGGTTACTTCCTGACCACCGACGACATGATCTGGTTCTCCGGGCACTACCTCACGGACACCACGAACGTGACGAATCCGCACATATCACCGATCCTGGGCGACCTCGCCGGACTACCGCCAGCGGTCGTTGTCACCGCCGAGTTCGATCCGCTGAGGGACGAGGGCGAGGCCTACGCGCAGGCACTGGCAGAAGCCGATGTACCGGTCACGGCAATCCGGTTCGATGGCCTGATCCATGGCTTCTTCGACCTAGCGGCACTGTCTCCGGCATGCGCCCGTGCTTCGGATCGCACCTGCGAAGCCCTGGCGCAAGTGCTGGCCGAAACCCGCGACTAGGGCTGCGCCGGACCCCACTCGTAGGGGTCGTAGCGAGCTGCGATGGCGGCCAGCGCGTCGGCGAAGGTGAACACACCCGCATCTAATGCGTGACCGATGACCGCACTGTCAAGGCCGAACGGCACCAGGTCACATAACTCGTGCAGGTGTTCAAGGCTGTCGACCCCTGAACCTGCGGTAACTGGCCGATCTGTGACTCGAACGAACTCGGCCAATACGTCCTGGTGGCTCTGCCACCAATGCCCTTGCCGGGTGGCGTCATTGACCAAGTAGCGCTGCGCCCCCAACGCCTCCAACTGCCCGAGCACGTCCAATACGTGCAAGCCATCAGCCTCAGTTCCCGGCGCGTGGATGAGCCCACCGTTGCCGATCACCAATCGCACCGTGATCCGGTCGCCATGGTGTTCGATTGCGCGGCGCACAAAATCCTGGTCAGCGACGGCAGCGGCACTGAGCACGACTTGGGTCGGACCGATGTGCAGGGCGGCCCGCAGCGACACATCATCGTGCACTCCGGAGACCAAATCAACCCACGCCTGACCATGGAGTTCGTGAACCAATCTGGTGATGGCGGCGCTGTTGGGAGAGACCCCATCGACAACTTGAGCATCCACGACCTGGATTCTCCTCGCGCCCTGCTCGTACCAGGCCCGGGCCGCTGCGGCTGGCGACGTCGGAACCGTTTCAGGTTCCCAACCTGGGCTGGCAGGCATCGTGGCCTTGCCGTCGTGAACGCTGACCACCGGAACGAGCGCGAACACCTTCATAGACACCAGGCAACGGTATCCGCGAAGGCCGCCGCTCGCCCGATCAGGGGTGCTCACCGCCAGCAATGCTCACGAGTAGCAACGCTCACGGCCAGCGATGCTCAGAGGTGATTGACCCGCAGATCTCGCAGCGCGCCTGCCGCGTCGCCCAGAGCGACGTCCCCGGTCTCACCGCACAACTCGGCAGCGACAGCCAAGTCCCTGCCGACGACCGCAAGTTGGGAAGCGGCTCCGTGCGAGCGCAGTCTGGGCAACACCGGCGCGCCGTGGCCAGTCGGCGCCAGCTCCTCGGTCACCTCCACGAAGCGCTGTGCGAGTTCGCATGTCCGATCTGCCGCCGAGACCCCGGACGCATCCAGGCGCTCCAGTCGATCCAAGGCCATCGAGGACAGTCGGTCAACCGTGCGACGCAGGTCATCTTGGAACTGCTGCACCAACGAAGGGTTGTTCACCCCGACCCGTCCTGATCACCCGCATGGTCCGATGGCAACGGCTCGGGTGACTCAGCGGGCGACAACGGATGAACGATTCGGCGGCGCAACAGCACCCAGCGGCCTTTGGGTCCACGATCCTTGCCGCGAACCGAGACTCCCACTACCTCAGTGCCACTAGCGTCTGCCGCATCTACTGCTGCCTGAGACACCGGTAGCACCGCGTCGCCCTGCGCGAGCATTGGCAGCTGCTCTGCGGGCGGCGCAAATCCCAGCGAGGCCAGCAACGACGGCAGCAGCACCTCGGCGGCCGCGGCATAACCGGCCGACGAGGGGTGGAAGCCGTCTTCGGCAAACATCTGGTCCGGGTACGCGTCGAACGCCGGACCGAGCAATCCCCCGAGCGACACCGACCGACCACCGGACTCAACCACCGCGATCGTCTGGGCAGCGGCCATCTGACGCGCCAACCGACGGGCAACCCACCGCAACGGCTGCGGGATCGGCCGCACCGCCCCCAAATCCGGGCAGGTTCCGACCACCACCTCGCACCCTTGTCCTGTCAGCCGCGAGAGTGCATTGCCCAGATCCCGCACCGCGTGCTGGGGCAGCACAAAATGGGTGACGTCATTGCCACCGATGAGCACCACCGCGGCGTGCGGACGGACAAGCAGCGCCCGCGACACCTGGGCGTCCAAATGCGAGCTGCGGGCGCCGACGGTCGCCATGTTGATGAAACGAACCGGCCGACCAGCTGCGTTGACCAAACCCTGGGCCAGCAGCGCACCGATGGTGTCCGAAGCGGCAGCCGCCCCCAGACCGGCGGCCGCCGAGTCCCCAAGCACGACCAGCCGCAACGACGTTCCTGGCCGGCGGGGACCGTAGAGTCCGTCCGCGTAGGGTGCTGAGGCCTTGCGAATGCCGATAGTGCGCTTGGTCGCGTAGCCCTCGGCGACCAGCACGCCAGCCGCCGCAGCACCGATTCCCACCAGTCCACCGCCGCCATATGCGGCGGCCGTTGCCACCCGTCGGGCAGCACCCCGCCTGCTCACCTCAGTTGTCTTGCCACTGTCCCGTGGCCGGGCTAGCGGGAATTGCTGGCAATGAGCGCCAGCAAGCGCAGGATCTCGATGTACAGCCAGACGATGGTCACCATGAGGCCGAATGCCATCCGCCAGGACTCCCGCTCGGGGACCTGGTACTTGATGCCCTCTTCGATGGCATCGAAGTCAAGGCACAGCGAGAAGGCCGCCATCACCACGACCAGGACCGAGACCACCACGCCAATCCAGCCGAAACCGAAGAACCCCCAGCCGCCGCCGACGCCGAACAGCGCCGCGATCATGCTGACAACCGCGAAACCGAGGTACGAGAACAGCGCGACCATCATGATCTTCTTGAAGCGGCCGTTCACCTTGATGATCCGGGTCGTGTACAGCGACAGCATGATCACGAATACCACGAACGTCGCCACCACAGCGGTGGCGACCAGGTTCCCGTACCCCATCTGCTGGCCGAAGACCTGGAAGATGTAGCTCAGCCCGCCGAGGAAAACGCCTTCAAACACCGCGTACAGCAGCACTAGTGCAGGGCTGACGTTCTTCTTGAAGATGTTGACCATCGCTAGCACGAAGGCAATCAGCATGCCGCCGAACATGACACCCCAGGCCAGGCCCGAGATGGTGCCTGCCGGGGCGTTCTTCGGGACGGTGCTGGCGATCCACAACCAGCTTCCGGCAGCTGCGATCACCAGGATCACGAAGCTCAGCGCGGTCTTCATGATGACATCGTGAATAGTCATCGCAACGCCGGTCGGACCAGCCGTGGCGGGCGCGTTGTACATGTTGTTCAACTGTTGCGGTGAGGTCCCAGGGCCGCCGTGAACGGCGTTCGCTCCGGCAGCACCACCGGCTCCGGCAGCACCGCCGTCGACTGAGGCGAACCCCGGTCCTGAGTACGCCTCGGAGTACTGGGCTTCCGCTCGCCTGATTACAGGGTTACGCGATTGCATGGTGGCCTCCAAGCCAGAGTGAAACGTCGGGCACTCGCTCCAACGGTAGCTCAATCAGTGTTGCAATGCCCTAATCCACCGGTTGTAAACGCTCACTCGGCACTGTCTTGTTCCGCCGCAGCAGAATGACCGGCGTCCAACCCGCAAAGCACACGGCCCAGCGACTCCGAACGCCCAGGTCTGTGGGTCGGCGGAGATAGCGCCACCGCCGCTTGGGCCTCGGGGTACGGCAGGACCGACCCTGTGCCCGGAACGAGACTTGAACTCGTACGGCGCTCACGCGCCACTCGGGTTTAAGCCGAGCGTGTCTGCCGATTCCACCACCCGGGCCGCTGCGTTCTCACCCTACCCACTAACGACGCTGCTGCACCGGATGCCACCGCCTACCAGTGGCTGACCCTGGTGGCGGCGGGGTCAGAGGTACGTCTTGCGCACATGAATCGCGTGCGCACCGGCGACCCGGTCCAGGAACAAGAACCCGTTGATGTGGTCGATCTCGTGCTGCAGCGCACGGGCTTCAAAAGCATCGGTTGTGATGACGACCTCCTCGCCAGTGACAGGCACCCAACCGCGCACTGTCAGCCGAGTCGCGCGCTTGACATCTCCGGTGAAGTCGGGAACCGACAGGCACCCCTCGCGTGAGCGCTCGTTCCGGCTGGCCTGTTCAACCACGGCATTGAGCAGCACGAATCGTCCATGACATATCCGGGCCTTCGGGTGACCAGAGACGTTCAACGAGAACGCCCGGGCACTGACTCCAACCTGATTTGCGGCCAAGCCCACGCAACCCGGCGCAGCGTCCATGGTGACCAGAAGGTCGGCCGCAAGCTGGGCGGCGGACGGATCACGCGGATCCACCGGCTCGCATGGCTGACTCAGAACCGCGGCCGGGGCGCTGACAGCGGTCAGGATCCGGCCGATTGGCAGCGGCACCGACCATGGCGGGTCACCCGCCGAGTAGTCACTTGTCATCGCTGGTCAGAGGATGTCGCTATCGACTGGGCGAAGGTGAGCCGTCACACCCAACTCGCCCGCCACTGCAGCCAACCTGGCGCAGACGCTATCCACATCGACGCCAAGCGGCAGGTCCACGTCCGCGCCGACGACGTACAGTCCGCCGGCCAGCCGGGTCGTCAGGTTCGTCAGATTGCCCCCGGCGTCGGCAATCACCCTGGTTATCGCGGCGACAATCCCGGTCCGGTCAGCACCGTGCACAGACAAGAAGAAAGCGGTACTCGGGCCGATGCCGCCGGATTCATCTGCGGGCAACCGCAGCGCAGAGATCATCAGCTCAGGCCTGCGCAGGGGCGCCAGCGTCTGTTCCAGCACCGTGTCAGTCGCGTCGGTTTCCACCAGCAGGGTCCAGACGAAGTGTCCGCGCAGCAGCGTCATCGACGAGTCCTCGATGTTGCCTCCGTGCGCGGCCAGCGCTCCGGTGACATCAGCGACGATGCCGGGCCGGTCGTGGCCGACGACGGTGATAGCGATGCGCATGCGACAACCCTAGTGCCAGCGCCGCTGCCAGATCACCCGCACAGCATGATCACCGGCCCGCCGTGGATCAGCGCCTGGTGATCAGCCGTCGGCAAGTGACCAGGCGATGCCGTCCAGGATGTCGTGCTCGCTGACCAGTACCTCGGACAGTCCGGTCGCGGTGACAACCCGATCCAAGATGAGCGCCCCTGCGCCGATCACGTCGACGCGTCCCGGATGCATGACCGCGATCGCCGCCCGGTCCTGACGCGGCATGCCAAGCAGACGCTCGGCCAACTCGTGCACCTCCGAGGCCATCAGCATGGACCCGTGGGTCATCAACGGGTCGTAGTGGTCCAGATCCAGGGCGATGGCCGCCAGAGTGGTCACCGATCCAGCCAAGCCGACCAGTGTCTTGGCGGAGCGAAGGTCGACGGTCTCGGAAGCCTGCTCGATTGCTGCATCGATATCAGCGGTGGCAGCCACGATCTCCGCGGCGGTCGGGGGGTCCGAGTGCAGGCGCCGCTCAGTGATGCGCACACAACCGATGTTCATGCTGCGGGCTGCCTCGACTCCGTTCCGCGCGGTCCCCAACACGAACTCCGTCGAGCCACCGCCGATGTCGAGTACCAGCGAAGGCTCATCGATCAAACGTCTGGCCAGCGACGGAACCGCCACCAACGAACGAGTAGCCCCAAGGAACGACAAGCGCGCCTCGGTATCGCCCGGGATGACCTCGGGTTCAATGCCTAAACGATCCCGCACGCCATCAACGAAGGTCATCCGGTTCTTGGCGTCTCGAGTAGCCGACGTCGCCACGAACCGCACCGACCCGGCACCGAGCTCAGCGATGGTCGCCGCATACTCGTCACACTTGGCGAAAGTCCTCGCTAGCGCGCCCGCAGACAGCTCACCAGTGGCATCCACCCCTTGGCCGAGCCGGACGATGTCCATGGTTCGAACGACATCAACCAGGGTCATGGC
>JBAXOQ010000021.1:0-25273 GCA_037133175.1 Actinomycetes bacterium
CGTCCGCCGCGACCGCGCTTGCCAACATGCCGTGTGCCAGTGCCTGCGGTCGTCCACACCGGTGCTCCAGCCCTCCGGCCAGGCGACGATATGGGCGCTCGAGGCAAGCACATCCTGATTGCAGCCGGGGCACAAGTACCGTTTACCCGAATCGGACCCGGCCACTCGGCGAACGGACCACTCGCCGCTGTCATCGCTGATCCGCTCGGCGATCCCGAACGCACCCGTACCCGGGCGCTCCGAGGCCGGGTCCGGACGACGGCGATTGTGACGGCCCATTGGCACAGCCTACGGGCGATCCTCACGCGTAGTCGTAGAAACCCTTGCCGATCTTGCGGCCAAGCCGGCCGGCAGCCACCGTCTTCTTCAGCAGCGGCGCCGGTGCGTAGCAGGCGCCGCCGAATGCCTTGTAGATGACTTCCTCGATGGCCAGCGACACGTCTGTACCGACCACGTCCAGTAGCGCGAAGGGCCCGAGCGGAAGCGACTGCCACGCCTTCATCAGCGGGTCCAGATCCTCCATCGTGACCAGTTCGGCTTCAACTGCCCGGACCGCGTCGTTCAGGTAAGGAAACAGCAGGAAGTTCACGATGAAGCCGGCACGGTCGCCACACAGCACCGGGTGCTTACCGAGGTCCTTGCACAGCTCGACGACGGTGGCCGTCACGTCCTGAGAGGTTGCATCCGTTTCGACGATCTCCACCAGCTTCATCACCGGTGCCGGATTGAAGAAGTGCATCCCCACCACGTCGTGCGGACGGCTGGTGACCGCCGCCAACTCCGCCACGCTCAGACTCGAGGTTGTCGTGGCCAGAATCGCTCCGGGCTTGCAAACCCTGTCCAAGGTACGGAACTTCTCTCGCTTGGTGTCCAGGTTCTCAACAATGGCGCCGACGACAATGTCCACGTCGGCCAGGTCCTCGTAATCCACTGTGCCTACCACCCGCGCGAGGGCAGCGTCGCGATCCTCTTCGCTGAGCTTGCCCTTGGCCACCGCCCGGTCCAGCGATTTCTTCAGCGATGCATCCACCTGCGTTACCCGATCAGGGTTGCGAGCGACGTAGATCACGTCGTAGCCGGCCTTGGCGAACACCTCGCTGATGCCGACGGCCATGCTGCCAGTACCGACGACACCGACCTTGCTGATGCTCCGCTGCTCGGCCTCGATGACGACATCCTCGTCGTGCTCCGGGATCGCCAGCTGGCTGGATCCAGGCGCCACGTAGTCGTAGAAGCCGCTGCCCGTCGACTGGCCGAGGTTGCCCGCAGCCACCAATCCGGTCAGCACGTCCGCCGCCTTGTGCCGCGGATCCCGACTGGCCTCGTACAGCGCATCAAGCACTGCGACAGCGTTGTCGGCGCCGATCGCATCGAGCTGGCGCAACGGACCGATCCGATAGCCGCAGCCGAGTTTCATGGCGGCATCGATGTCGTCCCGAGTGGCGTACTGCTGTTCGAACATCTTGGCAGCTTCGTTGAGATAGGCGAACCAGAGCGCGGCGGACAGTGCCTCCAGCCCCGAGCCCACCGCGACGCCTTCCGCCCCGGCCACCTTGATTCCCGCACCGACCAGCGCCCCAGAGATGTTGGCGCTCGCGTCAGAACAACCATTGAGTCCAGGGTAAGAACGATCCGATGCCATGTGCGCACTCCTTGTTTCTTCGACCAGATCAAGTGAACGGAACACGGGCCAACCCGTGACCTGGGAAAAGTCTCGCAAACGGTCACACAGACACTACGCCCGCCCGACGTTTGAGCGCCAGTGCCCAGGTTGCGCCCATGCCGCTCACCAGCCACTTGTAGGGTCGGGCGGGTGAGATTGGTTGTGGCGACGTGTTCGGTCGACTACGCGGGCAAACTGTCAGCCCACCTGCCAATGGCGACCCGACTGTTGCTGGTCAAAGCAGATGGGTCCGTCTCGGTCCACGCTGACGACCGCGCCTACAAGCCGCTGAACTGGATGAGTCCGCCCTGCCACCTGCGGGACGACACAGACGCCGACGGAGCCGGACAGTGGGTCGTCGAGAACAAGTCCGGCGACATTTTGGTGATCACGATTGAGTCCGTCCACCACGACTCGAACCATGAACTCGGAGTCGACCCGGGGCTGATCAAAGACGGGGTCGAGGCGCATCTTCAGAAGCTGTTGGCAGAACAAGTCGACGTGCTGGGCCCGGGCTGGCGACTGGTCCGTCGGGAATTCCCCACCCCGATCGGCCCGGTAGACCTGATGTGCCGCGACGCCGACGGACGAGCCGTCGCGGTGGAGATCAAACGCCGGGGAGACATCGACGGCGTCGAGCAACTCACCCGCTATCTGGAGTTGCTCAACCGTGACGCCCTGCTGGCCCCTGTCAGCGGGGTATTCGCCGCGCAGGAGATCAAGCCGCAGGCACGCACGCTGGCGCACGACAGAGGGATCCGCTGTGTCGTGCTGGATTACGATCACCTGCGGGGATTCGATGACCCCGAGTCACGATTGTTCTGACTTGACTTCCGGCTAGGACTTGACTTCCGGCTAGGACTTGATCGCCGGGTCCGGAGTCTTTCCTGTTGCAGGCTTCTTGTCCTTCGACGGGGACTTGGACTTGGACGATGGGGACTTGGACTTGGCCGCGACCGAGTCCGGCACCACGACCCGTCCGAACATCGCCGGAGTCTGGTAGTACGACGTGGTCTTGTAGTTGTTCAACTCGACACCAGTCTTGGGGGACGAGGCGTGGATGAATACACCCTTGACCGGATCGACAACGATGCCGACGTGGTCGATTCGGCCCTTCAGATCAGTTCCGTTGTCGAACCGGAAGAACACCAAGTCACCGGGCATCTCCTTGCCACGCTCGACGGGCACCACCCACTTGGTATTGAGGGCCTGCTCGTTGGCCGTCTGAACCGGCCACGCCAGGCCAGCCTCGTGCCAGGCACGGTACGTCAGGCCGCTACACCCGTAACTCGGACCCGTAGCACCTTTGGACGAGTACTTCGCCCCAAGCTGCGAGAGCGCGAACTTGACCGCGCTCGACGCCGCCGGCGAACCGCCCGCCGGGACCTCGCCGGTGAACTGACCACCGGCCTGCCAGACACCGGTGCTGGCGTCGAGTCGAGTCTGCAAGTCGGCCATCTTCAGCTTCGCTGCGTCCAGCACGTCCTTTGCCTTCTGGGCGAGCGCCGCCGACTCGTCATGAAGTCCTCGCACGTCCGCCAGCAGCAGCAGCGCCTGACTGACTCGGTAGTCCTGAGCCTGGTTGGCGTACTGAAGCAGCGTCTGACGGTCGGTGTATTCGCTCATGCTCGCGGAGGACAGCGCCTCGGCCTGCAGCAGGAACTGGGGGTCCATGCCAGCCTTGTACACCTCTCGGGCGTACCCGTTCAGCGTCGCCTTTGCGGCCTCGACCTTCACCTGCATTTGAGCGAGTTTCTTATCCACGACGCCCTGGGCACCCGTCGCCTCGGCCGCGTCGCGGGTCGCACGGTTCAGCGTGTCCTCGGCGTCGGCGATCTGGCCGCGCAGCTCATCGGCCAAGGCAGGATCGAATCTGGCGCCTCCGATGCCCTCTGCCGGAACGGCAGCCGCACCCTGCAACCACGGGTTCGGATCGGCAGGCTGACCGCCGACCCGAACCTCGAAATGCAAGTGCGGGCCAATGCTATTGCCGGTCGAACCGACGGCACCGATCATCTGGCCCGCCTGGACGGACTGTCCGACATGAACATAGATCGCAGACTGGTGCGCGTACCAGGTCTCCACGCCGTCCGGATGAGAAATGCGGGTCAAATTGCCATACGGCCCGCCATTGCCGGTAAATGCAACTGTTCCTTTCTCAGCAGCAAGAATCGGCGTTCCAGTGGGGGCACCGAAATCCTGTCCAGTGTGTCGTCCTCCGCCCCACAGCGGACCACTCACTCCAAAGTTGGGAGACCAAACCGTCGTGCCGGCGGGCAACGGCATCACTCTCGACGCCTGCGCGATCTGGGCTGACGCGGACAAGGCTGGGTTTCGCGGTGCGCCATAGGCAACCTGACCCGCCATACCGACGGCCAGCGACAAAGACGCGGCGAGCACCCCAGCGGTCGAACAGGCTCGCCGAAGCCTGCGTGTTGGCACTCGTCACTCCCGTTCGTGGTAGCAATCGGTTCCGGGCAGACCCCAAGTGTCACCGATTCCAGCCAACGACGCAAAGCCGGCGGGGCAGATGTCACTGTGTGCAACTGAATGACACCGGTGCAATTCATTTCGTGACTACTGCCTCGACTATTCGACAACGAACACCGAATCAATCAACGCAACTTGAAATGACTATCCGAAAAACCTAGGAAAACCAGCGAATTCGCTTGTCAAGCAAGGCTTTTCGTTTGACACTCCTTGCCCATGGGCATCAAGAAGGGGTCAGGCTGAAGTACCGTTCACCGCGCGCCATGTCTCCCGGGTCGCTATCCTCAAGCCGATGTGAGACCAATCACTTAGAGACAAATTTTCATATTGTCAATCTACACTCGATCAAATGGGCGAGACACAGTCTAAATAATGCCATTTACGCCCAGTAAGAATTCCTGTCCCCGATTCTGAGGATTACCTCGCTGTGCGAAACCGCCATTCGCGCCGCGATTCCCACACAGCACCGCTTTTGTTAACAGCAATGCTTGCTGCTGCCGGGATCGCCGCCGCCCAATCCAGTCCGATCGCTGCCTCCGAACCTGCGACCCCGCTGGCCCAGTTGACCACCTTCGCGTCCCTGAGCCAGTTGTTCGCCAACCGAGTCGCCCAGCCGGACATCCCGCCGGCGCTGCCAGCGGGTTTCATCTCGCCACTGTCGGAGCCAGCAGCCATCGAGGCGTTGCAATTGCATCTGGCCTGGACCGGACTGACAGGTCTGTCCACCAGCGGAACATGGGATGACGGAACCACCGCGGCCGTCAAGCGGTTCCAGTGGAAGTACAAGCTCAAGGCGACCGGAATCTCAGACGACACGACGACCGAGACTCTGCGGACAGTGGCCCGTGACGGGCAGTTGGACCCGCAGTGCCTGACCCCAGGCATCGTCATCTGCGTCGACAAGACCCAGAAGGTCACCCGCTACGTCAAGGACGGCCAGACCATCAAGGTCATGGATTCCAACTACGGACCCGAGAAGGGCAACCCCCACTTCCCCGAGTGGAGCTCCACCCGCGAAGGGGTTTTCAAGATCTTCTTCAAGAACAAGAACGCGGTTTCCAGCCTGTACGGATTCACCATGCCCGACTACATGGCCTTTGACGGCGGTGAAGGATTCCACTTCTCCGGCTGGTTCAGGGAGTCCGGGTACAAAGACGTGACCCAGGGCTGCATCGTGACCAACGACAGGGCTGCCAGCCGCTGGCTCTACGACAACACCCCCAAGAACACCAAAGTCGTCGTCTACCACTGAACCCCCACGTTGAGTGGGGAGTTGTCGTCGGGTTTCCGCCAGATCGAAAACGACGGCAACTCCGCACTCAACGGGACGGCAACTTCGCAGTCAACATTCGGTTACGGCGATGGCCGGGGTCCGCTTGCGGACCCCGGCCATCGTCTGTTGGTTTAGGACTCCAGGCGGGCCCGCAGCTCATTGAGCTGGCGCATCATCTCGCGAGGCAGACGATCGCCGAACTGCTTGAAGTACTCGCCAGTCAGTTCGGTCTCCGCCAGCCACAGGTCGGTGTCGACCGCGAACAACTCCTCGACCTGCTCGTCGGTCAGGCCCAGCCCGCTGACGTCCAGTGAACCAGGCACCGGGCAACGGCCGAGCGCCGTATCCTCCGCGGCAGCCACGCCCTCCAGCCGATCGACGATCCACGCGAGCACGCGTGAGTTCTCGCCATAGCCCGGCCAGATGAACTTGCCATCAGCGTCCTTACGGAACCAGTTGACCTGGTAGATCCGAGGCAGCTTCGACATATCGGCCTCAAGGCCGATCTTCAGCCAGTGCCGCCAGTACGACGCCATGTTGTAGCCACAGAACGGCAGCATCGCGAACGGATCCCGACGCAAAGCCCCGACTGTGCCCTCAGCCGCGGCAGTCTGTTCCGAGGCGATGGTCGCACCGATGAACACGCCGTGCTCCCAGTCCAATGACTCATTGACCAGCGGCACGTTCGTGGCCCGGCGACCACCGAACAGAATCGCCGAGATCGGCACGCCGTTCGGGTCTTCCCACTCATCGGCAATGCACGGGCACGGATCGGCAGGCGCGGTGAACCGGGAGTTCGGATGCGAACTGGGCTCGTCTGAGTCGGGCGTCCAATCCCGGCCCTTCCAGTCGATCAGATGCTTCGGCGCGGTCGGCGTCATGCCCTCCCACCACACATCGCCCTCATCGGTGAGCGCCACGTTGGTGAAGATCGAATTGGCGGTCAGCGACTTGATAGCGTTGGCGTTGGTCTCCATGCCGGTACCCGGTGCAACGCCGAAGAAGCCGGCTTCCGGGTTGATCGCATACAGCCGTCCATCCGGGCCGAAACGCATCCACGCGATGTCGTCGCCGATCGTCTCGACCTTCCATCCCGGCAACGTCGGCTCCAGCATGGCCAGGTTGGTCTTGCCACACGCTGACGGGAACGCTGCCGTGATGTAGCGGACGGCACCCTCCGGTGACGTCAACTTCAAGATCAGCATGTGCTCGGCGAGCCAGCCCTCATCGCGAGCCATCGCCGAGGCGATCCGCAGCGCGAAACACTTCTTGCCCAGCAGTGCGTTTCCGCCGTAGCCGGACCCGTACGACCAGATCTCGCGGGTCTCCGGGAAGTGAACGATGTACTTCGTATCGCTGCACGGCCACGACACGTCCGCCTGGCCTTTGGCCAGCGGAGCGCCCACGGTGTGGATCGCCGGGACGAATTCGCCGTGCTCACCAATCAGGTCGAGTGCGGCCTGCCCCATGCGCGTCATGATCCGCATGTTGACGACCACATAGGCCGAATCGGTCAGTTCGACACCCAGCTGTGAGATCGACCCACCCAACGGACCCATCGAGAACGGAACCACGTACATGGTCCGGCCCTTCATTGAGCCGGCGAACAGGTCCTTGAGCTCGGCGCGCATCACGTCCGGCTCGCGCCAGTTGTTGGTCGGACCAGCGTCGGCCTCGTCCTCCGAGCAGATGAAGGTCCGATCCTCGACGCGGGCGACATCCTTCGGGCTGGAGCGTGCCAGGAAGGAATTGGGGCGAAGCTTCTCGTTGAGCCTGACGAACGTTCCGGAATCAACCAGAAGTTGGGTCAGTCGATCCCATTCCTCCTGCGATCCATCGCACCACTCGACCCGGTCCGGCTGGGTCAGCTCGGCGACATCCCTCACCCAGCTAAGAAGCTTGCGATTCCTCGTCGGTGGGTTGCTAAGGCCGGTAATCATCGTCATCTGCTGTCGGCTCCCTTGTTCAATTCGCGCCGCCTGGCACGGCGCTCTGGTACGGCTGTTTCGGCATTCACGTTGGGCAGACCATCCGACCCGCCACGTGGGTACCGCCAGCTAGCGCGCGGTGGCCGAGCCTGCTATGCACTAAGGGTGCCCTATCGCCCGACGAAACACCACGGGCGGGTGGAGATTGGAAAAGGGGCGTACGTCACTTTACGGCAGCCTTCGGGGGCTTCGGGCCTTGCGTTTGGGGACTACGAGCGACCGATCTAGGAACCGAGCAGCTTGGCCTTCTGCGCCGCGAACTCCTCATCCGTGAGGATCCCGTCATCGCGCAGGGCCGCGAGCTTGCGCAGTTGATCTCCGAGGTCGGGTGCTGGCTCGGCCGGAGCCGCCGCAGGCGCAGGTGCCGCCGCCGGCGGCGGGGTCGCATAGTGAATGTACTGGCTCTGACGTTCCATCAGCTTGGCGTGACGCGCGTCGCTGATCAGCGGCAGCAGGGTATCCCGCACCTGATACGGGTGCTCGATGTTGTCCAAGACAACTTGTCCGGTCAGAGCGCCCCCGGCGGGCTTTCCGGTGAAGTTCCCCGTATTCAGGAACCCCGCGTTCGAGGTTGTCAGACTCGCGTCCTCCAGAATCAAGACGACGTCACCCACATCGGACTTCGTCTGGAACATGTTCTGCCGGACATCGACATCCTTGACCGACCACAGCGGCACGACCTCCGACTTCGACCCGAAGACCCCGCTCTCGATCCAGATCCGGTCCTTGGTGAGCCGATAGAAGGCCGAGGCCATCCCTGCTTTGGAAGCGGTGGTCTTGCTCTCGCCCATCCACAGAGTGTTCGGATCGTTCTCGTACTGGGCCCGGCGGCCGGCCGACTTCTCGGTCGCCGCTGTCTTCGCGGAGTCCACCGCCTTCTTGCCCTGATCTGCTGCTTGAGCGGCAGCAGCCTTCATCTTCCCCATCCAGCCTCCCCCGCCGGAAGCAGCGGGTGCCGCGGTTGAGGGTGCGGCCGGTGGCGGCGGCGGTGCCGCAGGTGCTGGCGGCGGGGCATCGAATCCCAGCGGATCGGTCGCCGTTGCGCCCGAATCCGACACATGATCGGTCCAAGACGCGCCATCCCAATACCGAAGCTGATGGTTGTTCGAAGGATCCGTGTGCCAACCTGCCGCAACTGTCATCGCAATACTCCCCTGAGTTTCGCATGCCTACCGAGTTCAGCATCCCGAGCTACTGCTAGTGGCCCAGCCTAGCTCATCACCCCCTTCGTTGACTGCGAAGTTGTGGCCCTGTTTCCTTGATCGAAGTGGGCCACAACTCCGCAGTCAACGCAAACGCGGTCGGGTGGGGGGGGTCGAGTTGCTGTCGAGTTGCTGTGGCGGCAGGAGGGTTGGCTTGGGTTGGCGTGGTGTGGTCACGCGGGCGATGATGCAGCACACTGGCGGGGTGGACAGGTCGGCCAAGCCATCCGGGCCTCCCCGGTGGTCGCTATTGGGTGTTCTGCTCGGATCCTTGGGCTACATCGCCGCCCTATCCCCCACGCTGCTGCCGCGCACCTCGTTCACCCAGGCACTGACCTGCACGGTCGTGTCGATGACGTTCTACGCCATCGGTGCAATCATCGAGGGCACCGTCGGCGCGATCCTGCGCGGCACCCGCAATCGCCACGAGCGGACTGCGCCGAAGCAACCTCGGATCGATGCCCCCGGCTCGGTCTGGGCCACCCGGATACGCGGGGGCATCGGACTGGCGGCCGCCGTCATCGCCGTATCGTTCACACCGTCGTCCATCGCCGCGCAAGTCGCCCAACGAGAGCACGACCAAGTGTCAGCCCAGGCACCGAATTGGCTGCTGGTCGTTTTGATCACCGCCGCACTGTGCGCGCTGGTGCTCGCGATTGCCCGAGGCCTGCGCTCGGCTGGCCGGGGAATCGCCCGACTCATCGGCCGACGGACCGGCGAGCAGCACTTCGTGCTTCGGACGCTGGCCGGCGGCCTGCTGGTCGGGCTGTGCGCGACGAATGTTGTAGTGATCGCGCTGGCGGCATGCAACGTGTTCTTCAACACCGTCAACAACTCAACGGCCAACCAGACTCCTCCGACCTCAGCGGGACGAAGTGGCGGACCGGGCTCACTGATCTCGTGGCGGAGCCTGGGCAACCAGGGCCGCAACTTCGTGGGCGGTGGCCCAACCGCCCAGCAGATCACTGCGGTCACCGGCCGACCGGCACAAGAGCCAATCCGCACTTACGCCGGGCTCCAGTCGGCGGATTCGATCCAGGCGCAGGCCCAGCTGGCGGTGAACGATCTCGTCCGCGCCGGAGGTCTCACTCGCAGCGCAATCATCGTCTATACGCCCTCTACCAACGGTCTGGTCGATCCGACCTCCAGCGCCGCCGCCGAGTTCGTGCTGGGCGGCAACGTCGCCTCGGTGAGTCTGCAGTACACGGTGCTGCCGTCGTTCCTATCGCTGATCCTGAGCGCCGAGTCGTCGCAGGAAGCTGGCACCGACCTACTGAGCACAGTCAATTCCACGGTCGACGCCCTGCCGTCCGACCACCGTCCCCGGGTTTACGTCTACGGTGAGAGCCTCGGCGCCTTCGGCTCCCTTGCTCCCTTCGCCGACAAGGGCGTCGCAGGTTTTCTGGACCAAGTCGACGGCGCGGTGTGGGCCGGGCCCCCCGCCAATACCGCCTACTGGCAGCAGATCAATGCGTTGGCGACGTCCGGGGTCACCTGGCAGCCGATCGTCGACGACGGTCGGGTTCTGCGTTACGCCGCTACCCCTGCCGGCATCGACCTACCGCCGACGCCGTGGGGCACCAGTCGGGGTCTGTTCCTGCAGAACGCGACTGACCCGGTGGTGTGGTGGAGCCCGAACCTCATCTTCAGCCGCCCCGGCTGGCTCGATTCGCCGCGTGGCCCGGGCGTCCCCGAGGGCATGCGGTGGCTGCCGCTGGTCACGTTCGAACAGGTCTTGGTGGACATGCCCCCGGCGGGGGGAATGCCCCCTGGAGTCGGCCACAACTACCTGACAACCATCGGCGACGGTTGGCTGGCCGTGCTGGCGCCACCGGTGTGGACGACCGACAACCAGACCAAGCTGCAGGCGGCACTCGGTAACACCGCACCGCCCAATGCGGCGAACAGTCCCTGACGCCCGTCAGTGCGGTGTGGAAGATCCGGGGTCTGCTGGCGCCGTGGCCTTCGCTGATCCCGACGGCTCCGGTGTCGCTGAAGCCGTCGGATCAGGGGACGGCGAGGGCTGCTGCGTCGGACCGGGAGCAGCCGGTTGGCCCGTTGGCCCAGCGGGCGCCACGACCGGTTTCACCGGCTTCTTGGTGGGCTCGGCGGGTTTGGCGGTTGGCCGGTACTGCTTGGCGTCGGGCAGTTCCACCCCGATCACGCTGTACTTGCCAGCCATCGGACCCGGCTTGTTCGACCACAGGCCCGCGACGATCTGCTGCTTGTAGGCACAGACCCACGGTGCCCACCCGCCCGCGGAATAGATCTTCGCAGCGGCCTGCACGTTGGTGGCCGCATCCATGGCAGCAACCTGAGCGGCTCGCTTGTCTTTGGCGGGCCGGCCAATGGCTGCCAGCGCGCTTTGCAGAGTGCCCCCGTCGTTGAGCTGGAAGATTCCCCAGTCCGTAGTCCCGTTGGAGTTGGTCGCTCCCTGGACGGACAGCTGTCCTGACTCGCATGAAGCCACCGCCATGGCATTGCCCACCTGGTCGCCCGGGAAGTACTGCCGCACCAAACGCAGCACCTGATTGCGCGAAACAATCTTGGCTGACACTGGATTCGCCGCAAGCGACTTGGCTTTCTTGTTCACCTCATCGAGCTTGGCCGCTGTCAGCACAACCGGCGGCCCGATCGCGACCGGGGCCGGCTGAACTGCCGGGCTGATTGCAGCGGCCAACCAGCCGTTGGGGGACGCAGTGGCTGGTACCGTGCTGCCTTCTGCCACGGCAGGGGCCGGGTCGGCCAGCGCGCCGCCACTACGAATGCCGCCGAGGACCGACAGGCCCATCGCGGCGAGCACCATCACAGCCAGCGCCACCAGCAGCAGCCGCGGTCGACTCCACGCAGAACGGTTCCGCTGTTGTGTGGGGTTAGCGTTCACGATCGCCGGATTCCTAACAGGTCTGGACATCATCGTGTCGGCACGAGCAGCGCGACGACCCGAAACGACCTCGGTCAACGCATCAGGTGCTGACAACTCGATCCATTGTCACCCTGCACCCACCAGCATTGCAAACCGCCCACTCCAACCGCGGCACCGCGGCTACCCGCTGTAGCCGCGAAGCACTGACTGCCCGATCTCCAACCGGACAAGGCAGACGGACGCCAACATCGCCCGGTGGCCACGGCTAGCCTGGTGAACATGGCCCGCGGCAACCGAAGAGTGCAGGCAGTCACCACACTGCTGGCGGCTGCCTGCGCGACTGTCGCGATCACGGGATGCTCATTGCTCGACAGCCTGCACTCAACGCCGGTGGAGATACCGGCCGCCTATGCGCCCAACTTCACGGTAGCCGCCAAGCGCTGCCCGAAGGTCCTGACAGCCCACCAGCTAGCCGCGCAGGCCTACACCGAGAGCCGGTTTGATCCACGCGCAGTCTCAGCGGCGGGAGCACAGGGAATGATGCAGATCATGCCGAGTGTGTGGGCCGCCTACGGTGTGGACGCCGACGGCGACGGCGTGAAGGATCCCTTCAGCGCCGCTGATTCCATCGCCACCGCGGCAGTCATCAACTGCTTTCTCGCCGACGAGATCCGTGCGGTCAAAGGCGACCGTACCGAGCTGCGGCTAGCCGCCTACAACGCCGGTCCAGATGTCGTCGTTCGATACCAGGGCATCCCGCCGTTCCCCGAGACTGCGGCCTACGTTCAGAAAGTGATCGCCCTCACCCAGGACTTCGATCGACGCCTTGCCAGCAGCCCGCCGACGAACGCTGGATCGGTCAGTCCGCGACCCTCAGGTTCACACTAATTCAGTAAGGATTGTCCGTTGGGGATGACAACCGGCACAATCCGCGCCAAGGTGTCTTCCATGAAGAAAATTCTGCTTGTCGTCGGAGCCGTCGTTGTCGTCCTCGGAGTGGGAATCCTGCTCCGCAAGCGTGCTGGAGGCGCAGCCGAGATCGAGGCGTAACCCCACCAAACCCCTACTCACACAGTGCTTGGGCACCCCCAGCGCTGACACAAGGACCGCCGACAGCTCGCGAGTACGTGAGCCGTCGGCGGTCCTTGTGCGCGAAACTGTCGCCAACCAAGGGCCTCGGCGGGCAGCAGCCTCGAGAACCAACTCGCAGCACGCAGGACCAGCCGTCAGTCCGCGCCGATCGCAGCCAAAACGTTGAGCTTGGAGGCGCGCCAGGCGGGCCGAAGACCGGCCAGGACACCAGCAACGCCGCCCACCACCCCGACCAGTAGCAGTTGACCGACCGGCAGCGAAAACACCGCCACTGCCTCCTCCGCCGCGACCGCCTTCATCAGCGCCCACCCGAGCACTACACCGAGCAGAAGTCCGCAGATTGTCCCGAACAGAGCAATGATCACCGACTCCCACCGGACCATGGACCTCAGTTGCCCGCGGGTCTGCCCGACTGCCCGCAACAGCCCCAACTCCCTGGTCCGTTCATGGATCGACAACGACAAGGTGTTGGCGATTCCCATCAACGCGATCAGAATGGCCAGGCCGAGCAGCGCGTAGACAACGTTCAGCAGCGAGTCGATCTGCCCCGCGACGGATTTGATGAACTCCTCGCGGGTCTGCACCGACCCGGCGCCGTATTGGTCCGCCACGGCCTGCACAGCAGCCTGGCCGTCGCTGACCGATACTCCGCTGGCCAGTGCAATGAGGATGGAGTCGATCGCCACCTGTTTGACGTGCTTGTTGTACAACGCCTCAGGGATGACAGCTGCGCCCACCAGATCAGCCGCCGTGTACGTCGCACCAAGGGTGAGCCGCTCGACGGAACCATCCGCGAAAGCGACGGTGACAGGACCGCCAATGCTCCAGCCGTTCAAGATCGCCTCATCAGCCGAAGCCGCCAACTGGTCAGGCCCGAGGTCCGCCAGCGCGGCGCCGGCGGTGGGCAGGGCCAGCACGACCCCGAGCTTACGCGGATCCGCCACCGTGACGTTGAGCTGCTTCTTGCCGGTGAGTACCACGCCGCGGGACATGGAAGCGGCTGCCGATACCTGCGGTAGCGCACCGATCTGAGTGACCATCCTCGGACTGAAGCCCACTCCAGCGAAATTGCTGTTGGACATCACCAACTCGCCCTTGAACGATCCAGCGACACTGGTTTCGATGGAACTCTTGATCGAAGACGCGAAGATCGTGAACAGACCAACGATGGTCACTCCCACGACCAGTGCGGCAGCGGTGCTCGCCGTCCGCTTGGGATTGCGGGTGGCGTTGCGCCCGGCCATCGCCCCGGACACACCGCGGGTCCACCGGATGGGCGCTCCAATGGCCGCGCCCACTGGCAGTGCAGCCACTGGGGCGAAGACCATGAAACCGACGAACGTCAGCACGGCACCCGCCGCGACCCGCTGCAGCACGAACTGACCACTTGAGACCACGATGCTCAGCATCACCAGCAGGCCCACCACACCGATGCCACCGCCGAGCCAGGCACGCACCCTGGAGGTTCCGGATCGATCGACCGCGACGTCGCGCAACGCGGCCAGCGGTGGCACCCGCGACGCCCGAACCGCTGGCAGCAGGCTAGCCGCCAGCGTCACCAGTACCCCGACCAGCAGGGACACGATGACGGCAGTGCCGGTGACAACCAAACCTCCCGGCGGAAGTCCGCTGCCGGAGTTGTCCAGCAGCGCCTTGAGCCCCAGCGCGAGCAACACCCCGGCGCCGATCCCGACGGTGCTGGCGATCAGCCCGATGATCAGCGCCTCGACCGCCAGAGACCACATGATCTGGCTTCTGGAAGCTCCTATGGCCCTCAACAGGGCAGATTCGCGCATCCGCTGAGCGACGATCACCGAGAACGTGTTGTAAATGCTGAAGGCAGCGACGATCACCGCAATCACCGCAAACACCAGCAGAAACGTCGTGAAGAACCCGAGGAAACCGTCGTTGATCTGGTCGGTCAGATTCTGAGTCACCTGCGCGCCCGTGAGCGCCTCCGTGCCGGCCGGAAGCAGTGGCTTGATGCTGTCTACCAAGGCGGTCTGGGTGACCCCGGACTTGGCCTTCACCGCAATCGAGGTGACTTTGCCGGGATAGCCCAGGTACTTCTGTGCGTCAGCCAGCGTCATGCCAGCGAAGGTCGTTCCGGCCAGGCTGTCACTGGATCCGAATTTGACCAGACCGACGATCGTGACCGGGACCGGATCGGGGAACCGCAAAGTGGTCTTGTCGCCGATCTTCAATTTGCCTGCCGTGGCCGCGCTTTCGTTGATGACGATCTGTCCGTCGGAAGCTGGAGCCACGCCCTGCGTCAACTGATACGGATTCAACCCACTGGCGTTCACCCAGTTCCCCGCCAAGGTCGGCGGTCCTTCGCCGCCGACCGGCTTGCCGTTCGCTCCGATGATCTGACCGATGCCCTGAATGACCGGCGCCACTTCTGCCACGGTGGGCAGTTGCTGCACCTGCGGCACCAGCGAGTCGGGTACCAGCGAGGACTGCGCGGTGCTGCCCTGACCGATCGACTCAGAACCCTGGATGACCGCGTCCGTGCCGGAGTTGGCCGCGGCGAAGATCGTGTCGAAGCTGGCACGCATCGTGTCGCTCAGAACCAGCGTCCCGGCCAGGAATGCCACCCCGATAATCACGGCTGAACAAGTGCCGATCAGTCGCCGCTTGTGTGACCAGATGCCACGCAACACAACTCTGAGCATTGCGACTCCCGATTCCGACGAATGATCGATCCGCGATGTAGGTGCGACACTCACCCTAGCGCCAACTCGGCTGGCCTTGACCCAACCCTTGGCCTAGGTTGGTCGCATGAGAACTATCGGGAACATCCTGTGGCTGGTGTTCGCGGGGATTTGGCTGGCCATCGCGTACGCCTGCGCCGGGATCCTCATGTTCATCCTGATCATCACGATTCCATTCGGCTTCGCTGCCTTCAGAATGGCGGGCTACGCGCTGTGGCCGTTCGGCCGAACCGTCGTGTCCAAACCCACGTCCGGGGTCCTGGCCGGAATCGGCAACGTCATTTGGTTCATTCTGGCGGGCCTGTGGATCGCCATCGGACACATCGTTTCCGGAATCATCCTGTGCATCTTCATCATCACGATCCCGTTCGGGATCGCGTCGTTCAAGATGGCCGGTCTGGCGATGTTCCCGCTGGGCAAGGCGATCGTTCCGATTGACTCGGTGCAGGCCGGGCAGGGTTCAGTCGCGTTCCAGCAGTTGGGGCACTAGAGCGCGCCAACAGCGGCCTGACGCGCAGCGGCATAACCCAGGATCAGTTCCACGAATCGTTCCGGATCGGACGCATGGGGTTCATGCCCGGCGCCCTCGAAGACGACCAGTCGGCCGTTGGGCAGCAGAGCAGCGGCACCCTCGCCGTGACTGAGCGGGATCGTCGGATCCAGGTCTCCCCAGATCAGCAGCACCGGCATCTCAGCCGCCTTCGGCAGATGCCCAAGAGCCGAGACCTTCTGCCCCTTGGCGTCGACCACACTGCGCAAGGTGGACAGAAACGCCTGTCGGGCGTCACGCTCAGTGAAGAGTTCGCCGACCACGTCAAGGGCGTCCGCCGACAGCACCTCGGACTTCACTCCGACCGAGCGCAGTCGCCGCCCCAACCACTTGACAGCACTCAAAGTTGCGGGATGGGCAACCCCTGCCAGCACGGCGCTCGCACCGGGGAGCGAGATCATTCGAAGCCACCGACGCGTCTCGTCTCCTAGCCCGCCACTGGAAACCAGCACCAATCCGGCAACGTACTGCGGGTATTGGTACAGGAACTGCATGGCGATGCCGCCGCCGAGCGAATGTCCGACCACCACGGCCTTGGAGTGTCCGAGGTGGTCCAGCAAATCTCGAATGGCACTAGCCATCGAACCCAGGCTGTAGTCTCCACGGTCCTTGCTGGACTGCCCGTGCCCGGGAAGGTCCACCGAGACGACGTGCACGCCGCCCGCGGCCAGCATCGGCGCGACTCCCTGCCAACAATCACCGTTGGAGCCGACACCATGAATGAGCAGCACCAGCGGTCCTGCATTGCCGTACTCGCGGTAGGCAATCGTTCGCCCACCCATCACCGCAAGCTGCCGCGCTCCGCTGCTCAAACGAAACGCCGTGGTCGTGCCGACAACTGCCAATTGAACCCCCTCCGATTCAACTAAGTTACTACTCCGTAGGTTACGGCACGGTCGGTTAGGAATCAATCCCCCGCGGCCCCTGGCACCGGTCGAAAATGAAACAACAAGTTGGTTCTGCGACGCGACCTCCAGCGGTTGCGAAGGTGAGTTGCGAATAGATACGGTTCAAAATCAGAATGACGTTCAGAAGGTCTTGTGACGTCGTGAATCCTCACCCCAAGTCTCCGGCATTACGCACCAACCCGCACATCACAACGCTCATGCGAAGGAGCCTCTCGTGGCAGTCTGGAAGAAGTCCGCAGCCGACAAGGGCCCCGAGGACGAGTTGATTCCGCAACTCACCCGGGCTGCCCTCTCGAACGTCCCGAAGGAACGCATCGCCGCGTCGGAGATGCTGCCGGACACCGCCTACGAGATCGTCGCTGACGAGATCATGTTGGACGGCAACGCCCGATTCAACCTGGCGACTTTCGTCTCCACCTACATGTTGGAGCACGCCGACAAGCTGTACGCCAAAACATACGACAAAAACATGATCGACAAGGACGAGTATCCGCAGACCGCCGAGATCGAGAATCGGTGTGTTCAGATGCTGGCCAACCTGTGGCATGCGCCGGATGCTGAAGAGTCCATTGGAACGTCCACAACCGGAAGTTCCGAGGCCGCCATGCTCGGCGGCATGGCCCTCAAACGGCGGTGGCAGGCGAGTCGGCGGGCAGCTGGCAAGAGCACAGACAAGCCCAACATCGTGATGGGCGGAAACGTGCAGGTCTGCTGGGAGAAGTTCGCCAACTACTGGGAGGTCGAACCACGGCTGGTGCCGCTGGACGAGGATCACCTGTTTCTCACGCCAGAGCGGATGATGCCGTTCGTCGATGAGAACACCATCGGTGTGGTGGCGATCATGGGGTCGACGATGGACGGCAGTTACGAGCCGGTAGCCGAGATCTGTGCTGCGCTGGACGAATTCGAGGCCAAGACCGGAATCCACGTTCCGGTGCACGTCGACGGAGCATCAGGGGGCTTCATCGCACCATTCGTGCAGCCGGAGCTGTTGTGGGACTTCCGCCTCGAGCGGGTCGCGTCGATCAACTCTTCCGGTCACAAGTACGGCTTGGTGTACCCCGGTGTCGGCTGGGTGGTCTGGCGCTCCAAGGATCTGCTGCCAGAGGAACTGATCTTCAACGTCAATTACCTCGGCGGCGAGATGCCCACCTTCGCACTCAATTTCAGTCGTCCTGGCGCCCAGATCGTTTTGCAGTACTACGTCTTCCTACGACTCGGGATGGACGGGTTCCGTCGCGTCCAGGGGACCAGCATCGACGTGGCAATGGCATTGGCCAAGAAGATCGAAGCGATGCCGGAGTTCGACTTGATCTCCGACGGCAGTGACATCCCGGTCTTCGCATTCGCCCTGGCCCCGAGCGTGACCAAGTACACCGTCTACGACGTGTCCCGGTCGCTGCGTGAACGCGGCTGGCTAGTGCCCGCCTACACGATGCCGCCGAACCGTGAGGACCTGGCGGTGCTGCGACTGGTCATCCGACACGGGTTCAGCCACGACATGGGCGATCTGTTCCTCAAGGATCTCAAGGCAGCCGTCACCTGGCTGGACAACCTCAGCGGACCGATGCCGGTCGAGGAGAAGCCGGCCGGCTTCCACCACTAGCAAGCGCACCACCGCACAAACAGCGCCACCGAGACCGACCCGCTCCGACCAACCCATTTCAAGTACCTAGTGCCTCGGCTACAGGAGATCAGCATGGCCAGCGACACCACCCCGACTCAAGCTGGGCCAAAGTCGGGCCCAACACCTCGCGTCTATTTGACCGTGACATCCATCGCGATGCTCACGGCCGCCGCCATCATCACCAGCCTTCGCGGGCTGACGCTGATGGCGGACGAAGAGCTGACGATGTTCGTGTACATCGCGTTCGCCGTCGTGCTCTTCCTGATTCCCTCCGCGCTGGTCGCCGCCGAGCTCGGCGGCGCCTTCGGCAAGAGCAAACAGGGTGTCGGCAAGTGGGTCCAGGAGGCGTTCGGCGAACGCTGGGGCTTTCTGGCGATCTGGCTGGCCTGGATCGAGTCCAACGTGTTCTACCCGACCGGGTTGGCGTTCGCAGCAGCAGCGGCGGCGTACATTTTCAACGCCCGCGATCTGGCCAACAACAACATCTACGTCGGGTCGTTCTGCATCATTGCCTACTGGTTGTGCACGTTCGTGGCGTTCCGGGGCACCGAGACGTTCGCCAAGCTCGCCAAGTGGGGGTTCATCTTCGGCACGCTCGTGCCGGGGGTCGTGCTGGTGCTGCTGGCGATCTGGTGGATGGTCACCGGCCATGCGCCCGGCTGGGAGACCGCGAGCAACATCGCGGTGACCCAGAACGGTCATCCGCGGTTCTTCCCGTACATCACCGGCATGTCCTCGATCGCCTTCCTGGCCGGGATCCTGCTGCTGTTCGCCGGCGCTGAGGCCCAGGGTGTGCATGTGTCCGAGATGAAGAACCCCCGCCGCGGATTCCCGGCCGCAGTGATGCTTGCCGCACTGATTTCGGTGGTCATCTTCACCCTCGGCTCGCTGGCCGTGGCGGCGATGCTGCCGTACAACGGCATCAACCTACAGACCGGGGTGTTCTCAGCTTTCGACGCGGGCTTCGGACTGATTGGCGGATCCCAGGTCGGGCCGTCGATCATGGCGCTGCTGATCTGTGTCGGTGCGCTGTCCGGTGTGCTGGCCTGGATCACCGGTCCCTCCAAGGGTCTGATGGCCACCGCCCGCAAGGGCGTCATGCCACCGTATTGGCAGAGGACGAACAAGAAGGGCATCCAGCAGAACGTGCTGATCATCCAGGGCATCGTGGTGACGGCGATCTCGTCGATCTACTTCATCATCAAGGACGTGTCAGCGGCCTTCTTCCTCATCTCAGCGATGACCATCGCGCTGTACATCCTGATGTACCTGTTCATGTACGCGGCGGCGATCTACCTGCGGTACTCCCAACCCGACCTGGAGCGGGTGTTCCGGATCGGTAAGACGGGCAACTGGATGATGTGGTTGGTCGCCGGGGTCGGGTTCCTGGCGGTGGCGTTCGCGTTCGTGCTCAGCTTCTTCCCGCCCTCGCAGCTACCGGTTGGATCGCCGGGGCTGTACGTGGGCCTGGTGGCCGGCGGCGTGATCATCTTCAGCGCGCTGCCGCTGATCATCTACGCCTTCAAGAAGCCGAGCTGGACGTTGCCGGAGTACGCCAACGACGACAACGACGCCGATGGCGCGGTGGCAACGGCGGGTTCCAATGGCTAGTCCATGCGCGCGCGAGAAGGACGAATGCGGTGTCGGTTTCGTCGCCGATGCACGCGGCACCAGCAGCCGCGCGGTGCTCGATCTAGCACTGCAGGCACTGGGCGGGCTGAAGCACCGGGGCGCGGTCGCAGCCGATGGCATCTCTGGGGACGGCGCTGGCATCCTGGTGCCGATCCCCCGGGCATTCCTGGCGACCGTCGGAGCCGAGGCCGGCCTGGCCATCGATGCCGACCGACTCGGTGTGGTGATGGCCTTCCTTGATGCCACCGACGACGATTCGCGTCACCGCGGCGAGTCCGCCGTAGCCGAAGCTTGTGCAGCGGAGGACCTGGAGGTCGTCGGCTGGCGAACCGTCCCGGTCGACCGTACCCACCTCGGCGAGCAGGCCCTGGGCTGCCTTCCGGCAATCCGACAGGCGCTGCTGCACCGACCCGCGACAATGGACGCCGCCGCCGCCGAGCGAGCCGCTCTGCGCGCCCGTCGCCGCGCGGAAGCATTGTGCAAATCCGCGAAGACGGTGGCCTACTTCGCCAGTTTCTCGTTCCACACGGTGACCTACAAGGGGCTGGTCCGCAGCGATCGGCTCGGACAGTGTTACCCCGACCTGACCGACGATCGATTCCAGGCGCCCCTGGCGCTGTTCCATGCGCGTTTCAGCACCTCGACCAGCCCCGCATGGGAAAGGGCCCAGCCGTTCCGATCGATGTGCCACAACGGCGAAATCATCTCGGTCGCTGGTAATGAGGCCCGCCTCAACGGAGCCGCCGAACTCGGGACCGAACAAGCTGGCCTGGGGTCGGAGGAGTTGTTCTATCCGGCGGTGGCGGCCGACGATTCGGACACCGGTCGGCTCGACTCGATGATGGAATTGGCGATCCAAGGGGGACGGGATCTGTCCCACGCGCTGGCGATGCTCGTGCCGATGGCTTGGGAGGAGCGCGACGACGTCGCACCCGCGATCCTGGACTTCTATCGGTTCCACAGCTTCCTCACGGCGCCGTGGGAGGGACCCGCAGCCATCTGCGTCACCGACGGCGAACGCATCACCGCGACCGTGGACCGCAACGGCTCCCGGCCGCTTCGCTGGCACACAAGTGCCGACGGGATCATCGTGTGTGCGTCCGAGACTGGTGTCGCTGACCTGACCGGCCACGGCGACGTCACCTGCGGACGAGTGGATCCGGGCACGCTGCTTCGAGTCGATCCGTCGGCCGGCGGACTGATCCTGGACGCGAAGGTCAAGGAGTCGCTATCGGCCACAGCGCCCTACGGGCAATGGATCGAATCGAACTCCCACACGTTGTCAGTCGGTTCACCAGGGCCCATCGACGCCAGTGACGAATTGATCGCCCTGCTGTCCCATGCTGGTGCCGGAAGCGGCAGCGGCGACACTTCGCTCCCCCGGGTCGACGATGTTTTCAGTTTCCTACGACCGCAGGCTGCCCAACTGACCAGTCCTGCGGTGGATGCGATCTGCGAACGCGACGTCATGTCCCTGCGGACCCTGCTTGGTCCCAGCGCGCCGGTGCTCACCTCGGAGCCGGCCGCGGCCCGACGCCTCGAGCTCGGGTCGTTCTTCCTGTACCCCGATGCCGCTGCCGCCCTGGACTCGCTCGCGCCAAGCGTCGGCGTGGGCCGCATCGATGCCACCATGCCCATCAGCGAAGGAGTCGAAGCCCTCGCGGCCCACCTCGGGCAATTGGCGGCGCAGGCGCTCACCGAGGTGCGATCCGGGGCAGCGATCCTCGTCGTGGACAACTCCGACGTGACGGCTGACCGCGCCCCGATTCCAAGCCTGTTCGCCCTCGGTGCCATCAGCAACGCGTTGGCAACCGCCAGGCTCCAATCGAACGTCTCGTTGGTCGTGGACTGCATCGACGCCTTCGATCCGCAGGCGGTCGCCGCCCTGTTGAGTTACGGCGCCGACGTCGTGTGCCCGCGCGGCGCACTTTGGTTGGCCACTCACGAGGCGACTGATGCTGATGCCGCTGCCAGTGCCGCCGAGCGACTACGCGAACGGTTTGAAGCCGGCGTGTTGGCCGTGATCGGGAACGTCGGGATCGGCACGCTGGCTTCCTACCGGCTGGTGCCAAGCTTCGAGGCCATCGGGCTCGATCAGGAGGTCATCGACGCCTGCCTTCGGGGAACGGACACCCTGGTAGGAGGAATCGGATTCGCCACGTTCGCCCGGGCCATCCTCGCCCGCCACGGCGCCAGCAACGGCACCCCCGTCGAAGCTGTTGGGCGACCTGCTCGCAGGTCCCTGAACCTGCTCGATCTGGTCGAACCGGTCCCTGCTGACATCCCCTGCGCGCTCGACGTGGTCGAACCCGTCGATGCCATCGCCGCCAGGCTGTTCCCTGCCACCTCCGAAAGCTCCGAACGCCGCGAAGCAACCGCGGCTGCCCTGTCGTCGCTGGGATCGCGCCATCGATCGCCATGGACCGGAATCCGGACCAGCCTGTCGAGCAACAACCCACCGACGCAGGACGGCGGCGGCACAGCGCGGACAATCTCGACCGGTCGCTTCGGCGTGACACCCGGCTACCTGTGTGTTGTCGACGAACTGCATGTCAGTTCGGCGCGCACCACCGAGGTGAGCTCGGCGCAAGCCGACGCCGAGATGTCCTGGTTGCGGGTAGCCGGTGAGTCGATCACCACGATGAACCCGACTGCCCACCACGACATCTACTCCATCGAGGACCTGGCACAGTTGATCTATGACCTCAAGCAGGTCAACCCCGGCGCCGATGTGTCTGTGCAACTGCTGTCCGACAGCGCAATTGGGTCAACGGCCTCCGGCCTCGTCAAATCGCTGGTCGAGATCATCCACGTCGCCAGCACCCCCGGCGCCTACGGCCGACCTGGTATCCCTTGGGAGATCGGGCTTGCCCAAGCCCATCGAGCGCTGGTCGATTCCGGTCTTCGCGATCGGGTCCGCCTTCGTGCCGACGCCAATCTGGACCGGGCATCGGATGTCCTGCGAGCAGCCTTGCTCGGCGCGGATGAAGTCACGGTTCGTGTTGGCGCTGACGATTCGACCTCAAAGACTCCCACGGACCTAGCCGCGGACCTTTCCGCTTTGGTCGGCGACATCCAGGGGCAACTGGCACGGCTCGGGGTACGAACCTTCGCCGAGGCCATCGGACGGGTGGACATGTTGAGACGATGCTCGACCGGGGACCAGATCGCCGACTCGCTGGATCTGTCGGTCCTGCTCGCGGCGCCGCAGGACGCCGGCGCCGCCCGGCATTTCGCGGCATACGCGGGGATCCAGCGACCCCAGGCGCAACTGGATCAGCAGTTCTACCGCGACGCCTTCCCCGCCTTGTTGGAGGGTCACAGCATCACCCTTGACTACCAAATCCACAACGCAGACCGTTCCGTCGGCTGCGCACTGGCCGGGGCGATGGCGCTCGAGTGGAGCCAGGCATCACCACCGGGCAAAGTCGTGGCCCGATTCCACGGCGAAGCAGGCCAGAGCTTCGCCGCGTTTACCGGTCCTGGCGTCGTCATGGAACTTCTCGGCGCTGCGAACGACTTCGCGGCCAAAGGCCTCGGGGGAGGTCACGTTGTGATTCGTCCGGCTCCGGACTACGCACCCAATTCGGTCCTGGCCGGTAACGCCGCGCTCTACGGAGCCACCTCCGGTGAGTTGCTCATCGCCGGTCGGGCCGGACAACGGTTCGGGGTTCGCAACGACGGCGCTGTCGCCGTCGTGGAGGGAACCGGAGACAACGCCTGTGAGTACATGTCCGGCGGCACGGTTGTCATCCTCGGGGACTTTGGTTACAACCTCGGTGCGGGACTGACCGGCGGCCAGATCCTGGTGTTCGATCCGAACGGAATGCTGTCGGACCGACTTGGACCCAACCTGCACTGCCGCGGGCTGGGCAGCGAAGCGGTCGAGGCTCGCCTCAAGGAGCTGATTGTGGTCCACAACGTCGCCACCGGATCGCCGGTGACCCGCGCGATGCTCGACGACTGGGCAACCGTCCGGAAGCACTTCCAGGTCTGCGCCGCCGACTAGGCAGGCGCTCGCGCGGGGCTCGCGGCGGACTCGGGGGTCCGCAGGTCGACCACGGCCGGTGCTGTCGCTGTCGCAGTCGACACCGTCAGCAGCAGTTCGGCCAGTTCCGCCACAAGTGCATCGGCGACAACCTCGATGTCCGGAACTGTGTCCCGACACGCCACTAGTCCGAAGTGCAACTCATCGAGATAGCCGACCACCGTGATGTTCATCCCCTGCCCCTCGGGCAGGGTAGATACCGGGTAGTAGTGCAGCATCTGGGCGCCGGCCAGGTACACGGGAATGTTCGGACCCGGGATGTTGGAAATCACGATGTTGCTCGGATTGGACCGCGAGAACAAGTCCATCGCGACAGACATGGACACCCTGGCCGCCCGATTCAGCAGTCCGGGGACCAGGAACTCGGTGACGTCCTCAACGAGACCTTCCGGCAACGCCATGTGCTGTGCCTTGGCACGGGCAGTGGCTTCGTGGGCAACCATCAGACGCTGAACCGGATCGGCGACGTTGGTCGGCAGGGACGCGAACATTGCCGAAACCTTGTTGCCACCGTTGCGATCATCGTCCGAACGAACGGACACCGGCACCATCGCGATCAAAGGCGAATCCGGCAGAGCGTCATGGTCGCCAAGCCAACGACGAAGTGCGGCCGCGGACATCGCCATGATCACGTCGTTGACGGTCACTCCATGGGCGTTCTTGACATTCTTGACTTGACGCAGGCTGACGCTGCGCACGGCAACCCGCCGATGGGCGGTGATGGATTTGTTCATCGGGGTCACCGGCGGGATCAACCCAAGCCCGCCGATGACTCCCCCATCAGAATGATCCTTTCCCAGCACTGCGTCGAGCACTTTGGCCGCATAGGGAATGGCGGCCTCCCCAAGGCGAGGAGCCGAACCGACGATTGAGCTTGCCAGCTTGACCGCCTTGACCGGCTGGGCAGAGGCCGACACTGCTGCCCGGCCTAGTAGCTCAACATCAAAGGGGTGCCTCTCGGGGCGCCACGAGTCCGGCGGCGCGGGCCTGCCTTGCGGGGTCAGATCGAGCAACACCGTCAGTAACTCCGAGCCCGATACGCCATCGATCGCAGCGTGATGGACCTTGGTGTACAGCGCCAACCGACCGCCGGCGAGACCTGAGATGAAGAACATCTCCCACAACGGCCGGTCAAGATCGAGCGGCAGCGAGTGCAGCCGCCCAACCAGTTCACACAACTGCTCAGTCCCACCGGGCTCGGGCAACGCCATCTCCCGGAT
>JBAXOQ010000022.1:0-25048 GCA_037133175.1 Actinomycetes bacterium
CGCTGCAGAATGCCGCGTCGATCGCCAAGAACATCCTCACCACCGAGTGCATCGTGGCCGACAAGCCCGAGCCTGCAGGTGCAGGCGGCGGCATGGGCGGCATGGGCGGCGGAATGCCTCCGGGGATGATGTAAGAACCACGAGGTGAGCCGCTTCGCCTGACGGCGGCACCGGCTCTTGCGAACCGGGATCCGGGGAATCAGTTGACATCAGTTCACCTTCCGTAGGACTCAGACAGGTCATGGCGTGCAGGTGTTGGCAGTTTAGCGCTCATCCGATCTTTGCGGTGTTTGATCCTTTGGGATGTTGTCGTGGTGTCGCATGGCTACTCCATCACGGTAGCCGGTCGAAGGCCTCGCGTCCACAGCGTGAAACTGCCATACTCGCCCGATCGACGAACAATCGCCCGAACAACGCAATCACCGGAACAACGCAATCACCCGAACGCGGATCCCGCTGGAGGTAGCAATGCTGGAAGTGTCTGAGGTTGGCAACAGAGTTGGCAAGGCCGAGTTCAAGGCCGCGATCCCGGACCTGCGGGTTGACCTGATCAACACCCAGTACGAACTGCGAAACGCCGACTTCCCGGTCATCATCTGGATCGCCGGGGACGACCGCATCGCCGGCAACGAGGTCGTCAACCGCCTCAACGAGTGGATGGACGCCCGCTACATCAACACCCGCGTGTTCGCCGATCCGACCGAAGAGGAAGCCTCACGACCACAGATGTGGCGGCTCTGGAAGGCGATGCCGCCCAAGGGACGAATCGCGGTGATGGCTGGTGGCTTGATGCGGATGATCGACATGGCCATCTCCGACGAGATCGATGACGATCAGTTCACTGCCTGGACGAACCACCTCGCGACCCTGCAAACCCAGTGGGTCGCCGAGGGCGCACTGGTGCTGAAGTTCTTCCTGCACACACCGCAGAAGGTGCAGCGCAAGAAACTCAAGAAGGTCGAGCGCACCCCGGACCAAGGATGGCAAGTCGACCAGCGCGATTGGGCCCAGCTTGACAACCTTGGCCCTGCCATCCCACTGGTCGAACAGCTCCTCCGGGCCACCAGCGCGCCAGGTGCACCCTGGACCATCGTCGAATCCACGGACGCCCGCTACCGCGATCTGACCGTAGCGCGCACCATCCTGGCCGCGTTGACGGCACGGCTGCAGCAGCACCGCAGTCCCGGGCCGGCGGTGGCTGACTCGGTGTTCAGCGACTTCAACACCGAGGCCACCGTGCTCAGCGGCGTGGACTTGGGTAAGACTCTTGAGCGCGCTGAGTACCGCAAACAGCTTGCCCGCTATCAAGCGCGACTGCACCGGCTGTCATTGGAGGCCCGAGCCCGCGGGGTGAGCACAGTACTCGCCTTCGAAGGTTGGGACGCCGGTGGCAAGGGTGGGGTGATCCGCCGGCTGACCGGCGCGTTGGAGGCTGGCGATTACCGGGTCATCCCGGTCGCAGCCCCGACCGCTGAGGAATTGCGCTATCACTACTTGTGGCGGTTCTGGCGTGATTTGCCATCGGCCGGATGCACGGTGATCTACGACCGCACCTGGTACGGACGCGTACTGGTCGAGCGTGTCGAGGGGTTCGCCGATCCGGACGAGTGGCAGCGAGCGTACGACGAGATCAATGACTTCGAGGAACAGTTGGTGGAACGTGGGTACTACGTCGCCAAGTTCTGGCTTCACATCTCCAAGGAAGAACAGCTGTCCCGATTCCAAGCCAGGGAGCACACGCCGTACAAGCAGCACAAGATCACCGAAGAGGACTACCGGAACCGGGAGAAGTGGGACGAATATGTCCAGGCGGTCGATCAGATGGTGCTGCGAACCAGTTCGGACAGGGCGCGCTGGCGGGTGATTCCGGCGAACGACAAATACTACGCACGCATCGCGGTCCTGAAGGCAGTGACGAAGGGCCTGACGCGGGCCCTTCGCGACGCGCCGAGCTAGCGAGAACTCGAACAATTCAGGCACGCGAGTCCGAGGAGAGTAGAGATCATGTCGATAGCTGAGCTGTTTGCTGGCGTCATCCGGCCGGACCAGGTGTGCGGGCCCGGCCAATTCAGCGAGGACTACTCCCACGACGAGTCACTGGGCGTCACATGGACGACCCCGGCCGCGGTGATCTGTCCGGAGACCACCGACGACGTGGCTGCCGTGCTGCGCATCGCGAACGAACACGGCATCGCCGTGACGGCTCGCGGTTCAGGCACTGGTCTGTCCGGAAGCGCCGTGCCGGAGCCGGACGGCATCGTCCTGTCGTTCGAACGAATGGCGCGAATCGTCGAGATCGACACGCTCAATTCGATCGCCGTCGTCGAGCCCGGCGTGAAGCTGAATGAACTCGACGCCCAACTAGCCAACGTGGGCCTGGCCTACGCGGTGTACCCGGGTGAGTACTCGGCGAGCTTGGGTGGCAACGTCTCCACAAACGCCGGCGGGATGCGAGCGGTGAAGTACGGCGTCACCCGCAACCATGTGCTGGGGTTGGAAGCCGTGCTTGCCACCGGTGAGACGATCCGCACGGGCGGCAAGGTGACGAAGATCTCCAGCGGCTACGACCTCACCCAACTGATCATCGGGTCCGAGGGAACCCTGGCAGTCGTCACTGAAGCGACCCTCAAACTGGTTCCCCGGCCCGCCCAAGCGGTCACCATCCTGGCGCCCTTCGCGACCTTGGACGAGGTCACCAATGCGGTCCCGGCCATCGTGGCCAGCGGCGTCGGGCCGTCGATGCTTGAGTACATCGACATGCTGACGATGGCGGCCATGACCCACAGCTTGGACCTGCACCTCGGAGTGTCGGAAGAGATCAAATCGACCGCCGCCGCTTACCTGGTTGTCGGGCTGGAGGACACCGCCGAGGATCGGCTCGATCAGGTGGTGGGGGCCACCGCCGAATTGCTCGCCGAGCTCGGCGCGATCGATATCTTCGTGCTGCCGCCCGGCTCCGCGGCCAAGCTGATCGAAGCCAGAGAGAAGGCGTTCTGGGTCGGCAAAGCCGCCGGTGCCGATGACATCATCGATGCTGTCATCCCCCGCGCGTCGATCCCGGACTTCCTCGCCCGCATACAACCGCTGGCAGCCGCGAACAACACCTGGATCGCTGGCTGCGGCCACGCCGGCGACGGCAACGTGCACATGGCCGTCTTCCAGAAAGACCCTGAGGTGAGAGCTCAGGTGCTGACCGAGTTGTTCGCCCTCGCTATGGAGATGGGTGGAGCCATATCGGGTGAGCACGGTATCGGGCTGGAGAAGAAGAGCTACTTCCTCCACCTGGAGGATCCAGCCAAGATCGACCTCATGCGGCGGATCAAGGCAGCCTTCGATCCGAATGGAATCTTGAACCCCGGAAAGATCTTCGACTGACAGGAGCACCACTGATGAACGGCGCACAAGCACTGATCCGCACACTGGTCAACTGCGGAGTCGATGTCTGCTTCACCAACCCGGGAACGTCGGAGATGCACTTCGTGGCCGCCCTCGACGACGTCCCGCAGATGCGTGCCGTACTCGGGCTGTTCGAGGGAGTCGTCACCGGCGCAGCAGATGGCTATGCCCGGATGAGTGGACGACCAGCGGCGACTCTGCTGCACCTTGGGCCCGGGCTGGGCAACGGACTGGCCAACCTGCATAACGCTCGCAAGGGCAAGGTGCCAATCGTCAACATCGTCGGCGACCATGCGACCTACCACCGACAGTACGATTCGCAGTTGCAATCCGACATCGAGACGGTCGCGCGCAACGTGTCCTCATGGGTCCGCACCTCGCGGCGCACGGCCGATGTGGCGGGCGACGCTGCCGATGCGGTCACCGCGGCCAAAGGTCCCCCCGGCCAGGTCGCCACGCTGATCCTGCCCGCTGACGTGTCTTGGTGCGATGGCGGAGAGCCTGTGGGACCAAGGCCAAAGACGGTTGCCGCCATTGCACCGCAGGCTGCCCTGGACCGAGCCGTGACAGCTCTCCGAACCGGCGAGCCGACCGCACTGCTCCTCGGAGGCGCCGCGCTCTGCGAACAGGGTCTGCTGGCCGCGGCAAGAATCACAGAAGCCACCGGCGCGAAGCTGCTGGCGGAGACCTTCCCCACCCGGCTAGAGCGCGGCGCTGGGGTTCCTGCAGTGGAACGCATCGCCTATCTGGCCGAGATGGCCAGCGTCCAGTTGCTGGGGCTGCGTCACCTGATCATCGTTGATTCCAAGGCTCCAGTGTCTTTCTTCGCCTACCCGGACAAGGCCTCCTACCTCGTGCCGGACGACTGCCTGGTGCAAGTCCTGGCCGACCCCACGCAGGACGCGATCGGCTCGCTGTCTGCACTCGCGACCGCCCTGGGCGTCGACGATGCGAACGTCGCTCTGACCGTGCTCGCACCGCCAGAATTGCCGACTGGGGACCTCACAGTTGAGTCTGCGGCCAAGGTGATCGGCGCATTACTGCCGGAGGGAGCCATCGTCTCGGACGAAGCCAACACCTCCGGCCTGCTGCTGCCCATGCACACCGCGGCCTCACCCCGCCACAGCTGGCTGTGCTTGACCGGCGGGTCTATCGGCCAGGGACTTCCGGTAGCCGTCGGGGCCGCCATCGCCTGCCCTGACCGACCGGTCATCGCACTTGAAGCCGACGGCAGCAGCCTGTACACCATTCAGTCCCTGTGGACCGCAGCACGCGAGAAGTTGGATCTGACAGCCGTCATCTTCAACAACAGCTCCTACGCGATCCTGAACATGGAACTGTCCCGGGTGGGGGCACAGGTTGGCGGTCCGCTTGCGAAGCGGTTGCTGGACCTAGGTGACCCGGACCTGGACTTCGTGGCGATCTCGACCGGCCTTGGGGTTCCCGCTGTGCGGGTGAGCACGGCAGAGGAATTCGCACAGGCACTCACAACGGCGCTGTCGGAGGACGGGCCGCACTTGATCGAAGCGATGGTCCCCTCTCTGTTTTGAGCCGTACCGCCAACATTCAAAAGTGCAACCCCGAGCCGAATGTGTCACGATTCACAGGTGGAACCCGACTCGCGGCAGATACCGGGGCAAGGTCACCCACGCGCCGATGCGGCGAGCCTGATACCTGTTCAGAATGCCGCGGTCCAGCGCGCCATCATCAACGTGCTGATAGTCGAAGACAGCAGCCTGCACGCACAACTCATCGGATCGTTGCTGCAGGAAATCTCCGGGATTCGGCTGAGCCAGGTCACCAGGGTCGCAAACCTGGACCAGGCACAGCACCACGTCGACGAGCCGTGGTCGGTCGTACTCTGCGACCTTGAATTGCCAGACAGTAGCGGCGTCGACACCATCCGCCGTGCGGTCATCATGTTTGCCGACTCGCCGGTGGTGGCGATGACTTCGCACGCGGATGTCGGCGTCGATTGCATCGCCCTCGGCGCGCAGGATTTCCTATCGAAATCCGAACTGAGCCCGAGCATGCTGTCCCGGTCCGTCCGATACGCCATGGAACGCCATTCGCTGCGCGCCCGACTGTTGGAGATCAGCCGCCACGACTCGCTGACCGGCCTGCTGAACAGACGGGCACTGATCGAGGAGTCGACAACCCTGTTCGGCGTTGCCCGCAGGCAGTCACTGGGTGTCGCGATGCTCTTCATCGACGTTGATTCATTCAAGGCGACCAACGATGAAATGGGCCACCGATTCGGTGACCTCGTGCTCAGCATCATCGGCAACCGCCTTCGTGCCGCCTCACGCGAGTCGGACCTCGTGGCCCGCTGGGGTGGTGACGAGTTCGTGGTCCTGGGCCTGGTAACAGATCCCGGCAGTCTGCCCAACTATGTCAATCGCGTCAGGGACGAGCTCTCGTTCCGCGTCAGCAGCGAACACGGCGACCGGGAGATCACCGTCAGTGCCGGCGGGGTCGAGGCATTCGGCGAGGATCTGACCATTGATGACCTGATCCATCGCTCCGACCAGGCGATGTACGCGGACAAGTCAATCGCCCACTAGGTCGGCGCCCATCCCGCTAGGTGGTTGGTGTGGAACACGTTCGTAGCGAGCGGTCGTTACGTGCGGTGATGTCAAGGCCGCAGATTGCCCCCATAGCGGGCACTATTCGGGCAATCGAGAACGCAGACAGCACTGTGCGTAGCGGCCGCGCAGTAGAACAGTGTTCCACACCATCCACCTAGCCCACGACGGTTCGGTTGCGCCCCGAGGACTTGGCCCGGTACAGAGCCTGGTCCGCTCTCCTGATCAGGGAGGCGGAATCCTCAGGTTTGTCATGGCTAAGTGCGGCGAGCCCAACGCTGATGGTGACCTGGATGCTCGCGGTGTCGGTCACGATCAACTGCTGTTCGATGGCCGAACGCAGCCTTTCGGCTAAGTCCGGCAACTCATTTGGCTCACTGAGGGACTCCGCAACCACCAAGAATTCCTCTCCGCCGTAACGCCCGATGGCATCGGAGCCGCGCAACCGGGTGGTCAGCGACTCCGCCACCGCGCGCAACACCTCGTCCCCAACGGGATGACCGTAAGCATCGTTGACGGATTTGAAATGGTCCACATCCAACATGATCACGCCGACACTGTGTTCTCCGGCGTAGGGCCGCGACGACTCATCATCGACCCGACGCGCCACCTCGGAAATGATCGCCTCGTGGTTGAGCAGTCCGGTCAGACCGTCGTGGCTAGCCCGGTACTCCAGCAGCGCGCGCGCCTGCGTGAGGTCTCGATTCAACGTGGCGAGCTCTTCGTAGAGGATCCCCTTCTCGACGGCGATGGACACCAAATCAGCGACCCGCGTGAACATGTCCTGGTGGACGGTGGCGTATTGATCGAGTTGCAGGCTACTGAAGAAGAGAAAACCGATCGGGCGCCCCATCGCCACCAGCGGACACGTCAGCGATGAACGGATTCCTTCATCGACCACGAGCTTCGTGGATACCGACTTCGGGTGCTCCGATAGATAGGTGACCAAGTCATTGATGATGCGCGGCTGGCCACTGTCGATGATCGACTGCAGGCTGCTGCCTACCATCTTCGCTGCGAAACCAACCTTCAACCTAACCGGCTGGTAGTCGACGCGAGCCCACCGCGCCCGCACCACGGCCCGTTCCCGCTCAAGCAATGCGCATCCGATGCGGTCGTACGGGATGACTGGTCGGAACGATTCGTAAATGTGGTTGAGAACCTCGTCTAGGTAAACACCATGAGCGATCTCGCGGGACAACTCCGTGAGCTGACGCTCCTGCTCGAACCTCGCGGCCAGACCGGTGGTGACCGAGACAATCGATTCCCCAAGCTCGCCCAATGCGTCGTCGCCGAAGTCGTCGATCTGACCGACGCCATACCCATCAAGATGATCTTGAGCAACCCGCTTGAGGAAATCCCGATACTGGATCAGACGCGGGTCCATCGGACCTCCAGAGACCGCCACGGGATTACAGTAGCGGCAATTGCCGGACTACCGATATCTGAAACATCTCCCGCTGCCTGCGAGCCAGCATCTCAGCGGCCGACAACCTACTGACCGGCGACAACAACCCGGTTCCGACCGGACTCCTTTGCCTCGTACAGTGCTCCATCTGCGGCTCCGATGACCTCGCTCAGACTCTCGATTGTGCCGGCGCCCACACCGATGCTGATGGTCACCGGGACTAGGCGACCACCGGACACCTCGAAAGGAACTGAGCCGACCACGGCCCTGATCTCTTCCGCCAAAGTGGCGGCCGGGACGACATCCGGGCTGGAGACAAGCACCAGGAACTCCTCGCCTCCCCACCGGAATATCGTGGCCCGCTCCCCGACTACCTTCCGAAGCCGACTCGCAAGCCCACTGAGGACCTCATCGCCGACCAGATGCCCGAGTCTGTCATTGATGGCCTTGAAGTGGTCAAGATCCAGCATGAGCACCGCGATTCGACCGGAGCCGGCCAACATGCCGGTCAGCACCCTGACCTCTCGTTCCAACTGCCGCCGATTACCCAAACCGGTCAACACATCGGTCGCACTCATCGCCCCGAACTCCTCGGCACGACGACTCAATTCGTCTTGCTTGGCCTTCAGCGCCAAGGCCGTGCGCACCCTCGCCCGCAATTCCTCCGGCTCGCAGGGCTTCTTGAGGTAGTCCTGTGCACCCAACTCGAGCGCCTTGGCCACATCGGGACCAGAGGTCAGACCGGTGAGCATGAGCACCGGAACGCCGGCCAAATCCGGGTCGCCCGCCATCACCGACAGCACCTCGAGTCCGTTCATCTGCGGCATCTCGACATCGAGCAGCACCAGGTCTGGACGTTGCCGGGCGCAGACCTCCAGGGCCTCCGCGCCACCTGCCACCTCCACCACCGTGAACCCGTCGGCCCGAAGGGTCCTGGCCAGCAGCAAGCGAACAACGGCAGAGTCGTCAACCACGAGCACCGTCGCACCCGTTGACTCAATGCTCACAGCGGCTCCCCCAATTCGAAGGGACTCTGCAGAACCCTAACGGCGAAGACCCGGCCGGCACAAGTGAACAGGGCGACCAAGCCCGGCGCGGTCAATGCTGGCGTCTGGTCATCCGATGTAGCGAATACCCCGCTCGGCTGCGAAAGCTGCCCGGCACCGCCCATCAGCACCTTGAAGTTCCCGGCCACGATGTTGCACAACTCCCCGATGGCATCGAGGACACCAGCCTGGCCGGGCGGTGCATCGTCCGCCAGCAGCGCGACCGTCAGCTCTGTCGCAAGGGACACCGGAACGTCAAGCTCGACTGTGACCGTGGCCTCACCGTGGATCGTTTCATGACTGCGGACGATCTCACCTTGAGTCCACCGTCCCCCCGCAAACACGGCCAATGACTGATCGAACATGGCCCCCCAAACCGATGAAACGATCTCCTCGATATCGCTAGTGAGCAATTCCATGGTTCTCCTTGTCCTACCCTCGGGTGCTATCCGTGCCATTGGCCCCGTTGCTGCCCCGGTACTGGTAGCAGATCGTCTTGCCTACCGGGACGGATTCGAAGGCCGGATCGATGCCGTAGGTCGTCTCCGCCCCTCCCATGAATAGGTACCCTCCCGGGCGTAACACCGTGGCAATCCGACCCAGCACGGCGGCCTTCGTGGCCGGATCGAAGTACGTCAGCACGTTGCGCAGCAGAATGATGTCCTGCTGCGGGAGCGGCGGGAAAGGCCTGATCAGATTGAGCTGCCGGAAGGTCACCATCTGCCGGATGCGGTCATTGACCTGCCATCGCAACCCCACCCGGTGGAAATGCCGGACCAGCAGATCGGCCGGGAGTCCCCTGTTTACCTGCACATTGGAGTAGAGGCCCTGCTTCGCTACCTGCAAGGTCGCCGATGAGAAATCGGTTCCCAGAATCGTCACGAAGGGTACGAACGAGAAGCTGTCTGACACCAGCATTGCCAGACTGTAGGGCTCCTGCCCAGTCGACACGGCCGCCGACCAGATAGCCAGCCGCCTTCCACCGTTGGCGGCCAGTATCTCAGGGATGATCACCTCGCGGAGCGCATCGAACGGGCGGACGTCGCGGAAGAAGTAGGTCTCGTTGATCGCCATGGCCTCGAGCACCGCTGTTCGCAGCGCTGGCTCGGCGGACGGCAGGCAATCGATCAGTGCCGCCACCGATTCCAACCCGGCGCCTTCTGCGATCGGTCGAAGCAGCGCCTCAACCAAGTAATCCTTGCCGTCGGCCAGCACCCAACCGCTGCCGTCGGCAACGAGTCGTTGGACATACCCAAACTCCGCTCTGGTCAGGGTCATGTCCATCGGTCCGCTCTGGTACGGGACACAAGCTCCGCGGCCACTCGGTCGAGGGGAACAATCGCGTCCGCGAAGTCAGCCACCGCCATCGGCATGCTGGCGATGATCGAAGTCGCCGCTGACTGCGCCAGCACAGACCCGCCGGCGCCGTGCACCGCTCGCGAACCCACCAGCCCATCTGTGCCCATTCCGGTGAGCACGACGGCCAGGGTGGCCCGACCGTACACCCGAGCGGCCGACTGGAACAGCACGTCCGCCGACGGCCGACAGAAGTTCACTCGGGGTCCATCGCTGATCCTGACCACGACCCGGTCGTAGACCCGGACCAACTCCATGTGCCGCCCACCTGGGGCAAACAGCACCATCCCGGGCTCAACCAACTGCCCCTCGACCGCCTCCCTGACGGTCGCCTCAGTTATCCGGTCCAACCTCTCAGCCAGCAACTTGGTGAATCCTGCGGGCATGTGCTGAACGATCAGAACTGGCACAGGCAACGCCTGGCGCAGCCCGCGAAACAACGTCGCAAGCGCCTCCGGGCCCCCGGTCGAGACACCGACGACAACTGCATCGACCCGAGTGCGCTGCCCAGTATCGGCCGCGCGCGGACGCGACACCGCCGGTCCGGCCGCAGGCTGGCCAACGGATTCCCGCCGGACCCGGACGATATCCCTGACCACCGGTAACAACTCGTCGCGCACATAGTCCGATCCGACGGCAGCGTCTCGGGTCGCCGTCGGCTTGAGGACCAGTTCGGTCTTGCCTTTGGACAGGGCATCCAAGATGACCGACGACAACGGGCCCTGTGGTTGACTGCTGAAGATCACCACTGGCAGGCCCTGATGATCCCGGCGCAATTCCGAGAGCACGCTCAGACCATCCATTCCGGGCATCGCGAGGTCCAGGATCACCACATCCGGCAGCAGGTTCCCGACTCGCTGCAAAGCCATCTGCCCGTTCGAAGCAATGCCAGCGAGCTCCAAGTCAGCCGCGGCCTCCACCGCCCGAACCACCAGTCGCCGCACGACGACAGAGTCGTCCACGACCAGCACCCGGATGGGCTGGTCGGGCGCCCCGGGGCCGGAGCTTCCGTTGTCCTCTGCCATCACTGGGCTTCCATCCGCCGGGCCTCCATCACAGATCGAAACCCAGGGCCATCAGCTTGGTCGCGACCGAGTCATTGGTGAACGGTTTGATCAGATACTCGTCGGCGCCAGCTGCTAGCGCCGCAGTGATCGACTCAACGTCGGTCTCCGTGGTCACCATCATGATGTCCGCGGTGGAGGAGTAAGGGTGCTCCCGGACTGTCTGCACGAAGGTGAGGCCGTTCATGACGGGCATGTTCCAGTCGACCAGCATCAGGTCCGGCAGGTGTCCGGCATCGAGCTGATCCAAGCCCTCCTGACCGTCGCCTGCCTGCAGCACGGTGAAACCCAGTTCCTCCAGCAGCCGTTTCAGGATCATCCGCATAGTGCGGGAATCATCGATCACGAGCGCCAGCATCAGACCTCACTCCTCCCTGGCACGCACATCTGGCCCAGCACTACGAGACCAGCCCTACAACGACGACGACAACCACGACGACAGCCACCTAGACCACCAGAACTCTGTCAGAATCCAACACCAGCAGCAACGCGCCCGGCACCTGAAACGCACCGCTGACCCGCGAGCGCAAGCCCACCGAAATGGTCTCCGGCACCGGCTCACGGTCGTAATCTGCCACCTGCACGATGTCGCCCTCCCGATCGACGATGAGAGCGACGACATCGTCCTGGGCGGCGACGATGATGCTGACCCCACCTGTCGGATCGTCGGACTCGACCGGTTCGTGCAACTGCAGCAAGCGCCTGGCATCCACCGCGGTAAGGATCCGGCCCCGCAGGTTTACCAGCCCGCTCACGCTGGGGTCCGACAGCGGGACCGGGGTGGGAACCAGCTCCCGGGCGATCTCGACGACGTTGTCGACATCAATGCCCAGCAGCAGTTCTCCGACCCAGAACGTGCAGACACGAGCGCTCGTCATGATGTCCGCCGTACGCCGGCCAAGGCGGCCAAAGCATCGATATCCAACAGCTCCGCGACCCGATCAGCGACCACCAAGCAGCTGAGAACTCCGGCTCGACTGGCAGGTCGGCGCGCCGCGTCAGAGGTCTTCACAATGTCCTCGATTCCCCCAACGACTATGCCGACGGCTCCGACCTGGGACGCACAGACAACCGTCGCCAGAGTGGACGTCTGCGGTCGCGCGGGCAAGTCGCGCGGGGATGCCCGCCGTTCAGGCAGCACGTCTCGCACCCGCACGAGCGGAAGAATGTCATCCCGGTACTGCACAACATCGAGGTCCCCGAGACGCTCGACCTGATCCTGGTCGAAGTTCTCCAGCCGCAGCACACGGTCAAGCGGCAGGACGAGTTGCCCGCCATCCTCGGCGCAGGCCAGCAACAGCAGGACAGTGTCCTCGCGCACGGCCGTGGCCGGAGTCGGCTCAGCCTGCCCGCCACTGACGGTGATACCTGAGATGTTCGCAATCCAGTCGACATCGAGAATCAAGACCGGGCAGCCGTCTCCGTAGATGGATACGCCCGCAAAGGCGCTCACGCCTCCCACCGAGCGAGGCAGCGGCTTGGCGACGACATCCGTGGTGTCTCCCACCGCCGCGACCAGCACTGCGAACTGACGCTGGTCGCTCTCAAGCAACACCAGGAGTTGGTCGGCCTCGTGATCCGGCGGCACTTTCAGCAAAGCCGCGAGATCGACCGACGGCAGCAGGTGACCCCGGATCCGGTAGATCAGCGCACCCTCAATGTCATCCGGCGCCTGCTCCACGTCGTCACCGCGAACCCGCCGAATCTCGCGCACACTGACCTGCGGAACGGCGTAGCGCTGACCACCGCACCACACGGTCAGCACCGGCATAATCGCCAACGTCAGCGGAACGTTCAGGCGAAAGCTCGTGCCGACCCCGATCGTCGACCGGATCTCAATGCTGCCGCCAATCCGTTGCAGGTTCGAGCGCACGACATCCATCCCGACCCCGCGGCCAGACACGTTGGTGACCTGATCTGCGGTCGTGAAACCGGGCAGAAAGACCAGGTCCAATGCCTCCCGTTCGCTGAGGCGATCAGCTCGGTCCTCGCTGATCAGGCCAATCCGGACTGCTCGTCGGGCTAGCGCGACTGGATCCATTCCGCGACCGTCGTCGCTGACGTCGACGTAGACGCGGCCATGCGAGTGACGGACCGCGACCCGCAGCGAACCAACCGCCGGCTTGCCCACAGCGGCCCGTTCGGTGGCCGACTCCAACCCGTGGTCAACACAGTTACGGACCAGGTGCAGCAACGGGTCTCGCAGCGCCTCGTTGACCGCCCGGTCGACGGCGATGTCCTCACCCTCCAACGCGACCTGTACACGCTTGCCCAGCTCGGCCCCGACGTCCCGGGCCAACCTGCGCAGCCTGCCGGTCACCACACCGATGGGCTGCAACCTGGCCTTCATCACCTGGTCCTGCAACTCGCGGGTAACCAGCCGCAATTGCCGGCCCGAGGTCGCCATCGGAGTGTCCGGATCATCGCTACTGATGACTTCAATCTGGCTGCGAATCACCACAAGCTCACTGACCAGATCCATCAGTGAGTCCAGCACTGCGACGCCAACCCGCACCGAAGAATCCGCCGAGGCGCTCACCTCAGCCCGAAGCGAGCCGGTCCCTGTGGACAAAGGATGGGGTGTGGCCGGGGGCGGGACTAGTGCTGTGTCGGCCACCGGCGGCGGGGCAGGCGGTAGAACGGGCGGTAGGGCAGGCGCCAGGGCCGGTGACGGGGCAGGCTCCGGGATCGGTGGTTTGGACTGTTCGAAGTAACCGGCAAGATCAGCGATGATCGCACTGTGCTCGAGTTCGCCCTCGGCCCCAGTGGCGGAGATCTCGATGACGCTGGCTCGCAGCGCATCCATCAACGCAAGCAACGACGTGATGGTCTGCTGATCAAGTGGAAGTCGGTGTTCGCGCAATGCGCCGAGCAGGTTCTCACCCGAGTTGGCCAGTGTCTGAAGCTTGGTGAATCCGAGGAAGCCAGTGGTGCCCTTGATGGTGTGGACCGTGCGGAACACCCGTGCCAGCAACTCCGGATCATTCGGCGTCTTCTCAAGCTCGACCAAATCGCGGTCCGCCCGATCCAGATCCTCGGTGCTCTCCTCGAGGAAGAGCTTGAGGACCTCTGGGTCTGCTTCCATCAGTTGGTCGAGTTCACGTGGAACCGCCCGACCAGTTCGGTCAGCACAGCGGCCTGACGGGAGAGTTCGGCAGCCGAGGCTTGGGCGTCATTGGCGCCCCGGGTGGTCTCTCTGGTCGCGTCGGAAACATCGGCGATATTTCTGGCGATTTCGGTGGACCCGGCCGCCGCTTCCCCGACGTTGCGTCCGATCTCGTGGGTTGCGGAAGTCTGCTCCTCCACGGCCGCCGCCACGATTGTCTGCATCTCGTTGATGCGCTCGATTACGTCAGTGATCCCGCTGATGGCAACCACCGTGTGCTCCACGCTCGACTGGACACCAGCAATCTTGTTGCCGATCTCGTCGCTGGAACGTGCCGTCTTGCGGGCTAGATCCTTGACCTCATTGGCGACGACCGCGAAGGTCTTGCCGACCTCACCGGCCCGCGCTGCCTCGATGGTCGCGTTCAGGGCGAGCAGATTGATCTGGTCGGCGATCGTGGTGATGGTCTTGACCACCTCACCGATCTCCGCTGAGCGTGACCCGAGGTCCGAAAGGGTGTCGTTGGCGCGATTGACGGCGGCGACCGCTGCTGCCCCGACCCCTGCTGCCGACGCCGCGTTGCGGGCGATCTCATCCTCGCTGACGCGAAGCTCCTCGGTTGCTGTGGCCACCGTCATGACGTTGTGCGACACCTGCTCGGCCGCCGCCGAGACCGAGGAAGCCTTGGACGCGGTCTCCTCGGAGATCGCACTCATCTGCAAACTCAGCGAAGATAGCTCCTCAGATGCGGCAAGCAGCGTCGCGGCGGTCCGCTCGATAGCCCCGATGGTCTCGCTCATCCTCTCCAAGGCCTCGTTGAGCGCCACACCCATCTGCCCGACCTCGTCGTTAGAGTCCGTCTGCAGCCGCCCCCGAAGGTCTCCTGTGGCCACTTGCCTCAACAATTCGACTGTTCGCCTCAACGGCTTCGTCACCGAACGAGTGGAGGCCAACGCCATCACCGCGGCCAACACCAAGGCACACAGACCAATCACAACGATGATTACGATAGTCCGCGTCTTGGTGGTCTCGAAGTCGCTGTTGGCCTGATCAGCGGCCGCCTGCTCCCCTGCCGCCAGCGACCCCAGCGGACCGTCTGCCGAATCAAGATCAGAGATTGCTTTGCTAATCGCGAGCGCGTTGGCCGCCTTGATCGACGCGGGCGTACCTTGACGGTACAGGTCGACGATTTTCGTCTCGGTACTTTTGAAAAGCTCATAGGTGGCCTGCAACTTGGCCAAGTCCGCGACTTCGGACGGCGTCGACAGCATGTCCGACTTCAGCGTCGGCAGATTCTGCTCGAGCCACGCGATCGTCGCCAGGTACTGCTGCCGAGCGGGCGCAGTGTCCTCAGCCGCGCCTGCAACACCCTCCGCCGCGGCCATCGAGTACCGGCCGGCCAACGCATCCGCATCAGAAAGATTGTGACCAACCTGCTCCAGTTTGAGCACCATCTGGTATTCCTTGACGGCTGTCTCGCCAGCAGAACCAAGGGAGGAGATTCCCCACAGGCTCACGATGATCATCACCACGATCAGTGCTCCGACAGATGCGAACGCGCCCCCGAGTCGTTGCCCGATGCTCATTTGGCTCATCGTTACCAGAGCTCTCCTTCATCCGACCGCTCGCAACCCAGCCCGGCACTACTCCGAGCGCGACGCTGGAAACTCTAGCCGTTCGATCATGGTTTGTCGGTCTGACGGACCTCGTTTCGAGCCCGAAAGGGCACCACCCGGGCGGTTGCGCCAGACGGGACCAGACCAACCTGACCGAGCCATCGTTTCGTACTAGCTTGAACCCATGACGCAGCCACAACAAAACTGGACAGACCCGAACTTCGCGTGGGGAACGGCGACCGCGGCATTCCAAATCGAGGGATCACCGACCGCGGACGGCAAAGGCCCGGCGGTCTGGGACACCTTCAGCCACCGACGCAACCGGCGGGGCAAAACGCCGATCAAAGACGGCTCAACCGCCGACCTGGCGACCGATTCGTACCGGCGTTACCCACAGGACATCGAGCTCAACCGAAGCATGGGCTTCAATGCCTACCGGTTCTCGGTGTCGTGGCCACGGATCCTGCCCTCCGGTGTCGGGCGGGTCAACCAAGCTGGCCTGGACCACTACCGGCGAATGATCGACTCCTGCCTTGAGAACGGAGTCGAACCTTGGGTCACCCTGTACCACTGGGATCTGCCCCAGGCGCTGGAGGATAAGGGCGGCTGGACGAATCGCGACATCGTCGGGTGGTTCAGCGAGTACGTCGCCGTCGTGGTCGAAGCTCTCAGCGACCGAGCCACGAATTGGATGATCTTCAACGAGACGCTCAGCTTCACCATGCTCGGATACCTGCTGGGAGCGCATGCACCGGGACGCCGTGGGCTGTCGTCGTTCCTGCCAGCGGTGCACCACGCCAACTTGGCGGCCGCAGCGGGCGCGGCAGCAGCCCGGGCCGCCGCGCGTCGGCCGTTGCAGGTCGGTACGACCTGCTACTTGTCCCCGCCGATCGGCCAGGGTCCCGGACGGCTGGCATCAGTCGCGGAGAAGTCAGCCGATGCGCTGATCAACCGAATCTTCCTGGAGCCGAATCTAGGAATGGGCTACCCGATCCAGGATGCCCCGATCTTAGGCGGCATTCGCAAGCACCTGCGTCCCGGAGACGACGAGGCGGCAAAGGTGGACTTCGACTTCCTCGGGGTGCAGTACTACACCCGTCTCAAGGCACCTTGGCTGCCGATCCCGAAGCTGCGAACCATCCCGCACTTCGGCACCGACCGGTCCATCGGCCTGACATCGCTGAACTGGGAGATCCGGCCCGAGGGATTGGGCATGGTGTTGGACAAGGTCTGGGTGTACGGCGCCTACCCCAGGCTCGTCGTCACCGAGGGCGGGGCGTCGTTCGAGGACCAGTTGATTGGCGGACGGGTTCACGATCAACAGCGCATCGCGTACTACCAGTCCCACCTGGATCAGGTGTGGGCTGCCAAGGCGCGCGGCGTCAAGGTGGACGGCTATTTCTGCTGGTCCCTGCTGGACAACTTCGAGTGGGTCGAGGGGGTCGAGGCGCGTTTCGGCCTCGCCTACGTCGACTACGCGACCCAGCAGCGGTACATCAAAGACTCCGGCTACTGGTTCTCGCGGCTCCTCGGCGGCACGGCGGTCCCGCCGACCTCTTGAGTCCTTCGATTGCCGGGTGACCCACAATTGCCCAATGACAGACGACCCGCCCACCGGACGGGCGAAAGCAAAGCTGGCGTCAGCTCGCGCGTGGGCCGAACCGCACATCCTCAAGGCGGACGAATCGCTGGTGGGCCGGATCTACAACCGACTCCTGGAGATCGAGTTCATCGACCGCTCAATTGCTTTGTCCGCCAAGGCCTTTATCGCTTTCTTCCCCTTCTTACTCGGGATCGTGATCATCGCGCCTGACACCATCCAGGAGTCCATCAGCTCGTCACTGATCGACCGTTTCGGACTCAGCGGAGACAGTCGCGACCTGGTTCGGGGCACGTTTGGATCTGCTAGCGCGTCCGACGCGACGATCGGCATGTTCGGGCTGATCATGCTTATTCTGTACGCGACATCGTTTACCAATGCGCTGCAGCGCATCTACTTACGTGCGTGGCGCCGACCACCCGGTGGCGGACTACGCAACAACGGTCGAGGCCTCGCCTGGCTGGCCGGCATCGTCGCACTGATCGCCATCAATGGGCTACTGGGCCGAGCCCTGGTCAGCCCACCTGCTGGCGGGCTCATCAGATTCGTACTCGGCGCGACCTCATCGGTGCTGTTGTGGTGGTGGACTGCGCGGACCATGCTGCGATCAGAAGTGAGGTGGCGCCCGCTGCTGCCGGGCGCGGTGATCACCGGCGTCGGGCTGCTGTTGTACACCCTGTCCGCCAACCTGTGGATGCCCCGGATGGTAGCCAGCAACACGGCCGACTTTGGATTCTTCGGGGTATCGCTGTCCATCGTCACGGGTTTCGTCGGAGTCGCGTTCGTGGTAGTGATCGCCGCAGCGCTCGGACCGACGATGTCCGAGGGTGACGGCCCATTCGCCCGCTGGCTGCGCGGACCTGGCGACGACGTGTTGACGCCGGGCAGCCCGGCTGCACTACCGGGGCCGTCCCAGCGCCTACGACTAGCGGCAGCGCTCGGGATCGGACGGGACGCCGAGGACGATGACTAGGTGCGTACCCGACGTCGGCCACAGCCGACGATCACCCACGAACGGCCGTCCGACTAACCTCGGAGTGCGAGCGGCCGGTCATGCCTGGCATGGTGGCCCCGTACAACAACTGCATCCGGGTCGACAACATCGGTTGAAAGGCACCACAAGTCCCGGCGCAACACCACGAGCGGCAACAACCAAGGAAAGGACTGACGATGGCAAACGAATGGGGTCCGCTGGCAGCATTGGCGGGGGAATGGGTCGGCGAGGCCGGAGAGGATCGGGCGTTCTCGCACTCGCTCGGGGAGGTCCACGACACGCCTTACCGTGAGGTATGCACAATGAAGCCATTCGGCCCGGTCGACAACGGATCACAGAGCCTCTACGGCCTGGACTACAAGACCGCCATGTGGCGCGATGACGAAGAGAACCCATTCCACACTGAAGTCGGATACTGGCTGTGGGATGCAGCCACCGGCGAGGTCATGAAGGGATTCGTCGTCCCGCGCGGGGTGACCGTCCTTGCTGGCGGCATTGCCGCCCCCAACGCCAAGACATTCACCATGCACGCATCGATCCAAGATCCTTGCTACGCCATCGGAGAGAACCAATACCTGGCTGCCCACGCCAGCAGCAGGAGCTACGAGGTCGTCATCACCATCGACGATGCCGGCTGGTCCTACAGCCAGACGACGACGCTGCAGATGAACGAATTTGCCGAGCCGTTCGCTCACACCGATCACCACACTCTGCGCCGGGCCGAGTAGTCGCAGGACCCGCCGCAGGACAGTCCGCCGAACGCGGGTCTCACTTCTGTCAGCCTGGAAGCGCTGACGGGAGTGAGACCCGCGCGAAACTCCCAACGTCATCACGACGAACAGCTCCCGGCAATGGCGTATTGTCGGACCATGCTCATGCCCGGCGAAACCATCCAGCTCGAGATGCGACCCAACTGGAAGTTCATCTTTGCAGGTCTGATCATCGGCGCGTTCACGATCATCTGCTGGATCATCGTGGTCGGGTTCTTCAGCGACAAACTCGGCGGCGCCGGGGTGTTCGTCCAGGTCGCCGGCTCACTTGTGGCGCTCGTGATTGTGATCAGGTTCACGATCCAACCGTTCGTGCAGTGGTTGGTCACCCGATACACCTTCACCAACCGCCGAGTGATGTCCCGATCCGGCGTCCTGCGTCGCCACGCAGCGGACATCCCGCTGGACAAGATCAGCAACGTCTATTACGACCAGAAGATCCTCGACCGGATCTTCCGGTGTGGCACCCTCACCATCGACTCCTCCGGTGGAGACGGTTTCAAGCTCGACAACGTCTCCAACGTCGAGAAGGTGACCACCGATCTGCATGTTCTGGTCGAGGCCGACCAACGCTTCAACAACAACTGACGGCAGTCAAACGGCGGTCGAATGCCAGTGACAGCCCGGCGGGGTAGTCTTAAGTTCGCGTACGCACACGCAGGGCAAGCCGATTGGACAACCGCTGATGGCCGTCAACAGCAAAGAGATCCGACGGTCAGTTCGCGTTGTTCGCGCTTCGGTTCGGGGCAAGGTTCACCGCTCCGTGCTGGTACGCGTCGACAACATCTGCACGCTCATCGAACAAGTGCTGCCGCGCGCCGACGAACTCGGTGACGGCAGCGCTGAGATGCACCTGCTGAGCCGAATGGCGACTGACTACCTGCCCGGTGCATTGAACCCCTATTTGTCGCTGCCGCGCGACTATGCCGAACGAGTACCGTTGTCTGACGGCCGAACCGCCGTCACCAGCTTGTGCGCTCAGCTTGACGTGATGTACGCGCAAATGTGGCAGGTAGTAGAGGCCGTTCTTCAGTCGGACGGAGACAAACTACTGGCAAACGGACGATTCCTTGACGAGAAGTTCGGCCCCAACCCACTGAACCTGCCGCCGAACGCCGAGCCGGGTCCGGACCAGCGCCGCGGTCGCTCAAGCAGCCCGGGACCGAAGCCGAAGCAGGGCCAGGCCCCAGGCCAGGACCCGCCGCTGTCAAGCCAGATCGTCACAGCGCTGTCACAGGTGCTGATCGAGCGGATGAAGGCCCGCAAGAAGAACTGAGTTGCAGGCGAGAACGCTCAAACCGCCAGGTGGAGCGCTACTGCTGAACCTTGGCTGATGTTCCAACCATCCGCCGATTCAATTCGATCATGGTCGGTACGAATGGTGGATCGCTGAAGTTGTAGTAATCCAGAATCACGATGTTGACCGGCAACCCCTGCACCGTCCGCCAGTCGCTGATCTTCCTCGCGGCACCGGCATTCACGGACATGTTGAACGCGAACAAGGAGCAGGTGTCGTTCGGTGCCACAGTGCACTGCTTCTGGGTGCTCGACTTGATCGTTAGCTGCATCTGGTTGACAAAGAAACCGCACCAGTTCTGGCCCGCGTCGTCCAGGCATTGCGGTGGCGTGGCCGCCAGTCGCTGCTGCCGCTGCTGCAAATCTGCTTGGTTCGCCGCAGCGCTGACCTCAGCGAACTCAGTGTCGGGCCAAGGCGACAGAATCGCGGCCCGCCGGTCCCGGTAACAGGGCCGGTCGGGCAGTTGCCCCGGATCCACCAGCACGATCAGATTGCGCTTGAGCTTCCAGGCCTGACCGATGGTCACAGTGGACGCGAGTTGTGCATCCGGGGTCGGCATCACGTCACGCGACCACGCGCTGGCGCAGATCGGCTGAGCGCCCGCAGTCGCGGGAGCATATGCGGTCAGTACCCTGTCCAACGCATCCAGGTAGTACTGCAGAACCTGCGGCGTGGAGTCGGGCAGATCCAGGTGCTGGAAGTCCAAGATGACCTGTTCCTTCGGATGCCGAGCGGAAAACTCGATGATCTGATCCAGGGCCTCGCGCAGGGGCAGCGAAACTAGCACGTGCTGCAACACGAACGGAACGACAGCAGGATCTGCGGCGGGCGCGATGCTGGCGGATCCGTCCGCCACGAAGGCCTGGTCCGCGGGTACCCCGACCCGAAGATCCAGGTAACGGATACCACCCTCCAATTGCTGACCGACCGTCTGCGTTTGGGTCCGCGCCAAACCAGTGACAATGCACGGGGACAGTACCGCCCCTACTTTGGTGAGCGCTGACACCCCAACGTTGAAGGTCGGACCACACGGCTCGCTGACGACGATTCCTGAGGTGCCCGAATCATGGGTTCCCGGAATCAGGACCTGCCCGAGAGTGACGTCCTGATGGTCGGCGAACACCGTCTGCATCCAGTCTGCAGTATCGACACCAGCAGCGGGACCGGGTCCGGCAGGTTCGGCCGCCATCACTGTGCACCCGGACAGTGCTACAACAGCCACCGCCAAGGTCGCCCAACGGATGTGCCGGCTCATGTTTGCCATTGTGGTTGCCCGGGCGTCGCTCACGCCTGATGGCGAGGCTCTTGTCTGCCCCGATCGGTTCTTGGTGACCTACTGTCGCCTAGGAGCTAGGGCCCGCGATGCGCGTCCGGGCCCCGGCACCCCTCACTTGAAGGTCTGGCTCAAGGTCTTGACGGACTCGATCACGACACTGGCTCCTCGAACGGCGACGAACTCGCTGGGGCCTTGCTCCTTAGCACCGGGCTTCCAGTCGTAGGTATAGCCCAGCCGAGTCCAGGGATACCCGTAGCAGTCCGGGTTCGTCCACAGCACCGAGCAAGAGAAGCTCGCTGAGCCGGTGAAAGTATCAGGCATGCGCCAGGCGTAGTTGGCCTGAATCCATAGGAACGATGCCAGGTTGGTCGAGCCGACAACCGCCGGATTGACTCCCCCCGAAGGCACCTGCGCGGGGCATGAATGCGTGGTGATGCGCGGATCGGTACACGGACGGAACATATCGGCCGGACGCACCCAGAACTCGTTGACCAGGGTGTAGTCGCCATCAGGCGGCAAGCCACTGAACTGTTTGACGCGCAAATCGAGGTTCTTGGCCGTCATCTTGGAGCACTTGGCCCTGCGGCAGTAGTTGTCGACCTGCGCTGGGATAGACACCCACCGATCATTGCTCAGGTTGATCCGCTGTCCAGGAGTACCGAGCGCATCACGGCGAATCGTGGACACGAGCAGATAATCGGTCCCGTCGATTGTTCGCCACTGCAGCCGCGGATCACCGGGCCCGATCGCGATCAGGTTCTGAGCAACCTCCCTGGGCGAAGCGACAGTCGAATCCGCGATCGAACGCCGATAAGCGCGCCACACCGAAGCCGGAAACGCGGGCACATCGCCACGCACCGCTCGCGTCCCTGACTGCGACGTCCGGACCCCGTTTGGGCCACTGCTGGAGGCGGAAGCCGGAACCACCAACGCACCACCGAGAAGAACGATCCCACAGCCAACGCCGACAACCCGGCGGACAACAACACGGCGAATACCCATAGCGGCACACTACCGCCCGAACCAACGACCAAACCAGGCGTCTGGTTGCCGCGCCACCTGTCGAGGACTACCTTGAGCCCAGGCACATGCCGTCCAGGGAGACCCGACGAAGTCGGCCCGCACACAGCCCCAACGGGAGGTCACCATGCTGTCCGTCTTCTGCTCCCCGTCGCGCTACGTGCAGGGCCGCGATGCGACATCGCAACTCGGCGAACAGTTGCGCAAAGTCGGCCTCGACGGTCCCGCATTCGTGCTCGCCACCGCGCGCACAACCAGCATGCTCGGCCAGACCTGGGCGCGCAGCCTGGATGCAGCCGGAATCAGCCACGTAGTTGGCGGATTCGGTGGCGAATGCACCGAGGACGAGATCGCCGCGGGCACCGAGCGTGCCCGATCGGCCAACGCCAAAGTCGTGATCGGGGCGGGCGGAGGAAAAGCACTGGACACTGCCCGCGCGATCGCCGCGAACCTGGCAATCCCGGTGGTGAACTGCCCGACGCTCGCCTCCAGCGATGCACCTTGTAGCGCCCTGTCGGTCGTCTACGACGCCGACGGCACGTTCTCCAAGCTCCTGTTCTACCCGCGCAACCCGGAATTGGTCCTGGTCGATACGACCTTGGTGGCCCAGGCACCACGGCGGTACTTGGTATCCGGAATGGGCGATGCGCTGGCAACCTGGTTCGAAGCGCGCACGGTCATCGAGGCCCGAAAGTCGAACCAGGTCCACGGCGGAACAACCTTGACTGGTGGCGCCCTGGCTCGGCTGTGCTACGACACCTTGCTACAAGACGGACCCGCCGCTGCAGCCTCGGTCGACGTCAGCGCGGTCACCCCGGCGCTTGAGCGCATCGTCGAGGCCAACACCCTGCTATCCGGCCTCGGGTTCGAATCCGGCGGTCTGGCCATCGCCCATTCGGTACACAACGGGCTGACAACCGCTCCTGCCACGCACAACTTCCTGCATGGAGAGAAGGTCGCGTTCGGACTGCTGGTGCAGTTGGTGGTCGAGGGCCGACCGTCGGCCGAGTTCGCCGAAGTGTTCAACTTCTCTCGCGAGGTCGGGTTGCCGACAACGCTGGCTGACCTCGGGCTGTCCTGCGACGACCAGGCGGCCCTGCGACTGGTGGCCGAACGGACCGTCGCTGACGGTGAGACAGCCCACAACGAGCCTTTTGATGTGACGGCCGAAGCGATCCTGGATGGCATCATGACGGCCGACCACTTGGCTGCGACTGCAATCGGCTGATAACAGCGCCCGCCTGCTTGGCACGGTGATCCCCAGAGCCCTACAATGCGCGTAACGGGAGGTCGCCAACCCATACGGGCTCTTGGCCGACCGCGCATTGACCAGAGCCGGTCACTGACCTGCACGAGCAGAGCGAGCACCAGGTGTCGCTCGCAGGAGGATTCATGTTCATCAAGGACTCAGTCTCGGAACTGTTTATCGCCGTTCCGGATTCGGCCAAGCACCAACTCGTCTACAAGTGGCCGAACAACTCCATCAAGAAGATGTCCGCCGCCATCGTCGATGTCGATGAGCAGGCACTGTTCGCCTCCCGCGGAGCCATCGCCGGCAAGTTCGGCCCGGGTCGCTACAAGCTCGACGCCAAAGAATGGCCCTTCCTCGGGACGCTTGTCGATTGGGCTACCGACGGAAATGCATACCGCGCTGAGCTGTTCTTCGTGTCGACCAAGCAGTTCCCCAACGAGAAGTTCGGCGCGAAGCTCGACAACGTTGTCGATCCGCGCACCGGGTTGGTCGTCAGCCTCCGCATGTTCGGGGAATACGCCGTCAAGGTCACCGACCCGGAAAGACTCGTCCTGAACCTGACCGGGACCGGGGTGACCGACAACAACGACGACATCCTGGACTGGGTCGACCAACAACTCATCAAGTCACTGCGCCACTTCGTGACCCGTCAGATCACCACCGGCGCCTGGCCGGTGCTGGGCTTGGCGACCTATCTGCCGGAGATCGAGACAACCGGCGTCGAGGCCGTCAACAAGGAGCTAGAGCAGTACGGTCTTTTGGTTCCTAAGTTCGGAAACGTCGACGTCTCGTTGTCCGACGAAGACGAAGCCCAACTCAAGAAGCTGTCCAAGGACACGGCGTACTCGCAGTTGGCTGGCTCGTACGGCGCCTACGCTGCGGGCTCCGCACTGCTCGGTGCCGGAGAGGGAATGGCCCAAGGTGGCGGAGCAGGCGGCAACCCCATGCTGCTTGCCGCTGGCATGGGCATCGGCGGCGGAGTGGGGGGCGGCATTGCCGCGAAGCCCTCCGTCCCAATGGCCCCCTACACCCCGCCAGCCGCACCGGGTGCAGGCGCACCATCAGCGACTGGTGGCGGAGGAGCGGGCGCTGTCGTAGCTGGGGGTGGCGTAGCTGCGCCAACTGAGGCTGCGGCGCACCCGTGCAGCAACTGCGGCTCGGACACCGGCAACGCCAAGTTCTGTCCGGAGTGCGGCACGCCGGTGGCTCAGAAGCTCACCTGCTCGAATTGCGGAACCGAATTGAGCCCCGGCACCAAGTTC
>JBAXOQ010000023.1:0-24910 GCA_037133175.1 Actinomycetes bacterium
GTGTCGCCGGCAGCAAATAGGGTCCTTGGCTACGACCCGGAGGACCTGATCGGTACCTCGACGCGGAGGCTGGTTCACCCGGATGATCTGCCGCTGTTGGAGTCGCTGCCCGCTGCGATATCGCGGGAACCATACGTGGTCCGTTTTGAGATTCGGCTGATGGGAGCTGACGGCGAGTATCGGTGGCTGTCCGGGATCACTCGGCACGCGGTTGACGAGAACGGCACCGTGGTTGGACGCGTCGAGACGGTGCACGCAATCGACGAACTCGTCGAGAGTCGCCGCGATCTGGAACGCACCACGGAGGCGCTGCGGGCCAGCGATGCGAAGTACCGGTTGTTGGCGATGAATGCGACTGACGTGGTCCTCCTGCTAGATGCCGACGGAGTGCTCACATGGGTGTCCCCGGCGACGCAGCAGGTGCTGGGCTATCACCCGGCCGAGCTGGTGGGCGTCAATGGATTTGAACTAGTCCACCCTGACGACCGCGATCGGATGCTGGCTATTCAAGGACGTATCGACAAGGGCGAGACCACGATCCGATTCAGCGTCAGGGAGAAGACCGCCCACGGCGAATATCGGTGGATGTCCGGGATCGTCAGCCAGGTTCTGGGCGCGCAGGATGCCGGGCAGTCCCGGATTGTCACGCTGCGGGACATCCATGAGCAGGTGCTGGCCAGAGATGAACTCGCCCAACGCAGCGAGCAACTTGCTGCGGCCAGGGCTGAGCTGGAGGTAGAGAACGAGAGACGCGAGTTGGTGTTGGCCGGGACCCGCCTTGGGCTGTGGGACTGGAACATGATCACCGGTGAGCTCGTCATCGATGACCGGTGGGCCAACATGCTCGGTTGGGAAGTCGCGGATCTTCAGCCGGCCACGATCGAGACCCTCGGTCGGTTGATTCCACCCGAGGACCTGCCAAAGGCCCGCGATCTGGTAAGCCGTCTCGTGGTCGGCGTGGCTCATGAGCTCGATGATGAGGTGCGGATGCGCCACCGCGATGGGCGGTCGGTGTGGATCCGGATTCGCGGAACGGTCGTCTTGTGGACACCCGACGGCCACCCGTTGCGGATGACCGGAACCCACGAGGACGTTACCGATGTTGTTCGGGCGCGGTCCGCCTTGGCGGAGTCTGAGAAGCGGTACCGGGATCTGGTGGACGCGTTGCCGGACCCTACGTACGTGTTCAGTGCGGTCCGCGACGACGACGGTGCCCTGGTTGATCTGACCTACACGCACCTCAATCAAGCGGCTGCTGCTTCCTATCGGCGGTCCGTGCACGACACTGTGGGCCAGACCCTGCTCAGCCTGTTCCCGAGCCTCGGGCTTCTGGGGGTGATCGATTTCTGCAATCACACGCTGGTCACGAGGCTGCCGGCCACATGCAGGTACCGGAGCTTGATGAGAACGGCGTGAAAGCGTCATTCGACCTGGTCGCGGTGCCATTCGGAGACGAAGTGGTGGTGACGGCCCGTGACATCACGGCGTCGCTGGCGGCGGAACAGGCACTAGCCGCCTCGGAGGAGCATTACCGGCTGATCGCCGAGAATGCCACTGACGCCATCATGCTGGTTGATCTGCTGGGGGTCCTCACTTGGGCGTCGCCGGCAACTCAGCGGGTGCTGGGCTACCACCCGAGGGATCTGATTGGAACGCCATATGTCGATCTAGTCGACTTCGAGGACCGTGCTCGGACCCAGTCCGCGTGGGATCGAAACCGGCAACGGGAGCTGGGGGTCGGAACCGAGGAGCGGGTGCGAACATCCACCGGCGAATACCGGTGGATGTCGCGGCTGTCCAACCCGGTGTTTGATTCCCGTGACGCAATCGTGGGGTTCATTGCGTCGTTGCGTGACATCCACGAGCAGGTTCTGGGCCGGCAGGCGTTGACCCAAAGCGAGGCGACGCTTCGGCTCGCCATGGAAGGGGCGGCACAGGGCATGGCTGTCGTCGGGTTGCACGGTCGGTTTCTTCGCGTCAACGGCGCGCTGTGTCAGATGGTGGGTCGGGACCCGCACTGGTTGACAGAGCACACCGAGCAGGACCTGGTACATCCGGACGATCTTGAACGTGATGAAGAGATTGCGCAGAGGATGTTGGCCGGGGACGCCGACCACGATGTGCACGAAGACCGACTGGTCACCGCGGCCGGGAACGAGCTGTGGATTCAGCACTCCTTGGCGTTGGTCCGCGACGAGCACGGGATGCCCCTGTTCTACGTCTCGCAGTACCAGGACGTCACCGATGAGCGAGCCACCAGGGTGGATCTGCAGTATCGGGTCGAACACGACGCGCTCACGGGGTTGATCAACCGGGAACAACTGCAGAAACGCATGACCACCCTTCTCGAATACGAGCCGCGCCGCGCGGGTGTACCCGCGGTGCTGTTCTGCGACCTCGACCACTTCAAGGACATCAACGACGCGGGCGGGCACGCCGCCGGTGACCGCGTCCTGCGGGAGGTCGCCTCGCGAATCGCCTCCGTTCTGCGGGAAACCGATGAAGTGGCTCGCCTCGGTGGCGACGAGTTCGTGGTGGTGCTGCCAGAGGCGGCCGACTATGCCGCGGCCGTGGATGTTGCGAAGAAGATCCGTGCTGCCGTCGCACTCCCGCTACTGGTTGGGGGCGAGTTCATCACAACCACGATGAGCGTCGGTGTGGCCTTGGCTCGGCCTGGAATCGAAGCACACAGGCTCCTGCGGGATGCCGACTTCGCGCTCTACCAGGCAAAGAACAGCGGGCGAGATCGAGTCTGCACCTTCGAATCAGCGTGAGCGTTGTGCTGGGCCACGTCTGGGTCGCGATTGCTGTCGCGAGTTCGGTGGCCGTTGCTGTTACCACCGTCGCGAAGTTGCAGTGGGCAGGTCCCGGCCGCTCGCTCCGCTGAACGTTATCCGAGAATCCGAACCGTCGTTTCCTTCCGGACATGTGCTCGTGGTGGGGGTCTTTGTGGCCGTCACGGCTGGTTGAAGACGGCGGTTTGGTCGCGTCCAGAATGCTTGGCCTCGTACAGGGCGGCGTCGGCGTTGCGCAGTAGCCGGTGGGCTTCGATTCCGGGGGTAGCCAGAGCGATCCCGATGCTCATGGAGATGGTGACCTGTTCGGTCCCGAGGGGTATTGCTTTGGCGACCGCAGTGCGGATCTTTCGGGCGACTGCCGTTGCGGCGTCGGGGTCGGGTACTTCGGCCAGCAGGACGACGAACTCGTCCCCGCCCAGGCGGGCCACCTCGTCGCCTTCCCGCAGCGCTGCGGCCATCCGTTCGGCGGTGACTCGAAGAACTGCGTCACCGCCCGCGTGACCGTGCGTGTCGTTGATGGTCTTGAAGTGGTCGAGGTCGCAGTACAACAGCGCCGGTATCCCGGCGGGATGCAGGCCGCGGCCAAGGACGGTCTCGATGTGTCGTTGCAGCTGGTTCCGGTTGATCAGCCCGGTGAGTGAATCATGACTGGCGTGGTATGCCAATTCTGCCCGGGCCGCTCGGGCGTCGGTGATGTCCTGGTACTGCGAGACGTAGAACAGCGGCATGTTGTGCTCGTCCCGGATCAACGCCAGTGAGTGCTGCACCCACAGCACTGTCCCCGCCGCCGTGATCAAGCGCCCTTCGTAGATGGTGTAGTCGATGCCCCCAGCCAGCAGCCGATCCCGGGCGGTCAGGCCCGCCTCCAAGGCATCTCGGTGGACGAAATCGGATTCGCAATGCTCACCCATCCACTTCGCATCGCGGCCGACCATGTCGCACAGCACCGTGTTGACCTCCATCAGCCGCCCATGCAGGCCCACGACTGCCATGCCCAGCGGGGCGCCGTCCATCGCCAACCGGAATGTTTGTTCACTGCGGGCCAATTGCTCGCGCGCCAGCACTTCCTGGTGGATGTCGCGCAACCCGACAACCGCCCCGTCGACCACCCCATCAGCGCCAGTGGTGGGCCGGGTATGCAGCGACATCCACCGGTCGCCACCGTCGGCGCTCAGCAGGCGCAACTCGAAGGCGGGCACCGTCCAACCGGCGAACGCTTGCGTACGCCACACGCTCAACGCACCAAGGTCCTCCGGGTGGATGAACTCGCTGGCCCGCCTGCCCAGCAGTTGCCCCGGCGCCCACCCCAGCACCGATTTGATCGACGGCGACACCCAGGTCAGGACGGTGCCGGTATCGAGGTGGGCCACTACGTCGGAGGCATTCTCGGCCAGCATCCGGTACTTGGTCTCGGCCTCGGCCAGTGCCACCGCGGCGGTGTGCCGGTCGGTGGTATCCCGCCAGGTGCAGGACAATCCGTCCCCGACTCGGGTCGCGCGAAGATCGTAGAAACGCTGCTGACAGCCGGGAACTCCCCGATCGTAGGGCACGTCGTCCAACGCCAGGGACTCACCAGTTTCCACCACCTGCCGATACGACTCCAGCAAGCTCGTCTCGTGACCGGGCACCAGGTCCAGAAGTCGGGCCCCCACCATGTCGTGGTAGTCCACGCCGTTGTACGCGCAGGCGGCCGGGTTGGCGTCGGTGTACACGAAGTCCACAATCGTCCCGGACTCGTCGCGGGCCGCATCCAGCAGCACATGTGGGTCTATCAACGAGTCCAATGTGGCCCGCAGCCGAGCCCGTTCGGCCTGAACCAACTCTCGGGCCTCAACCAGTTCGGTGATGTCCTCGTGGCTGCCGGTCATCCGGACCGGACGACCATCGGAATCCCACTGCACGATCTTGCCGCGATCGCGGACCCACACCCAACGGCCGTCGCGATGCTTCATCCGCACTTCTGCGTCGTAGTACGGAAGCAGACCCTGGCTGTATTGGGCAACCAGGTCCGTGGCGCGGGTGAGGTCATCGGGATGACAAAGCCGATCCCAGGTGTTGGTGTCGACCGGTTCTAGCTCGTCGAGTTGGTAGCCAAGAATCTGCGACCAGCGCTCGTCGAAGACCTCCTCACCCGTTTGCATGTTCCAGTCCCACAGTCCGACGCGGGTCCCGGACAGCACCAGCTCGCGGCGCTCATTCTCAACCGCCAACGCGGATCGGGCAGACTCGAGTTGCTCGGCCGCCTCGGCTAACTCCCGCTCGGCCCGTACCCGCTCACCGATATCGGCTAGCACCCCCACATAGCCGGTGACCTCGCCCATCGGGCCGGGCACCGCACTGACCGACAGCAGGGCCGGGGATTCGGTACCGTCGGCGTGCCGGATCGACACCTCGCCACGGACACCGGCCTGCGCCCGGACGGTGCCGCGGAACCATGCGGCGGTCCGGGCATCCCTGCTGGCGTTGCCTAGCACGCTGGTGTGTTGACCGACAATCGATTCGGAATCCCAGCCGGTCAGCTCGCTGAATGCCCGGTTGGCTCCGGTGACAACCCCGGCCGGATCGGTGATCACCACGGCTTCGAGGGTGTTGTCGAAGACGGCTGCCGCCTGCCGCAGCTGGGCCTCCACACGCTCGCGTTCGGTCACATCCGTGATGATCGAGAACAGCAGCGTCCGGTCGCTGTCCACGATTGGCGAGGAATGAACCTGGACCGACCGGATTGTGCCGTCCGCTAGCAGGTGCGGGAACACGAAGTGGTTGAGGTCCCCGGCCAGCGCCTGGGCCCGGCGCAACGCAACCTGCTCGTCCGGCAGCACGTTGATCTGGTCGATGAGCATGGACTGCATCTCGTCGGTGGTGTACCCGTAGAAATCGGCGGCCGCCTGGTTCGCGTCCACAATGTCCCCAGTGCCCGGGTCGATCAGCAGCATCACCGCCGCATGCCCGTAGAACAGTGAGGTGAACCGCTGCTCAGCGGCTAACAGTTCCTGGCTGGACCTTACCTGCTCGTCGGTGCGCACCGCCACGTTTCTGGCATCCTCGGTTTGTCGCCGGTAGGTCGCCAACAGTGTCTCGCCCGCCATCTGGCCGCGTGCGGTGCCGGACACGTCGGTGATGACAGTCACCACACCCGCTGGTGGCACCCCGACCGGATGCGCGGCAACGCTTAGCCACCGGGTCCGCCCGGCACTCGCACCGTCAAGGATCAACACCCCCATCAGGAAATCGTCAACAGGTTCCCCGCCGGACAACGCGCGGATCGTCGCACTCCGCTCCACGTGTACCGGCAGGCCCCGCTCGGACACCGCCGACCACCGCGAATCCAGCGGGGCAAGACCCACGAGTTGCTCCCAACCCAACCCCAGCAACAGCCCCGCGTCATCGTCGGCCGCGACAACAACCCCCTTGCGGTCACAAACCATCAAGCCCGGACCGCAGTCCGCACCGCCGACATCGGCAACATCGGCAACATCGGCGACGACGAGTTCGGCGCCACGGACCAGATCAGCCCCGACGCCATCAACCCACCTCAACCCAGTCATTGGGGGGCCTCCCCGCGTGCAGGACTCCCGCCAGGTGCCACTTCCCACACCCGCTCCCTCATCCAGCCAGATTCGGCCATCCCCAGCATCAGCCAGGCTCCGCTCGGCCTTCGTCGCGTTCCTGTTGGCGACTATCCGGCCGACCGTACACCGGCGCCGGGTCACCCAGCCAGCGAAGAATGCTGCGACCACCCTTTCGTACCAAAGCCAACCCCGTGACCGCTGGCAGCCGGGTGGTTATCCCATCGGTTGCGGCCGGCCGTAGAGCCAGCCTTGGCCGTGCCGTCACCGTCATGCTCATCCACCGGTAGTCGCCCGCGCTGGTGAGGACCCTGATCTCAGCCGGGGCCAGAAACCCCCGACGCAGATCCTCGCGGGCTCCTTGCGGCAGCGGTTCTTGATCCAGATGGTCTGGCCGTCCCGAGGGACAAGCTCAACGGTGAACTCGACCGTTTCGCCGAAGTCGGCACCTGCAAGCCGACGCATGGGCGCGTCGTTAGAAAGCCCGAACAGGCCGCACCAGGCCCGTCAGGTACTTGAAGGCAAAGGGCTGGTCGCCATTGGAGAAGAGTTGGCCCCACACGGCGGCGGCCTGGAACTGCGACGACGACCAGTAGGCGCCAGTGGTGAACCCGCCAACGACAGCCCTGTGTACGTACAGCTGGTTCAGTTCATCCTTTGAGGGCAGGAACCAGTCATTCTTGCCACCTCCGCTGTAAGAGCGGGCACTATTGCCTGCACCGGATGTACACCCGGCCACCATCGCTGTGGTGTTGGCTGAACCCGTCCCGACGCTGGTACCGACGGCACCCGTGATATCGGTCAAGTCGTTATTGCACCAGGCGACTGAGCCGGGTAGGTCCGCAGGTGCGGCCTCCAAGCGCCTCGTGCCAGAAACGTAGAACACGATGCCGCCAGCTGGGCCGGTACTGCCAACCACGCACGTCCCACCAGTGGCACACGTCAACGGAGCCGTGATCGGTGTCGGCGTCGGCACCTTCTTCCACACAAGCCGTTTGCCCTTCTTGGCGCACTTAAGCGTCCCGAATCTACCCGTAGTCACGGTCCTGCCCTTGCGTTTACAAACCCTGCCCGGCTTGGGAGCCGCCACCGCCCGAGTGATGGTGGCCACGTGGACAGATTGGGGTTGCTGCTCAACGGAGACGGCACTCGCCGGGGCCGCCATGATCAGTGCGCCCAGCAGTGGACTAACGGTACAAACCCCGACAGTCAGCGTGCTTCTGGGGAGATTCATGTGCGCCAGTGTTGCACCGATCTCTCCGTGCCGCACTAATTCTTTTGTGCGGGGACTGGTGGCCGTGCACCCCCAATCGCTTGCGCTACCCGGTGTGATCTGGTTGGTACTGGCAGCCACGAACCGAAAGACTCCGACGCGTTGCGAGCATCGGTTCGCGGTGGCTGTGTGCTGGTTCTCGTCGGTGAATACGTTGAGTCGAACGCGCTTGGCGGCAAGGTGACATTCAGGTCTGGCGAGCGGTCGGGTCGGCAGTGCCCGCGAGGTGGAGGCTGAAGTGATCACCCGGCCGGAGTTGGCAACATCCGATACCGCCCGTTGGCGTTGAACGCGACCGACGCGATGTTCCTGGTGGACTGAATCGGGGCGATCGTTTGGGTGTCCCCTGCCGTGCACCGGGTCCTGGGCTACCAGCCTCAGGAGCTGGTGGGAACCCTGACCGTGAAGCTGGTCCATCCAGAGGACTTGCCGGTGTTGTCGTCAATGGCGACTCGGGTCGCCGCGGGTCGGGAAGGGGTCCACTGGCAGGTCAGGATGCGCACCCACCAGCGATCTGGCCACCAACGTCGCCTCTCTAGGCTTCGACCTGCCCGGACTGGAGGCCGACGGGATGCTGGCGGTGGATGCGTTCCAGGTCGATCCGATCGACATCGTTGCCACTGGCGCGTTCGACCTGGTGGAGAATCCGAAGCCCGCCCGCGGCGACGACGGTGCCGGTGGTCACCAGCCGCAGTGGGTGCTGCGGCTGTATGTCAGTGGTGCGTCACCGAATTCGACTGCCGCCCTTGAGAACGTGCGCAAGATCTGCGATGAGGAGCTAGCTGGTCAGGTGGAACTGAAGGTGATCGATGTTTACGACCAACCCACGCTGGTGGTCCAGGACCGGATTCTGGCCGTGCCCACCCTGGTCAAACACCTGCCGGAGCCGTTGCGCCACCTAGTGGGGAACCTGAGCGATCACAAGCGGGTGCTTGAGGGGTTGGACTTGGGATCTGTCGCAACGGCCCCGTCCGAGAGTGGCGACGCGGTTTCGCTATGACTGAATCTGCGCGCGAACAGCACTCACCTTCGCAGGATGTCGCGAGGATGAGGGAGCAGATCGCGGACCTGCGGGCGGCGCTTGAAGCGATCCGCTCCGGCGGCGTCGACGCGGTGGTGCTTGGGGATCGTGGGGCCGAGCAGGTCTACACGCTCACCAGCGCTGACCGTCCCTACCGAGTGATGGTTGAGGAGATCGGTGAGGCTGCGGCAGCCTTCTCCGAGCGGGGCATCGTGCTGTACGCCAACCGGTGCTTGGCAGAGCTGGTGGGCTGTGCTCGCAGTGACCTGTTGGGCCGCGATGTCTCAAGTCTGCTCGTCTCGCCGGAGCCCGACGCGGTAGCAGACCTGCTCACGACTGTTCCCGGTGATACCAGGCGGGCGGAAGTTGAAATGGTGACCTCGGCCGGGACACATGTGCCGGTGCTGGCGTCGGTCACCGCGATGGATCTGGATGGCACGACCGTGTGTTGTCTGATCGCGGCCGACCTGACCGAGCAGCGGGCAGCGCAAGTACGCCTGGTGGATTCGGAGCGTCAGCTGCGCGCGACAGCACTGTATTCGCGCAGCTTGATTGAGGCTTCCCTTGACCCGCTGGTCACGATCTCTGCCGACGGGAAGATAACCGATGTCAACACGGCGACCGAGACGATTACCGGCCGCAGCCGGCAAGAGCTGATCGGTACTGACTTCTCTGACTACTTCGAGTCCCCTGAGGATGCGCGCAGGGGGTACGAGCAGGTCTTCCGGGATGGTCAGGTTGTCGACTACCCGTTAGAGATCAAGAGTGCGTCCGGTCAGCTGACGCCTGTTCTGTACAACGCGACGCTGTATCGAGCCGAGAATGGCGAGGTGGCGGGAGTCTTCGCGGCCGCCCGGGACGTCCGGGAGCAGGTTCTGGAGCGGCAGAAACTGACCCGACAGGCGGAGCAGTTGGCTCAAGCAAGGGCGGCGCTGGAGATTGAGAACCAGCGCCGGGAACTGGTGTTGGCCGGCACCCGGTTGGGGCTGTGGGACTGGAACATGCTCACGGACGAGCTGGTGATCGATGACCGACTGCTGGAGATCCTGGGCTATCAACGATCCGAGCTCGAACCGATCAGCATCAGTATTTGGGGTCAGGTGATCGACCCGGAGGACCTGGCGCAGGGTTACGAAATGATCCAGCAGCACGCGCAGGGTCGCATCCCTCACTTTGACCTTGAGGCGCGGGTGAAGCGTGGCGACGGGCAGACGATGTGGGTGCGGGATCGCGGCAAGATCGCCGAGTGGACGCTCGACGGCCGCCCCTCGCGGATGACTGGGACCATCGAAGATGTCACTGAGTTGCATGAGGCTCGGGAGCAGGTCTGCATCGAGCGGGCCCGATTGCGGGCCGCGGTGGATTCGCTGTTGGACCCACACGTTCTTCTGGAAGCTGTGCGGGACGATTCCGGCGAGATCGTGGATTTCGTTTACACTGATGCCAATCCGGCCGCGTGCGTCTACAACGGCCTGCCATACGAGGACTTGGTCGGAACCCGGCTGCTGGATCTGCTGCCTGGTCAAGTTGCGTCGGGCTTGCTGAAACCGTGCGGGCACGTCGTTGAGACCGGTGAACCGCTGGTCTTGGATGACTTTCGATACGAGCAGGAACTGCTCGGTGGGGAACAGCGCTCCTACGACATTCGCGCGAACCGGGTCGGTGACGGCTGTTCCTTCACCTGGCGCGATGTCACTGACCGCCACGCCGCAGCCGAGGCCTTGGTTGCTGCTGAGCGGCGGTACCGGCTGCTGGCCGACAATGCCACCGACGTGGTCATTCTGATCAACCGGGAGTGGATGCTGACGTGGGTTTCGCCCGCCACCCGCTTGGTGTTGGGCTATGACCCACAGGACTTGGTGGGCACGAGCACTGCGGACTTGATCCACCCGGATGATGTGCCTGCGTTGGCATCTCTGCGGTCCTCGCCGGTCGACGATCAGGTGGGGATGCCGTACGAGCTTCGGGTGCGGAACTTCGCCGGGGAGTACCGATGGATGTCCGGGTTGTCCCGGGCCGCTCTGGACGCGGACGGCAACACGGTGGGTCGTATCTCTACGTTGCGCGACATCCACGAGCAGGTTCTGGCACGGCAGGAGACTGAGCACGCTCGGGCAAGACTGCAGGCCACCATGGACAGCCTGCTCGACCCGCATGCGTTGCTGGAGGCGGTTCGGAACGACACCGGCACGATCGTCGACTTCACCTTCATCGATGCGAACGATGTTGCTTGCCGCTACCTTCAAATCAACCGCGAGGAACTCCTGGGCGCCACCATGCATGGCATGAGTCCTGGTCTGGGTGGGTCAGGGTTGTTCGATTTGTACGCGGGGGTCGTCGAGTCGGGGCGATCGCTGGTGCTCGATGACCATCAGCATGATTTCGAGATGATGGACGGCACCCGGAGCCTTGACATCCGCGCGGTGCGCGTGGGCCAGGAGTTGAGCTTGTCCTGGCGGGATGTCACTGATCGCCATGCGGCAGCGCAGGCGCTGGCCCTGTCCGAATCTCGGTATCGCGGTTTGGTCGATGCGATCCCGGACCCCACGTTCGTGTTCTCGGCTGTGCGAGACACCGCCGGTGCTGTTGTCGACTTGACCTACACGGAGATCAATCAGGCGGCTGAGCGTCTGTACGACAAAGGTCGGCAGGACGTGTTGGGTCACACGATTCTGGAACTATTCCCCAGCGTTGGGCCACTGGGTGTTTTCGACTTCTGTGCGGACACGTTGGAGAACGGACAAAGCGGAAGCATGCGGGTGCCGAGCTTCGACGAGAACGGGGTGGCCGCCTCGTTCGACCTCACCGCGGTTCCGTTTGCTGGCGAAGTCATCGTGTCAGCACGCGACATCACCGCCTCGTTGGCGGCCGCCGACGCCCTGGCTGAGGCCGAACGGTTGTATCACCTAGTCGCGGAGAACACCACCGATGCGGTGTTCTTGTTGGATTCCTCAGGAGTCTTCACCTGGGTTTCTCCGGCTGTCGAGCGTGTAATGGGCCACGAACCGTCTGCACTGATCGGCACGCATTCAATCGACTTGGTGCACCCTGAGGACATGCCAACGATCCTGTCCATGATCGCTGAGGTCGAACGTGGCAGCCGTGTCGTGCACTGGGAGGCCCGGATGCGGACGGCGTCGGGGCGATACCGCTGGGTTTCAGCGGCGTCTGGTCCGGCCCGTGATCCTGACGGCCGAGTGGTTGGGCGGCTCACGACAGCGCGCGACATCCACGAGCAGGTGCTCGCCCGGCAAGCACTGGCGCGAAGTGAGCAGACCTTTCGGCTGGCGTTGGAGGGGGCCCCGCATGGGATGGCGGTCGTTGGATTGCACGGTCGGTTCCAGCAGGTCAATGACTCCCTGTGCGATCTGGCGGGCTACGACCGGGCCTGGTTTAGCGAGCATTCCGAGGCCGATTTGATTTACCCGGCCGACGCGGAGAGCGATTGGGCCGCGCGAGACCGGCTGCTGGCCGGTGATGCGGAGTACGACATCCAGGAAGCCCGGGTCGTCGCCGCCAGTGGGAACGTGCTGTGGGTGCAGCACTCGCTGGCGCTCGTTCGGGATGAGCATGGCATGCCGTTGTTCTATGTCTCGCAATACCAGGACATATCTGATGCGCGTGCCTCAAAGGCGAACCTGCAGTATCGAGCCGATCATGACTCCCTCACCGGTCTGATCAACCGGGAGGAACTGCAACAGCGAATTGGCAGAATTCTGGCTCAGAAGCAGCGGCGAAGGGGTGTGTTTGCGCTGCTGTTCTGTGACCTAGACCACTTCAAGGGGATCAACGATACTTACGGTCACGCCGCCGGAGACCACGTCCTGAAATCTGTCGCAGACCGAATCGCCTCGGTGCTCCGCGACACTGATGAGGTGGCCCGCCTTGGTGGTGACGAGTTCGTCGTGGTGCTGCCCGAGGTCTTCGACCTCGCAGCTGCCGCTGAGGTCGCGCAGAAGATTCGCGACGCTGTCGCACAGCCGTTATCAGTCGATCACGGGCAGATCAGCATCACCATCAGTGTTGGGATTGCCCTTGCCGCCCCCGGCATTGAGGCCAATCGCCTGCTGCGTGACGCTGACGTTGCGCTTTACGAAGCGAAAGGCTCCGGACGCGATCGAATCGCGGTTTTCGAGCGCGGTCGTCCGCCCGACGGCAACCCCGCCTAAGCTCCGGCAACAACACCACCTCGGAGCGAGTGCTCAAGGGCAGGGCGGTGAATGCCCTACAACCCAAACCCGGACCCTGACTACCGGCTGATAGCAACCGGTCACGCACCACCCACATACCTGGTCACCCCTAGCCACCTAGGACAAACCGCTAACCGAGGGCGGCTGTATCGCTGGGCCTGGCCTCACGCAATTCTTGATCAAACCCGGTTTCGAGAGACTCTGGGGCCGAACCGAGAAACTCCGTCGCGTTCCCTGTGCCGCTCGTTTGTCGTGGTCGTGCGTCGACTCTCGCCTGGGAGTACTTTGCAGTCTGGCGCTATCGGTACCTTGATGATGTCGCTATTGGGTGGTCCTGGCTGGGGTGCCCTCGATCGGAGGGCACGTTGGGCATCAACGGTGGGCGTTCTCGGAATGAGGAAGCCGCGCGGGCCGCTGAGGTGGCGGCGGAGCTGTCCGATGTGGTCTACGCGATGCGACTGGAACCGGACATGGCGTTCGAGTATGTGTCGCCGTCGGTAGAGGCCCTGGTGGGGTACACGCCCGCAGAGCACTACTCGGATCCTTTGTTGGGAACGAAGGTGCTTGACCCCAGGGATGCTGACATCCTTACCCGCGCGGCGCAAGCCAGGATCGGTGAGTCGGTGGAGTTCACGGTCCGATGGCGGGCCAGAGACGGGGGCACGGTATGGACGGCGCACCGGTGCCATAAGCAGCGGCGCGATGACGGGTCTGTTGTGCTGTACGGCGCTGCCCGGGATGTGAGCGCCGAGCACGACCTGGCCGACAGGTTGGCCGAGGCGCAGGAGCAGTACCGGTTGCTGGCCGAGAACTCTTCGGACTTCGTGTTCCGCCTGGATACCAGCGGGGTGATCGAGTGGGTGTCCCCGAACGTGACCGCTTTGTTGGGCTGGTTGCCGTCTGAGTGGGTGGGTCACAACCGGGCGGAGTTCACCCACCCCGGGGACATTCCTGAGGACATCGCCTCTGCCGGGGTGATTGATGGGTCGGAGCGCCGGGGTGGTCGGGTACGGGTGCGAACCAGCTCCGGGACCTATCGGTGGGTCGACATGAGCGTTACCGACGTCATTGACGACGGCGGGCAGATCATCGGTGAAGTTGGTAGCGCGCGCGATGCACAGGACCGAGTCCTGGCTGAGGCGGCGTTGGCGGAGCGGGAACGGGTGCTGCAGCGGATGCTGGAGAACGCCACCGATGTGGTGTTCGATGTCGCCCCGGACAACACCTACCGGTGGGTGTCCCCTTCGGTGACCGAAGCATTGGGCTGGGACCCGCAGCAGCTGGTCGGCAAGTCCGGGGTCGACCTGATCCATCCGGATGACTACGCCGCCGTCGTGGCCGCCCGGGGGAAAACGCATTCGGGGCTGGCTTCGACACATGAGTTCCGCTACCGGCAGGCCGACGGAACCTACCGGTGGATGTCCGGGACCTCCCGGGAAGTCCGTGACCAGGACGGTATTCTCTATGGTCGCGTGGTCGGGCTGCGCGACGTCAGCAAACTAGTCCAGGCTCGGGATGCGCTGGCCGACAGCGAGCGCCGATACCAGCTGCTGGCCGAGAACGCCGCAGATTTCGTCGTGCAGCTGTCTGCGGACTTGATCATCGAATGGGTGTCACCATCGGTGACCGCCGTGACCGGATGGTCACCGCAAGACATGGTCGGGCGACTACCGTGGGATTTCTTCCCGCCCGAACCCGTGCGCGTGAGCGAGCAGGTCGCGGAACGAGTGCTGGCCGGGGACCAGGTATCGGGGCGGCGTCAGGTCCGGTGTGCGGACGGGTCGGACCGTTGGGTGTCACGGACGGTTCAGCCAATTACCGATGACTCTGGTGCTGTCGTGTCCATCATCAGCGGATGCCGGGACGTGCAGGCCGAGGTGGAAGCCGAAGAGCGGCTGGCGGCTTCTGAACAGCGCTACCGGTTGTTGGCTGAGAATGCCGCTGACTTGGTGTACAGCGCTGACGCCGACTGGGTTGTGACGTGGGTGTCCCCGAGTGTGTCTACTGCCCTGGGGTGGTCCCCGCAGGATCTGGTCGGCACGGTGATGGCTGATTTGCTTCACCCGGACGATCGGTCGGCCACCGAGGGGCTGCGGGTCAAGGCCCTCGACGGTGAAATGATCACAACCCCGCCTGGGGGGCTGGTGTTGCGGTTCCGTACCAAGTCCGGTGTGTACCGGTGGATGGCCTGGAACCAAGCCACCGACGTCGGCGCTGGTCCCACGCCGCCCGGGCTGGTCGCCAGCCTGCACGACGTGAACGACCTGGTAGGCGCACGGCGGCAGGTCGATGCCCAACGCGCCCGTCTGCGGGCGACCATGGACTCGCTACTGGACCCGCACATGCTGATGGAAGCGGTACGCGACGCGTCGGGGACTATCGTTGACTTCGTCTGCACCGACGCGAACCCGGCGGCATGCGCGTTTGCCGGAAGGCAGTACCAGGATTTCATCGGGGCGCGAATGCTTGACGTGGTGCCCGGGCCCGTCGGTGCTGACCTGCTGAGGGTCTGCCGTCGCGTCGTCGAGACTGGTGAGCCGACGGGGTTGGACGACTTGCCGTACTCCCATGAACCGCTCGGCGGGGTTCAGCGGCACTTCGACATTCGCGCGAACCGGGTCGGAGATGGCCTGTCCTACACCTGGCGCGATGTCACCGCACGGCACGAAGCCGAACAGCGACTAGCTGCCTCGCAGGAGCAGTACCGGTTGTTGGCCGAGAACGCCTCGGACATCGTGTTCCGGGGCAACAACGAGGCCGTCCTGCAGTGGATCTCGCCGTCGGTGACCAGCGTGCTCGGCTGGGAGCCGCAGGACATGGTCGGCCATCGCATCAGTGAGTTCCTGCACCCCGACGATGCGCCCGGAATTCACGCCACAAGTGAGAACCTGAAACACGGAGCTGCGAACCCCGGGTACCAGGCCCGCGTGCGCACCCGCAGCGGGGGGTATCTGTGGATGGCGGTCAATGCGCGCCCGCTGGTCGATGCCGCCGGGGTGGTCATCGGGCGGGTCGGCAGCGCGCGCAATGTGCAGGCGGAGGTCAGCGCCAGGCAGTCGTTGGCGGCGTCCGAGGCGCAGTACCGGTTGCTGGCGCAGAACGCGACCGACACAGTGTTTCTACTCAACTCGATCGGGGCAGTGGACTGGGTGTCTCCGGCCGTGCGGCGGGTTCTGGGTTATCAGCCGGAGGAGTTGGTGGGGACCATGACTGTGGATCTGGTCCATCCGGAGGACTTGTCAGTGCTGTCGTCAATGGCGACCAAGGTTGCCCATGGCCAGGAGGGAGTCCCCTGGCAGGTCAGGATGCGCACCCGCGAGGGGGAGTACCGCTGGATGTCGGCGATGTCCGGTCCGATGTTGGACACGGAGGGTGCGGTGACCGGGCGGATCACGACCGTGCGGGACGTGCACGAGCTGGTGCTGGGCCAGGAGGCGCTGGCCCGCAGCGAGGAAACGTTCCGGTTGGCAATGGAAGGCGCCCCGGAAGGGATGGCCGTGCTGGGCCTGCACCAGGCCTTTCGGCAGGTCAATCCCGCCTTATGTGCGATGCTGGGCCGGGATGAGGAATGGATGCTCTCCCACGGCATCCGAGACGTCCTGGACCCCGAATCGCTGGAAGCGGACCTGGCGGCGCGGGACCGACTGCTGGCCGGTGAGGCCAAATTCGAGATCCACGAAGTCCGCATGATCACCGCGACCGGTGCCCCGTTGTGGGTGCAGCACTCCATAGCGCTGGTCCGCGATGAGCACCGGATGCCACTGTTCTACGTCTCGCAGTACCAGGACGTCACCGACGCTCGCGCCGCGAAAGCCGACCTGGAGTACCGCTCGCAACACGACACCCTGACTGGGCTGATCAACCGGGAGCAGCTACAACGACGCATCGCGGACGTGCTCACCCGGGTGCCACGCCGGGCCGGTGTACCCGCCCTGCTGTTCTGCGACCTCGACCACTTCAAGTGGATCAACGACCAGCACGGGCACGCCGCCGGTGACCACGTACTGCGAGTCACCGCTGACCGGATCACCTCCACGTTGCGCGACACCGATGAGGTCGCCCGCCTCGGTGGAGACGAGTTCGTCGCCGTGCTGCCCGAAGCGTTCGACCTCGACGCCGCCGAGCGCGTCGCGCAAAAGGTTCGCACCGCGGTTGCTCAACCGATACCCATCGGAGGCGAGCAGATCGTCATCACCGTGAGCATCGGTGTGGCACTGGCCACCCCCGGCATCGAAGCACGCCGACTGCTGCACAACGCCGACGATGCACTGTACGAGGCGAAGAACTCCGGACGAGACCGAGTCGAGACGTTCGATGGCGACTGAGCTAGCTGCCGAGGGCGAGGACTGGCTAGCGAGGCCGAGACCGCGCTGACCGGCAAGACTGAGTCGGTTCAGCGATTCTTCTGCACGTTGATGTCGTCTCCACGCAGGAAGAACGAAGCTGCGGTGAGGTCGTCGGCCTCAACCCACGCCTTGGTTTCGGGCGGGCGATCATTCTTGACATGCGGCAGCATGTTCTTCATCAACGCGAAGACGGGAACGCCCGCAGAGATGTTCCCGCAGTTCATCTTGTAGGTGAGGGTGGCTGGTTGGTCGGGGAAGATCTGGATGAAGGTGTAATCCACGTCGGCGTCCGACCGTGCTGACGGGGACACGATGGCCGCCTTGGACTGCAGGATCGTGTCACCACCCAGGCCGTCCATCCCCATCGGGTCTGGTGAACCGCGAACCGCCAGCAGGAACTCCTCCAACCCGTTGCCGGGCAGCGGAACCTGGTTGCCCTCGAAATAGAAACCGCGACTGCTACCACCGCGGATCAACGTGATCGGCGCCAGGATCTGCTCAGCGGTCAGCATTTGGACATGTTCGATCCGGTGTCGATTGTCGTGCCGCGGCCTACCGTCCATGACGTGAACGCACAGAAGACCCTTGTGGGGCTCTCCGGCGGTGCGGAACTCTTCCTTGTAGCCTTCGGCCGTGGAGGCACGGCAGGTCGGCACGGAATCGGTCGGGGCTTCGTCGTGACGCGTGAGCGGAGGTCCGTGTTCGGGGAACCGGGGGTTGCCACGGAGCGTTGGAGGTTGTGAACCGCCTGCTCGCGATACTCGGGTCCGTCGATCTCAAGCGTGCGCGCCTTGCCTCGGGACTCCAGCGGGGTCTCGTCGTGATCATCGTGATGTGGCTCACCGCGTGTTGGGTGGACTTGGGCGCCGCCGCGAGCACTGGAATCGCGGCGCTCTTGGTGGGGTTTCTCGACACCCAGCAGCCACCGTCGGCGCGGGCGCGGGCGATGGGCCTTGGCACTTTGGTGCTGGCAGCCACGACGCTGGTTGTGCATGTGCTGACGCCGTGGCCGCTCGCGGTGCTGGGGATACTGGTGCTGATCGCGTTCAGTGAGGGGGCCAGCATCGCCGTTTCCCGCGGTGCGCCGAAAATCCTGCACTTCTGCGGCATCATCGCGGCGACCGCGGTCCTTGAACCGCAGCCGACTGCCACTGCCGTGCCAGCCGCTTTGGCCGTCCTCATCGCCGGAACGGTCCAGACGATCGCCTCGACCGGCGCCGCCGTCTGGTCCCCGCACATCAGGGAAATGGATGAGGCCGCCGACGCGGTTGACCTGATCGCTTCGGCGATCCAGGCTGTGGCGGGCACTCCGGCGCGGTCGGCCATGGACCCGGCGACCCAGGCGGCGCTCGACTCGGCGTCCCGCTCGATGGTGAACGCACGGAAGTTCATCTCCAGCAGCGATCTGGCGCGAGAGGAGCGCGAAGGTCTCGAACAGGCCTTGTGGACGGCCGACCAGTTGCGTGTGGAGGCGAAGGCGCTCGCCCTGCACGCATCCGCCGAGGGTGGTGGACCGTCCGCCGTCGATGACGACCGGGTGCGGGCGGAACTGCACGAGGCCGCCAGGGTACTTCGAGTCGGAGCGGCGGCCCTCAGATCGCCCCGGAGCGAACGCGTCACCGAAGCACGCCGTCTCGGGACGACGTTGTCTGCCGCCGCTCCGGGCGCTGCCGAGGCGTTCGAAGTGGACGTGAGCGCGCGGGAGTTCACCACGGACGTGATCAAGGTTCTGCAGGTGCGCCATGGCCGCGGCCGTTCGGAGGTCACGTGGCGGCTGCGGTGGGAACGGATCCGGTCGGCCGTCCAGCCCGGGACGCTGCCCTTCCGCCTGGGGCTCCGCATCGTTGTCGCGTCCGTTGTGGCGATCGGGATCGGGTACTGGACAGGGCTCGTCCACGCGTCGTGGGCCGTGAACTCGAGCCTCAGCATCTTCCGTCCCGACGGGGGAGCAACGCTCTCACGCATCGTGCTGCGTGCCCTGGCAGCGACGCTTGGCGGGTTCACTGTTGTGGCGGCCGCCGTCGCGTTCGACGCTTCGACCGGCGCACTGGCCGCGGTGGCTGCGGTGTTCATCCTGTTGACGTACTGCCTGGGTCCGGTCAATTACGGCGTGTTCGGCTTCTTCATGACCGTTGCAGTTCTGTCGATCCTGGCAGTCACAGGGGAGAATCCTGAGATCATGGCGATCGCCAGATGGCAGGACACCTTGCTCGGCTGCCTCGTTTCGCTCGCTGTGGCGTTCGCCATGCCCATCTGGCAGGTGCAGAACCTGCCCGCCAACGTCTCATCATCATGCGGCACCGTCGCTCGCTGGTTCTCATCGCTGGCGGAGGCCGCACGACAGCAGCCCGGGGCGCGAGACATGGTCGGTGTCCGCAAGAAAGGGGTGGCCGTGCGGGACTCCATCTCTGACGTGATCACGACTCTTCGCGCCGCGCAGGTGGAACCGAGCCGCGGAGTCCAGGTTGCGGCCCTCACGTCCACGTTCGAAGACTTGCGACGCTGCGCGCGGCAGGCAGTCGTCGCCGAACAACTGCTGCGCCAGGCTGCGCCGTTGTCAGCCGTCGCCGCGGACCGGGCTGAGGCCACGGCCCGCACGCTGGACCGGATTGCCCGGTCAGTCGTGGGTGACATGTCTTCAGTGGAAGAACCCCTTCCACCGAAAATGGCAGCTAGCCCGGACGGGCAGTTGGCCGCTGTTATGGCCCATGCCGCGGAACTCGCGCAGGAGGCGCTGCAGGCTCAACCCAGGAACGCTCGGTAGGGCACTCCTCCACGGAGAGGGACACGGACTGGCAACCGTCACAACGGGCTCCTTGAGGTACTTCTTCAGCACGGCTGGCCTCGGCAGCAAGCGTCGGGAACCGGTTCCGCCTGCTCGACAATGCGTTCCCCTTCAAGCGCATCCCCGCTACCGCCAACAAACCAAACTCGCCCTCATGTGCGGCTACGCCAACCGGCTATTCGCCACCTTGGGCGCCAGGGAGGTCCCAGCCCTCACTCATATCGTCTAGCGGGTGGGCGGCTGTCCGTAACACTGAAACCCAGGGGGAAGCGCCCCTCACCGATCATGATCGAAGTGGTCGGCGGAAGAATCACAGGCGTTCCCAGAGAACCTATTGGGCTCGGTCCACCTGTTTCGTGCGGGAACAGAGTAGGTTCCGCTTGGGCAAATCGAGGTGTCTGAAGCGCTCGGGGCGCGGACGCCGAGTGGTTCGAGACGATGACCGTCGTCCGTGTCATTGATGGCTGACGATGAGGAGTATCCCGTGGATCGGGAAGAGTTCGAGCGCTGCGTCGGTGACCTTCTTACCGGTCAGGCGGTGATGACTCTGTGCACCGCCTCCGACGGCCAGCCGTGGGCCAGCGACGTGTATTTCGCGCCGTTGGGCTACCGCTTGGTGTTCTACTCAAGTCCAGCGTCCCGACACATGCGCAGTCTGCTGGACAACTCGGCCTGTGCCGCGACAGTTCATCCCACGGTGTCGAGTTGGACCGACATCCACGGTCTGCAGATGTCGGGCACTGTCCGCGCGCTCCGCAACGAAGACGAGGCCGAACAGGTGGCTGCGGCATACCTGGGGAAGTTTCCGTTCGCCCGGGACCTGATGTCGTCACCGGGCGCCGCGCCTGCCGATGCGCGGCAAGATCGACTGCAACGAGTGGTCGGCCACGTTTTCGTGCCGTCGTACATTCGCTACCTGGACAACCGGATGGGCTTTGGTGCGAAGTTCTCGATGCTGTTGCAGGACTCGGCTATCACCGGTGGCGTTCGAGACGAATGATGCGGTGTGAGTCGCGGGCCCACGCAACCTTCTGGGTTCGGTGCGGCTCACGCCCAGGCTGACGGCTTTGGACAGGGTGCCGGGAATCGATCGGACCGCGGTGATCGACCACCGGTGCACCTATGCTGTGCGCTGCAGCAGTGTGCACAGAGCGGGCGTCTGAGGGCTCCTTCGCCCCATCGAGAGGACCTTGGTGAACATGATGTCTATCGCAGCTACCGGCGCGAGGCCGGACCGCCTGGTTGTCGCGGTCAGTGGTGCGTCGGGTGCCGTCTACGCGTATCGGATGCTGCACATGCTGTCGGAGACGACGATCGAGACCCACCTGGTCATGTCGAAGGCGGCCCGACGGACGCTGGTTTACGAAACCGGCCTGGCCGCGGAAGACTTGGAGATGCTGGCCGACGTCGTCCATCCTGCCGGTGACATTGGGGCCAGCATTGCTTCGGGTTCCTTCAGAACGTGCGGCATGGTAGTTGTTCCGTGCTCCATCAAGACGATGTCTGAGATCGCTTACGGAATCGCCGGGAATCTCATTTCGCGGGCGGCCGATGTCACGTTGAAGGAGCGTCGCCGCTTGGTCTTGATGGTCCGGGAGACGCCGCTACACGCCGGTCATTTGCGGGCGATGCTGGCGGTTACTGAGATGGGCGGGATCATTGCGCCGCCCGTTCCTGCGCTGTATGCCAAGCCCGAGTCGATCGAGGACATCGTCGATCACAGCGTCGCCCGGGTCCTTGACCTGTTCGACATCCAAGTCGGCCACATTCGGCGCTGGGGTGAGGACCTCGATCTGACGCCGCTCGCGACACCAACCGGACCGAATAACGCCGGGGTCGAATCCGCCGATGCGTTGGCAGAATCGACGCCTGCTTCTTCGCGGTTGCGGTAGATTCGCAACCGCGCATTTGGCCGCCGGTGCTCTCAGAGCACGCCGAACTCCCCCAACCATCAGGAAGGCACAGCATGCCCCAGCAATCGTTGTCCGATTTTGTCGCTGATCTGGAGTCCACCGGACAGTTAGTCAGGATCAAGGATCAGGTCTCGGTGGACCAGCTTCCATCTATCATGGAAGCGAACCCGGACACGGCAGTGCTGGTCGAGAACGTCAAGGATTGCGGGTTTCAGTTTCTGGCCAATGCGTATTCCAATCGCACGCAGTACGCGCAGGCGTTGGGTTGCGACGCGCAACATCTTGGACAGCGCATCGCCGAGCTGGGTTCTGTGCAACACCCGCCGCAAGAGGTCAAAAGCGCACCGTGCAAAGACGTGATCGTTACCGGCGACGATGTTGATCTCACCGCGCTGCCGCTGTTCCTTCACCACGAACACGACGGGCACGCCTACATCCAGGACACCTCCGTCGTCTCCCGCGACCCAGACACCGGTCTTATCAACTGGGGCATTTACCGGTTCATGTTCCGCACCCCCAACGAACTGAACGTGGACATGCGCAACGACACGCACACCGCGCGCATCCACGCCAAGAAATACTTGGCAAGGGGTGAGGACATGCCCATCGCCGTGGTGATCGGCGGTCCGGCACTGGACAAGATCGCCGCCATGTACTCCGTGGCCGGAGTCGACGACTGGGATGTGCTCGGCGGGTTCTACGGCGAACCCGCGCAGGTTGTCAAGTGCGAGACCAACGACCTCACCGTGCCCGCCACCGCCGAAATCGTGCTCGAAGGGCGTGTCATCACCACCGAGGGCTGGGTCTATGACGAAGGCCCCTACGGCGAATTCACCGGCACCTACGGCGGTGGGTTGCCGCACAACTGTCGCGTGGTCATCGACGCGATTACCTACCGCAAGAACGGCATCTACCAGCACGCCACGATCGGTGGGATGCATCCCGGGCGCACGGACATGGCCGTGTGGAACGCGACCATCGAGTCCGACCTGATGGCCGCCATTTCAAAGGCCGGAGTCGACGTCCGAGAGGTCTTCATCCCCGAGGGCGGCGGAACCAACATCGCCTATGCGCAGATCAATCCAGTCGGTGGCGGCGACGCGAAGCAGACCCTGGCCCTGATGCTGACCGCCTCGCGGCAATGGCTGCCGAAGATCGCGTACGTGTTCGACACGGATGTCGACATCTTCGACCCCGATCGGGTCGCTTGGGCGATGGCCTGGCGATTTGACCCGAGCAAGGACATCATGGTGTTGCCGGAACAAAACATCCTGCCGCTGGACCCGATGGGCCAGAAAGACGCACCCCCGCTGAACTTCCCCAAAGTCGGATTCGACTGCACGATTCCGATAGTCGGGAACTACGACAAGTTGTCCTTCGCGGCCTGCCACGTCACCCAGCCTTTGCCCGATCCGGGAACGGTCACCGAACTGTCACATGACCAACTGGTTAAGGCCATGACGGACTACATCAAGGCCGCGCCTCGGAGCTGGAAGGACATCATCGAGCAGTTCAACGGCCAACCGTATCCCGCCGTGTACCGGGCATTCGGCGCCCTACGACCCAAGCTCGGCAGAGTCGTTGCCGACCGGCCCGCCTACCCCTACACCTTCTCGGACACCTGCTTCGTCACCGGCTCAGACGCGGAATCCAAGTAGGGACACGGTCGTAGCGCACTGCGATTCCAGGAACATGCTGATCCGACCCCGGGGTCGGATCAGCATGGTCAACCACCGGTCCTCCATCCGCCCACCCACTACCTGAACGATTCGAACGACCCGCCAAACGCGGGCGGGCGGCTGGGCGTAACCCCGAAAAACCTTGCAAACGTTGGCTTCCTGGCCTCCTGGCTTCCCGTAGTTCTTGATCAAAATCGGTTTAGCGAGACTCTGGGCCGGAGTCGACAGACTTCGGTCGCGGTCAGTGTGTGGTTGCGCGCTCCCCGGTCCTGGCCGTGTGCGTGCACACGGCCAACGCGCAAGAGTCCGCCCCGATGGGTGGAGAACCCGTTCGCCTTTGCTTATCCCGGTTACGGGGATCAGACTGGGGATTGGCGGATGTATTGCGCGGGAAGTCGGATGACGGTTGCGTCTAGTGGTTTGGGGTAGTGCGATGGCCAGTAATGGGGCACAGACGCGGTGGGTTCGGTTGGGTGCTGGGATCGCACTGACGGGTGTGCTCGGCGGCGCGGTGGTGGCCGGGCCCAGCTACGCGGAACCGCGTTCTGCTTCGCCGTTGGCCACGACCGTCCCGGCGAGTTCGGCTAGCCCGCAGGCGGCTGCCAATCCGAGCGTTTCTCCTGCCCCACCGGTACCTGACGGCGCCCCGGTCCAGACCCGTGGTGATGTGGTCGGTCGCCGTGGTGTGCCGGTCATCAACGCGACGGTGTCCGCCTCGGGTCGTTCGGTCAGTGCTCTGGTGTATTGGAATCAGGCGATGATCGCGCGCCCGGGAAACCGGGACCGGTTCAACATTCGTCTGGTCAGTTTCGGGGCGGCCGGGGCGAGCGCCGCGTCCGTGCTCTTCTCGAATTCCACAAGCAAGCGGCCTCCGGCGATCCAACGCCTGAAGATCACCCTGAGCAAGGCTAGTGCGAAGATCCTGCGCCGTTCCTCGGATGTGGTGTTGGCGGTGTCGCAGCAGTACGGGCTCAAAGGACGCCACCAGAACAAATACTTCCGCCAGTACGCGACCGTCACCCACCTCAAGGGGCAGACCGCGGTGAGATCGGCGGGGCCAGCTGCGGTGCTGGCCGGACCGGCGTCTCGGGTGGGCCGTGATTGCCGAACCATCGAGATCCGTCCCGGCGCGGACCTGTCCGGCTGTGACCTGTCGCGGGTGAACCTGTCGGTTTGTGACCTGGCCGGGGTCAATCTGAGCGGCGCGGACTTGTCCGGCGCGGTCCTGCGCCAATGCAATATTGGGGCCGCGAACCTGGGTGCCGCCGATCTGTTTGGTGTTGTTTCTGGTGGTGTCATCGGCACCCCCGCCTCACTGCCCGAGGGCTGGGCACTGATC
>JBAXOQ010000024.1:0-24389 GCA_037133175.1 Actinomycetes bacterium
GCTCTAGTGGCTGGCCCGTCGACCCCGGGCTGGATTCGAGAGCAGAACGGGATCGTGCACCTCCAGATCGTCGTGGTGCCCGGGGCCGGCCGGTCGCAGATAGTCGGCCTGCACGACGGCGAACTGCGCATTCGCATCGCTCAACGAGCCGTCGACGGCGCCGCGAACCGTGCGCTGATCGCGCTGCTTGCCAAGACGCTGCGTACCGCGAAGTCGACGATCGACATCGAACGAGGAGCAACCTCCAGGCACAAGGCGGTGGTGGTGACGGGGTACGACCTACCCACTGCCCGAAGGTTGCTCCTCGGTGACTCGACGTCGGGTAACTGCGGCGATTAGGCCTCGGACATCACGTTCGTCGGGTCGTAGCCGTAGAACGCGGTGCGGGCGTCACGACGCTCGGTAGCCGCCTTGCGCTGCTCCAGCGCGTAGGCAGAGTCGATGTGAGCACTGGGAACCGAGGTGACGCCATGGTTGCCGGCGATCCACTTCTCAAGTTCGGGACCTGACTCGTACGACAGGATCAGGCAATAGCGTGGATCGTTGCCCTGGTGCCACACCGAGTGCCACATGCGCTCAGAATCGACGATCAACTGGGCTCCGGCCGGCAGTGAGATCCGCGTCTCGGTCGTCGGATCGTCAATGTCCTCACGCAACACCATGAACGAGTTCGGGTTGTCGGTGAGCTGCATGAAGCCCCGCACGACCCAACCAGTCTCATCTTCGGTCAGCCGGTTGTTGTCGTCCAGGTGCGAGTTGTACAACGCGTCCGCGTAGCTGTTCGGTTGCAATTCGATGATGCGGGCCCGGCCGATGTTCGCGCCGGCCTCCTGCGCGCGCCACGTCAGGGTCGGCGCGAGGGCGGTCTGCGACTCGATCCAGACGCCGTCTTTGTCAGCCTTCGGTGGATCGAAGTGCCAGAAAGCGTTGCACTCGATCTGGCCGTAGGCACTGGCCAGTGGCGCGAAACGGGTATCCCCCGAGGACTTCCAATCGACGTACTCAACCGACTCCCATTCCTTGGGGTCCATGACATCGCCGTACGAATCAAGAACTACGTAGCCGGTCTCTTCCAGGATCGGCATCCGGTAGTAAGACACAAATATCCCCTTTCAATTGACTGATGTGCCCCCAAGTGTCACTTAAGATCCCACAATTGTCACGCATTCGGCCGCACTGACTACGCTCCGCCCACCTGTTCACGGTCGATTCCCTCGGCGAGCCACCCGCCGTCGGCCACCAGCTGCGCCGGCGTTCCCCGCTCTACAACCCTCCCATCACGCAGCACGATGACCTCGTCTACTCCGGTCAGTCCGCGCAGGGTGTGGGTGATCAGCACGGTTGCGCAGTCCCCGGTGGCAGCAAGAATGTCGGCGGTCAACTCGTCCGCGGTAGCGACGTCGAGGTGCTCGGTGGGCTCGTCGAACACCACGATTGACGGCCGGGCCAGCAGAACGCGGGCAAGTGCCAGCCGTTGCCGCTGGCCCCCGGACATCTGCGATCCATTCTGTCCGACCCTGGTCTGAACGCCCTGCGGCAGGCTTTGGACCCAGTCCCACAACCGAGCTTGAGCCAGCGCCTGCTCGACTTCGGCCGTCGTCGCGTCAGGCTTGGCCAGCTGAACATTTGCCAGGATCGAGTTGTCGAAGATATGCGCGTCCTGGGAGCATAGGCCGATCACGGTCCTGACATCGTCTGCGGCAAGGCAGTCCAGCGGCTCCTCGTCCAACGTCAACGTGCCGCGATATGGGGCGAACCGGACCAAACCAGCGGCCAGTGAGGACTTGCCGCTGCCGCTGGGACCTATCAATGCGATACGGCGCCCAGGGCTCAGATCCAGATCCACCCCAGCCACCGCTGGCCGCGGCTCGCCCGGCCACATCACGGACACGTCGCGGCCGACCAGTCGACTCGCTCCGGCGGGCAACTGCTGGGGGTTCTGCGGGTCAGGTACCGGGTCCGGCATATCCAACAGACTCACGACGCGCTCGGCGCTCGAGCGGGTTCGCACCAGCGCCAGTGCCGCCGTCGGCAACCCACCGACCAGTTCGAAGGCCACCAATGGCAACAACACCACCACCGCCAGGTTCACCCCAGCCAACGAACCGTCGCGAACTGCGGGGACTGCGACCAGAATCACTCCCAGCAACGCGAACCCCTGGGCTGCGACCCCGATGCTGGCGGCCGCGCCCATGCCTGCCGCCGCGCGGCGCTCGAGTGCGGTCACGTCGGCATCACGGGCACGAACCCGGTCCATGGCGGCAGCCGTGGCTCCGGCGGCGACCAGTTCCGAGCAGGTATCGAGCTGCTCGGTGATCTCGGCCGCCAACCTGCCCTTCGCATGGGACTGCTCGCCGGCAGCGGACCGGCCCACCGACCGGGCACACCAGGGTGCCAGCACTGCCCCGATAAGCAGTCCGATCAACAGCAGCACGGCAGCGGCCGGCAGCAGCCAGGCCGTCAGCGCGATCACGGCGCCCCCGACGACGACTGCCGTCACCCCCGGCAGCAGCACCCGTAGACCGAGGTCTGCGGTGGTATCGACATCGTCGACGATCCGCCTGTTGGCGTCGCCACGGCGCAGATCGCCCAGTCCAGCCGGTGCGACGATCGCCAATCGCGCCACCACCTTCACCCGTAGGTCGGTCAAGCCCATCAAAGCGGCACTGTGCGACACCACTCGCTCCGCGTACCGGAACACACCTCGGCCGATACCGAAGGTCCGAACCCCAACCACCGCGATGCCGAGGGCGACCATCGGCGGCTGCTCGGACGCGCGGCTGATCAACCAGCCGCTGGTGGCTATCAAGCCGATCGCGCAGATCAGTGCCAGGCTGGCCAACAGCACCGAGAGCACTCCGCGCCCACGCCTGGGCTTGATGACGCGCCATACCTGCCGCAGCGCCCCGACGTCGCCGGACATGGCCACCGCCGCCGTGTCGGGCCTCACGCGGGACTCACCACGGAGGCTGATGCCAACTCGACGACGTCATCCGCAAGCGAGATGAGCGCAGGCCGGTGGGCAGCCATGACGACGGTCCGTTCGCGGCTCAGCATGGCGATCGCCGACAATACCGCGTCCTCGCTCGGCCCGTCCAAAGACGCAGTCGGCTCGTCCAACAACACCAAAGGTGCGTCCGAACAGAAGGCCCGAGCGAGCGCGACCCTTCGGGACTGACCTTGCGACAGCTCCCTGCCACCTTCACCGACGACGGTGTCGAGACCCGCCGGAAGCTCGGCGATCAACTGAGTCAAATCGACAGCCGACACCGCCTGCAGCACGCGCTGATCAGTGGCCTGCGGCGCCGCGAGCCGGATGTTCTCGGCGATGGTGCCGGCAACCAATGCGGGTTCCTGACCAACGTAGGCGATCTGACCGCGCCAACAATCCACATCAAAGTCCCGCAACTCACTTGCCGAATCCCCCAGCCCTGACCTGACGTCGGTCGTCTCCACCCGCACCGCACCCTCGCAGGGGTCGGCGAAACGCTCCAGGATCGACAAAGCGGTACTCTTGCCGGCGCCAGAGGGACCGACCAACGCGGTGATGCGGCGTGGAGCGATGGCAAAGCTGACCGAGTCCAACGCAAGTTCCTGGCGATCGGGATACCGGTAGCTGACGTCGTGGAAGCTAATCGAGCAGTGCGACAAGTCCGGGACGTCCCGTCGCGGTCCGGAGGCAACCGGTTCGACATCCATGATGTCCAGCATTGTGCGAGCGGCACCAAGTCCCTCAGCAGCAGCGTGGAAGTGCACGCCGACCTGGCGCAGCGGCAGATAAACCTCGGGCACCAGGATCAGCACTAACAACCCGGCCTGCAGAGTCATCGAGCCGTCGACCAGCCGCAGCCCAATGGACACCGCGACCATTGCGACAGACAACATCGCCAGGATTTCCAGCACTAGGGCAGATAGGAACGAGACCCGCAGCACTCCCATCGTGGTTGTGCGGTACTGATCGCCGACCTCGCGCACACCCTCGGCCTGGTACTTGCCCCGACCGAAAATCTTCAATGTCGCCATGCCGGAGACGATGTCCCCGAAGTGCGCGGACAACTGGCCCAGCGTGCGCCACTGGCGATCGACCTGGCGCTGGGTGTACAAACCGATGAGCACCATGAAGACCGGGATCAGCGGCAGTGTCAGCAGCACTATCAAGGCCGCTAGTGGGTCCGTAACCAGGATGACCGCACCGGCCATGATGGGCACCACGACTGCCAGCACCAACTGCGGCAGATAGCGCGAGAAGTAGGCGTCCAGCCCGTCAATACCGCGAGTCATCAGCGCAGTCAGCTCGCCGGAGTTGCGCCCGCTGAGCCATACCGGGCCGAGCCGCATGATGTGATCCAACACGGCTGCGCGCAACTCGCTCTTGGCCTGCGCCGCCGCGCGAAAGGCCACGGCCTCCGACAGATAGCCGATTGCGACTCTGACCGCAATCACGGCGGCCAACACGAAGAAGGCAGTCTTGACCGCCTCAAAGTCCGCGCCCTGCTGAAACACCGGCACGACCACGTCGGTGATAGCGAACGCTTGCACGATCACCAGAACCGCGGTCAGCATGCCGATCGCGATTGCGGCTGCCACGAACCCACGGCTTGCAGCCGAATAACGCAGAAGTCTGGGTTCGAATGGTTTCATTCGACCCAGACTTTCTGCAGGAGCTCGGCTCGGCGGCTACCCGTCACTACTGGTCGCGGCGGCGTTGCTCTTGCCGGACGCGGCGGCCGCCCGCTCGGCAGCGCTGGGCTCGTGCGGCAGATCGAGCGAGCCGATCTCCGGATCGATGATGTCCTCCGGGCCGACCCGCTTGCGGAACACCCAGTAGGTGTAAGCCTGGTAGATCAACACCAGCGGCGTGAAGATCACTGCCACGACTGTCATGATCTGGAGGGTGTAGGGAGTGCTGGATGCGTTGTGGATGGTCAGCGAGAGCGCCGAATCGTTGGATGCCGGGAAGACATTCGGGAACAGCACCCAGAACAGGTACGCCACCGTTCCGGCGAGGGTGATCGACTCGAACAGGAACGCCCAACCCGGCTTGCCCACCTTGCCCATCGCGAGCGAGACCAACCACGACACCGCTCCGACGATCAGCAGGATCCACGTGGCCGCCTTGTTGCTGTAGGCCAGCTGCGTCCACAGCAGGAAGACAACGGCAAGCACCGTGGCAACCAGCCCGAGGGGCAGCGCCAACTTCGCGGCCCGCTCGCGGATAGTGCCCTTGGTCTTGAGGCTCAGGAACGTGGCGCCATGCGTGAGGAACAGCGCCAGTGTGGTGAGCCCTCCGACTAGAGCGTAGGGGTTCAATAGGTTGAAGAACCCACCGTCGTACAGCACGTCCGCGTACACCGGGTTGTTGTTGGCACCGGCGCGCAGCGGGATACCCCGGACGATGTTGGCGAAGGCAACGCCCCACAGCAGCGCCGGTAGGAAAGAACCGACGATGATTGCCCAGTCGAACCACTTGCGCCAAGCCACGCCGGAACGCTTCGAGCGGTATTCGAACGCGACGCCGCGAATGATCAGGGCCACCAGGATCAGCAGCAGCGGCAGGTAGAACCCGCTGAACATCGTGGCGTACCAAGCTGGGAACGCCGCGAACGTCGCGCCGCCTGCCACCAGCAGCCACACCTCATTGCCATCCCAGATCGGCCCTAGCGTGGTGATGACAGCGCGCTTCTCAGCCTCATTCTTGGCAACCACCGGTAACAGAATGCCGACGCCGAAGTCGAATCCTTCGAGGACGAAATACCCGGACCACAAGACTGCGATCAGGATGAACCAGACTGTGTTCAGATCCATTGTTGTACCTTCCCGCGCCTAGTAAGTGATCGACAGTGGACGGTCGCCGGCAGCATCTGCTTCGACGAGGAATGGATCGGGCACTTCCTCAGGCGGGCCGATGATCACCGCGCGCCGCACCAAGCCGACTTCGACGACGGCGAGCACGCCGTAGAGCACCGTGAACACGATCAGCGAGGTCCAGACCAGCGCGGACGTGCTGGTCGGCGAGACCCCGTTCTCGGTCTTCATCAGTCCCCAGGCGACCCACGGCTGACGGCCCATCTCGGTCAAAATCCAACCGAAGCTGTTGGCGACCAGCGGCAGGAAGATGGCGATGATCGCCAGGCGGGCGAACCACTTCGACTTCGGGGTGTGTCCCTTGCGGACTGCGAAGAGCGCGTAAATGGCCCACAGTGCCGCGATCGACCCGGCCCCGATCATCAGCCGGAACGACCAGAAAGCGATCGGCACACTCGGGATGTAGCTGCCTGGGCCAAACTGCTGCGTCATCTGCTGCTGCAGTTGATCAACGCCGACAACCTGACCGTCCCAGGTGTGGGTCGCCAGCAGTGAAAGCAAGTGCGGAACATCCAGCGACCAGATCGCTGACAGTCCGTCACCGGAGAACAGCGTGATGACGCTGAACGGCGCTGGCGCCGCGGTGTTGAACAAGGCTTCAGCCGCGGCCATCTTCATCGGCTGCAGGTCGACCATCAACACACCCAGCGAGTCGCCGATGAACGCGACGAGGGCGAATCCGACCAGAATTGCCCAAGCACCGAACTTGAGCGTGGAGCGAGCAACGTCGGGGCTCTTACCGCGCACCAGCAGCCAGGCCGAGATACCGGCGACCAGCGTTCCCGCGGTCAGGATCGATGCGGCAATCACGTGCCCGAACGTCAGCACTGACAGCTTCTGGGTCAGCACCGAAGCGAAGTCGTTGAGCTCGGCACGGTTGGTCTGGGGGTTGAACACATAGCCGACCGGGTGCTGCATGAACGAGTTGGCGGCAAGAATGAAGTACGCCGACAACCAGGTGCCGATGGAAGCGAGCCAAATCGTCGCCAGGTGCATCTTCTTCGGCAGGCGGTCCCAACCGAAGATCCACAGTCCGAGGAAGGTGGATTCAAGGAAGAAAGCCAGGAGTCCCTCGATAGCTAGCGGTGCGCCGAAGATATCCCCGACGAAGCGGCTGAAGTCACTCCAGTTCATGCCGAACTGGAACTCCTGGACTATCCCTGTCACCACGCCCATGGCGAAGTTGATCAGGAATATCTTCCCGAAGAACTTCGTGGCTCGCAGCCACTTCTCATCGTTCGTCCGAACCCACAGCGTCTGCATGACCGCAACCATCATGGACAGGCCAAGGGTGATCGGAACGAAGAAGAAGTGATAGACGGTCGTGACACCGAATTGCAGACGGGACACGTCCAGGACATCGAAGGCAACTAGATCAACCGGGTGCACGGCGCAATCCTGGCATTTCGGGCCACGATTCGCAAGGTCATTCCGACCGTACGGAGTGACACTGCACACGATCTTCGGCCCGACTGGGCAGAATGCTGTCGATCCGGCCAGGAACTGCAAGAGTTGTTGTCGAAGTAGCGGTGTCCAGCCTGCTCGCAGGGGCACCAAGCGCTAGCTTTCTGACTGTGTCCACGCCTGAAGTGATCAGCGTCTTCTTGCTGGACGACCATGAGATCGTCCGCCGCGGGGTGAAGGATCTGCTGGCGGCCGAGACCGACCTCGAGGTTATCGGCGAGGCCGCGACGGTGGCTCAGGCGATGACTCGGATACCTGCTTTGCGACCGGATGTCGCGATTCTGGACGTGCGACTCCCCGATGGTGACGGGGTCAGCGTGTGCCGCGACGCGCGAGCCGAGCTCCCCGACTTGAAGTGCCTGATGCTCACGGCCTACGTGGACGACGACGCTTTGCTCAACGCCATCGTGGCGGGCGCGTCGGGCTACCTGCTCAAGGAGATTCGGGGGGTCGATCTGGTGCAGGCCGTTCGGACCGTCGCTGCGGGCGGGTCGGTTCTGGATCCGCAGGCGACCGCTCGGGTGATGGCGCGGATTCGCTACGACGCGGCTCACGTGGATCCGCTGGCGACTCTGAATGACCAGGAGCGCAGGGTGCTGGACCTGATCGGCAGGGGCATGACCAACCGCCAGATCGGAGACGAGATGTTTCTTGCCGAGAAGACCATCAAGAACTACGTCTCAAGCATCCTGTCCAAACTCGGCCTCCAACGACGCACACAGGCCGCGGTCTTCGCTGTCAAGCACGCCGACGACGGATAGCAGCTCAGGCGTGTCGGCGCAGGCGTGGCCACCTAGCGGCACCATCTCAAGTTCCGACCTCGGGAGCCGGGCACTAGCCGAGTAACTGTCGTTGGGCGAAACCTCTGTGTCGACCTCGCCGTGAACCAGCAGCACCGGCGCCTGGATCCGCTCAAGTCGCAGGTCGACGATGCCCGCGAACTGGACTTTGTCATTGTCCCGTCCGGCTTTTCGCGGTGGTCGGAAGCTTGCGGTCCGCACCATCGCCAGAATGAACTCGCGTTGGGCATCATCGTTCATGACGTACTGCAGTTGCTCGGCCAGCTGACCCCTCGTCAGCGCTGCTTCCTTGCTCAGCGTGCCACGAACCACGGCCCTTGTCGCCAACCTGGCAGCCTGGTCCAACAGCCACAGGCCCGAAACGGTATCGAAGATCAACCGCTCGGACCATGGATCACCAGCACCGGGTGGCCCTCACCGAAGTCCGCGCACTCGACGAGTCCGGCGCTGGTGCTGACCACTGACGTTCTGACGCTCGCGGACGTCATCTCTGCCCCCTCTCACGCCAAGTCGACTGTCGCGCGAAGTCGGCTGCGCCACCTCCGGGCAACACCTATTGTCATGGACAAGTCCCCACGATGCGCCTTGGTCAGCGCACGATGGCGATGCCTGTTTGGGTATCGTCATGGAGTAGAAACATGGACGATCGGCAGACCGGGGTCGAATCGGAGGGTGGACTGTGACGCTAGGACGCGACGCTGGACGGATCGCGCCTGCGGTGTTCGGCGCAGTGGCCGTCGCTGGCGCTGTCTTCCTGTTGGTGCCGCAGGCCGCCAGCCAGGCGAAAACTCCGTCCCCATCACCGTCCAAATCGGGCACCGCCAAGCCATCGGCAACGTCCACAGCCAAACCCTCGGTATCACCATCAGCCTCCACGACGACCGGCAAACCGAGTCCATCAGGCACGAAGAAGCCGGGTCCTAGCCCCAGCACGACCAAGAAGCCGTCACCGACCGCGAACGCGCCGTGGTACCCGGCTTCCGTCCCGACGATCGGAACCGCAGAGCCGGACATCACCACTCCTGGCCAGTGGGCCATTGCCATCCTGCACGCAGGCAACTGGCCGGTCACCGGTGAGAACGTCTGCGCCCTGACCGGTTGGGAGAACGCTGAGGGCGGCCACTTCACTGCACACGGGGCCAGGTACAACCCGCTGAACACCAGCATGCCCGCCCCCGGGGACTCCGTCTTCAACTCCGTCGGAGTCCGGAACTACCCCAACTGGCTGGTGGGCATCTCGGCGACCATCCGGACCCTGAACATGGGGTTCTACTCCGGAATCCGCGCCAACCTCGCCAACGGACACAACCCGGTTGGCGTGCTGGTGGCAGTCGATGCCTCTCCGTGGGGCACCAAGGCAGACAACCCAGCTTCCTGGCTGAACGGTTCCTGCCAAGGGTGGGCCGCCGAGTTCAACGCCAAACACAGCGAGCTACAGGCATCGATCGACGACGCGAAGAAGTCCCGGGACGCGGCCCAAGCCAAGTACGACGCCGCTCTGGCCACCCAGCGCCAGCTTGAGGCCAAACACCAGAAGATGTCGGCCGCGATCAATGACGCTCAACGGCGGCTCGACCGGTTTGCCTACAGCGTCTATATCACCGGCATGGACCCGTCCATGGCGACCGAAATGCAAACCTTCACCTCGTCGGACCCGCTGTCGTTCATTCGGGCCAAGCAATACGTGGACCGCGCCGGGGACAGCGACTCGAACGCGATGCAGCGCGCTCTCGAACTGCTGTCCGAGGTGTCATCGTCACGGCAACTGGCAAACGCCGCCCTGTCCACTGCCAACGATGTACTCAGCAGTCGGCAGAAGGACCTCAGCCGGGCCGAGCAACAACTAACCGACTTCGAGCATTCCGCCATCTAGCCGAGCGTCAGCATTCACCCTCGGTGGTTCCAGCCGCTCGGCGGTTCGGCTGATGTTGCGCAGCATCGATCCGAAGACGATGCCGTGGAATGGAAAGACAGACCACCAGTACAGATGTCCGCCAAGCCCGCGCGGGTAGAAGACCGCACGCTGGTGGTAGATGCATGTCAGCGTGCCCGTCGGCTCGACCGTCATCTCCAACCAGGCGAGCCCCGGCAGCTTCATCTCGGCCCGAAGGCGTAGCACCCGGTCGGTCTCGATCTGTTCCACCCGCCAAAAATCCACCGGCTCACCAAGCATCAGCGCCTGCGGATCGCGCCGTCCGCGCCTCAGCCCGACGCCCCCGACCGCCCGGTCCATCCAACCCCGCACCTCCCAGGCCAGCGGGAACGAATACCAGCCGTTGTCACCGCCAATGCCCTCGATGACTCGCCACAGGTTGTGCGGTGCCGCTGCCACCTCCCGCTGGCGAATGTCGGTGTACAGGGTGCCACCGGACCACTGCGGATCAGTCGGCAATGGTTCGGCGGGTGCCCCTTCGACCGAGGCAGATGCCCAGCGCGTTTCGACGCGTGTATCTCGGATGCGCTGCAGGGCGAGTTCGATGGCACGATCGAAACCGACCAGCCCTTCCGGCGGAGTGGGCACATAGACGGTGATGTCGTCCTCACGGCAGATAACCTCATGGCGCAGTGACTCGACTAGCGGTCGCGCGATTCCGGCCGGCACGGGGGTGACCAACCCGACCCACAGACTCGACAGGGTCGGGGACAGTACCGGTACCGGCACGATCAGCCGATCCTTCAACCCAGCCACTCTGGCGTAGCGCTTCATCATCTGCAGATAGGTCAGCACCTCCGGACCGCCGATATCGAACGATCGGTTCACGTCAGCAGGCAGATCCGCGGCGCCGACGAGGTACCGGAGGACATCGCGAATCGCAATGGGCTGGATCCGGTTCTTGACCCACTTCGGCGTGACCATGGCCGGTAGCCGCTCAGTCAAGTACCGCAGCATCTCGAAGCTGGCAGAGCCAGAACCCAAGATCACCGCCGCCCTCAACTCGGCGGTCGGAACCCCGCTGTCACGCAAGATGCGACCAACCTCCGCTCGCGACCGCAAATGCTCGGACAACTCCTCAATCGGCTCCGGCGGGATGATCCCTCCCAGGTACACAATCCGTCCCACTGCTTCGGCGGCGGCCGCCGCGCCAAAGGTGCTGGCCATCTGGGTCTCTGCTCGGGCAAAGCCCGGCCCGGTGTCCAATGAGTGCAACAGGAAGTAAGCAACATCCACCCCTGCCAGCGCGCGGCGATCATCAGCCTCACTCGTGGCGTCACCACGGACAATCTCGACCTCATCGAACCATGGGGTGTCGCGCAGACGCTCGGGATGACGCGCCAACACCCGGACCCGCATCCCGGCGGCGAGCAACTCGGGGACCAGTCGCCCGCCGATGTAGCCTGTCGCCCCGGTCACCAGACACAGCGCACCCTCGCTCATCGCGTTCTCCTACCGGTTTCTGCCTTACCGAATGACTGGCGTCCCAGCATCGTCCCCCTTGAAGCAGAACGCAAGCCCGGCCCAGACGTGCCTCAGAGGCGGAATACCGCCTTGCGTTCAGGCTATGGTGGCGCCGTGAGTGCCCCGGAATCCGAACACTTCCGAGGGCATGTGATTGTTGCCGGCCTGCACAGCACCGCCCTGAGCATCGTCGAGCAACTCGTACGCATCAACCATCCGGTGGTGGTCATCGGCGATGGCGCAGACGACCGCTCGATCCTGCTGGTTCGGCAGTGGGGAGTTCGGCACCTGATTGGGAACGCCCGGCGACGGGAGACCCTTGAGGCGGCCGGGCTGAGCCAGGCCGCAGCCATCATCTGCGTGGAGCACGACGACGTCCGCAGTCTGGAGGTCGCGCTGCTGTCCAAAGAGCTTCGACCCGACATCCGCGTGATCGTGCGCTGCTCGAACTCGGCAGTCGGCTCCGCCATCGAGACTGTCACCGGTCCGGGAACGGTGCTCGACTCAGCGGGATTGGCGGCCCCGGCTTTCGTCGAGGCTGCCCTGCTGCGCCGCTCCCATCAGTTCTCCATCGGAGAAGACGACTTCGCGATCAGAGAGGTCAGCGCCACCGAGTCCGGCACTCTGCGGGGCATCTACGGGGACCTTGCCCCCATCGCGGTGACACCAATCGAAGGTCCTACCAAGCTATGCCCCGGCCGCGACATGCAGGTCGAACCCGGAGACCAGGTGGCCCTGCTGGGCACCATCGAGCAACTGGCGCGGCGAGGTCTGCAGCCCGACCCCGCCGGCCAACCGCAGCAACACCGCACCCGGTTCTCGCCACTGCGTGCGGTGTTGTCCTACGCCGGGACAATGCGAGCATTCCTGCAATCGATCACGGTCGGCGCAGACCGCGCACTGAGGGTGACGTTCCTGTCCGTGGTGTTCCTGCTGATCTTGGCCACTGTGGTCATTTACTTCGGCTACGTCCACCCGCAGAACGGCGAGATGGACCTGCTCGACGCCGTCTACACCACCGTGCAGACGGTCGTGACGGTCGGCTACGGCGACTACCCGTTCGGAAACCAGCCGCCTTACCTGGAACTGTTCGACATCCTGCTGATGCTCGGCGGCACAGCGTTGATCGCCATCGTGTTCGCCCAACTGACCGACTTGCTGGTCAGCCGCCGATTGGCTGCCACCTTCGGCACGCAACGGGCCGCCACCTTGAAAGACCACGTCATCGTGGTCGGACTCGGGTCGGTCGGGATGCGAGTGGTCGATGAACTGGTCGCAGAAGGCCACCGGGTATCGGTGATCGACAGCGGGGCAAGCGCCGCCTACCTGTCCCGCGCGCAGTCCCTCGGAGTCCCAGTCGTCGCAGCGGACGCGACCGACCCGGAGGCCCTACGAACCGCCAACATCGCCGAGGCATCGGCTGTGGCAATCCTTACCAGCGACGACTTGACGAACATTGAGACCGGTCTGGCCGTACGGGTGGAACTCGGCGACCGCCGCGCGAGCGTTCCCATCGTGTTGCGGCTGTTCAGCAGGCAGTTGTCAGCAACCGTCGAGCACAGCTTCGGTTTCCGCAATGTACGGTCCACCGCGGCGCTGGCCTCACCGTGGTTCGTGGCTGCGGCGCTCGGCCTGGATGTTTTTGCATCATTCACGCTGGCCCACCACACACTGCTGGTCGGGCGCCTGACCGTGTCACCGAACGGCGGCTTGGCCGGGGCGTCTGTGGTGGACCTCGATGCCCACATCCGGGTCATCGAGGTCAACACAGACAGCGACGCAAACCCGGAGTTCCCGCATCGCGAGGATTCGATCTTCACCCCGGGCGCCGAGTTCTATATCGTCGGCCCCGCACAGGAGATCCTCAAGGTGCTGGTGCACAACCACCGCTGGCACCCGAGCCACCGCGAACACTGAACCGGAACTGGCGCAGTGTCAGCGAATTCCGCCAGCGAGTTCAGCGCAGGACGCGAAGAGCTTCGCCCAGTCATCGGTGGCAGGTAGCCCGGCCTTCTGGTTCACCGTCGCCACTGGAACCTCGATCACCTGCGAGAAGTCCCCGATCGACAGTAGGGCGAAGGATGGCCCCTGACCGCTGGCTTTCCATGAGAAAGGCTGTTTCGCGGGAGCGCCCCCACCATCGGGCGGGATGACCAAAGTGCCGGTGAGCATGCCGCCGGACACGGTCCCGGAGAAACACGCGATATCACCCGTGCGCAGGTAGCCGGACCAGCCGCTGGCAGTGGTGCCGACAGTCTTGACACCGGCGGCGTAGGTCGCACCATCAGGCTGGGGACTGATGAAGAACTTGGTGGTGACCGGCTCGACGGGCGAGGCAGTGGTGGGACTCGGGGTCGTCGGCGTTGGCGACACCGTCACGGTGGGTGCGGCGGTCGCCGTCGGCGAGACGGTTGGCGCGAACAGCGTCGGATCAGCTGACGGAACCGCCTGCTGAACGCTGCGTCTGGACCACACCACCCCCACGATGACCCCTGCCACCAGCACTAGGACCACGGCGCCGACAGCGATTCCGATGATCAGTCCGGTGGATTTCTTCGGTGGCGGCCCGTTCGATGGCGGGCCGGAGGCGGTCGGACCCGGTCCTGAAGGTGTAGCTTCGGAGGCATCGACCCACTGCTGGCCGTCCCAACGCAGCCAGCGGGCACCATCCCATTGGAGATTAGGGTCGCTCATAGGAGCGAATGTAGCTCAGCGGACACTGCCCAAGCGCATCCCGGACCGGTGTCGCCTTCGCACAGTCGGCAGCGCAGGCGAGGGTTCTCGTACCCTTAGCAGGGACACCTTGCAATTGCCGCTGCAGGCACCAACGACCCGAGGGGAAGCCAGATGACCAAGAGGAAGACCGCCTTCGTACTGTCGGGCGGCGGTGCCAAGGGCGCCTTCGAGGCTGGCGCCCTCAGCTATCTGATCAAGGTCAAGTCCATCTGCCCCGATATCGTCACCGGCACCTCGGCCGGAGCGATCTGCGGTGCGGTCATCTCTGCGGCCCGCACTCAGCCGGAGTTCTTCGCGGTCGCGGACCAGTTGCACGACGACATTCTGCGGCTGAGCGTTCCCGGGGCAGGGTTCAGCAAGCAGCCGTGGCTCAGCGGCTTGGATGGGACCCCCGCCGGCACCGACATTGAGAACCTGATCCGGGGCAGGGCCAGGCCACCCATCCCGCCCGACCCGACGATGGACACCGACGTCCTGGCCGACGCCTCCACACCCGACATCACCTTGCAGCAGGGCTGGGATGACCTGCGGTCATTGTTGGCCAGTGTGGTTCGCCAACACAAGGCGCTACGCGACTTCAGCGAGCACGACTCCTCGGCGATGCTGCTCGATCCGCTGGAGTCAGCCTTTCGCGGCCGATCACCCGGGGTCGGGCCGTCCCGCCTCGACGAAGCAGCGGTAGGCCGGGCCGGGTTGCAGCTTCGCCTGACTGTGACCGCCCTCAACGACGCCTGCATCCGCTACGTCACCGAAGCGGGCACGATCGTTGAGGTCGACGCCGTCACTCCGGCACCCGGTGCCCCCGCGCCCGGAGTGATCTCAGGGGTGCTGGCGTCGGCCAGTGTGCCGATGGTGTTCGAACCACGCAAGCTCGGAGATGACGTCTACGTCGATGGCGGTGTGCTGGAGAACATCCCGCTGCGGCCGGCCGTTCAACTCGGCGGGCAGGACCTGTACGTCATGCTGGCCGACCCGCTGCGCTGCCCGCCGCCGCCGGTCGACTACGCCACAACCGACATGTTCCGCATCTACATCCGCGCCATGAGCTCGGTGGCGTTCTACGACCAGCAGCGCCGCGACATGATCAACCCACTGCCGGACGGTACGTCAATGACCCTGATCGACCCAACTGTCGTTGTGCTGAGCACTTTCGAGACCGCCGCCGGACTGCTCACGATCGACATGGACTACGGCTGGCTGCGGGCTGCGGGCGAGGTATCTGACCTTGCCGCGGACGACAAGACAAAGGCCCACAACCTCGCGGATCGGATCATCATCGGCAGGATGCGTTCGTGGTACTTGGAGGAGGGTCTCGGCGGCACCGGAGAGGACCACGACGCAGCGCTGAAGAGCGCGAAGAACCTGGTCCGAAACGGGCTCAAGGATTGGCAGGCGTTGGGCCTGCCAATCCCGGAGGGCGCCGACAACTGGTACTCCGGGGCGGAGATCCACTCATGACCACAAGCGGATCAGCGCCCGAGCCCGGGTCCACCGAACTGACCCGGCTGCGCCGCCTGCCACAGAAGTCCGTGGGCGAACGGGCCGTTCTGTACGACATCTTGGACGCGAGCCTGATCGCGCACGTGGGCATCTGTGACCAGGCTGCTCAGCCCTTCGTGCTGCCGGTCGGGTACGCACGCTCCGCTGACACCGTGCTCTTCCACGGTTCGAGTGGGTCCCGGTTGTTCCGCGCCCTCGCTGCCGGGGCCAGTACCTGCTTCACCGTGACCCGCCACGATGGGATGGTGCTGGCGCGCAGCGGTTTCGAGTCCAGCATCCTGTTCCGATGCGCGATGGTGTTCGGTACCTGCCGTGTCGTCGATGGCCCGGACAAGCTCGACGCCCTGCGCCTGATCACCGAGCACCTACTACCGGGGCGCTGGCCAGACATTCGCCCGCCGTCAACGAAGGAAATAGCTGCCACGACAGTGTTGGAACTGCCCTTGACGGAGTGTTCGGTCAAGGTCGGTGCTTCAGGTCCGAGCGCCGAGGACGAGGCGCAGGACATCGCCTCGCCGATCTACGGTCGGATCTGGGCTGGGATCGTGCCGATGGCGGAGTCGTTCGGGACCCCCGTCGCCGACACCCACGCGGCCGGTATCCCGGTGCCGGACTACTTAACCGACTGGCGACGTGACTAGCCGACACCCACCCGGTCAGGATTGCCCGTCCACGACCACTTGCTGGTACATGGCCGCGAACTCGTCCTCCAACAGCCCCGCCAGGCTGCCGGCATCAGGGACGAGTTTCTCGTCGGCCGCGAACCCAACCGTGACCTTCTCGTTGTAGCTCAGAATGCAGATCGTCATCGGCTCGTCGCCGGAGCAGGGCGCCCAGCCCAGGACTCCCTCGACTTCGGTGCCGGCCAACCGCATCGGAACCCGTGGGCCGGGGACATTGGTCAACACACCCACGGCTTTGTTGGCGAAGTAGTTGGTGACACCTGCCGCGATCCGGTCTGGTGCCGCCGAGATGCCACGCTGAATCCCGAACGTCAGCAATGCCTCGTCACTGTTCTTGATGCGATCCATGTTCGAATGCATCTGGGCGAGCCGCTCGCGCACGTCAGCGATTCCCATCGGCATCCGCAAAGCGACCATTGCGAAGTGATTGCCCAGGTTGGGATCGATCTCCAGCGAGATGGGTTTGATGCTCACCGGCACCAGCCACACCAACTCCGCGACCGACGAATCGCCGTGCGCATTCAAGTACCGGTCCAGTGCACCAGCCACAGTGCTGAGCAGAACGTCGTTGACCGTGGTGCCGGTCGCGTGGCCGATCTCTTTGACCTGCGACAGTGGCAGCATGGGAACCCAGCCCACGTCCTTCGCCACGGAGGGGGTACCGCTCCACACGGTCTTGACGCTAGGAAGCGTAAGGGCCAGGGTTCCTACCGCATTCAGATCATTGACCAGTCGGTTGTGGGTGGTACTCGTCCACTGACTGACATCCACCAACCGCTCCGGGTGCTTGAACACCGCAACCCCACGCGAGAACAGATTCGTGCTGGTGCTGACGACCGCAGATGCAGCGCTCACCGTACCGCCGACGTCTCCATGGACCGCCGCCCGCGCCACGTCGGCGACCGAGCCAGCCGCGTGCACACCGGTGTGGGCAGTCGTGCCGGCAATGTCGATCACGCTACCGGCAACCTCGCGCACCGCCGAAGTAGCAACCGCGCTCGCACTGGTCGGCTTGTGTAGGTGCTGGCCAACCGTCGTCGGAGCTGCCTCGGCCTCCAAATCGCACAGGCCCATGAACACCTGGGTCAGCCGAATCCCGTCAGCTATGGAGTGGTGGAACCGCGACAACACGGCGGCGCCGACCGAACCATCGGCATTGACCACGTTCTCGATGAAGTAGATGACCCACAGCGGATGGTCCCGGTTGATCGGCTCGATGCGCCGGGCAGACACGAACTTGCGCAATTCGTCAGGCCCGCCCTTGCCGGACAATTGCACTCGCTTCACATGCCGGTCAAGATCGAGGTCCAAGTCCTCTTGCCATTCCCAACGGCCGTCCACTTGGACCGGATGACAGCGCAGCACTGGGTACCGTTCCACCAGTCGTTCTCGGACCACTTCAGTGGTGACGTCCCAGTCGGGAACGGTCAGGAACCACATCACCCCGTCGATCACCATCAGGTTGTTGGGCCGATCCATAGTCAGCCACAAGGCGTCCTGGGTGGTCATTCTGGCGTCTTCCATTGCTGGTCCTCTCATTACGTTCAGCGCCCCGTTGCGTGGTGCCAGCCCAAATCTAGCCAGGATCGGAGGCCGGCGCCATTTCAGGCCCGGCGGGAACGTGGAGTAGCGGGGCTTCTCGTCGAGGCACCAGCCTGGGACGCTCGATGATGAACATGCAGGCCCAGTAGGTGCCGAATCCGATGAAGATCCCGGCATACACATCCATCAGGTAGTGCTGCCGGAGCATCACGGTGGCTGGGATCACCAAGCTGATCCAGATCATCAGAATCCACGCGGTCTTGGGGATGGCACGCCGCAGCCGCCACAGCGCACATATCGAGATGACAGTCCAGGTGATGTGCCCTGAGGGATACCCGTTGAACGGCGCATCGTTGCCCCAGAACCAGCCGACCAGATTCGGGATGAATCCGCCGCCATTGACGACATCCTGGGCAGCCTTGTCCCGCAGCACCTCGGTTTGGAAGAAGAAGAAGCCGACATCACAGATCAGCAGGCTCACGATCAGCGCTACGGCGACGGTCAAGAATCGCCTGAACGAGCCGACCCACAGGTTGAGAATGGGCATCAGCGGAGACATCAACATGAACGTGCCATACGGCAGCACCAGCAACGGGACGAATGGCAGCTTCGCATCGAGCCAACTGCGCAGCACGAAGGTGTGAGTCGTGTCAGTGTCAATCGGACCGGTCCCGAATTGCGGATCGAACGTCGGGTCGTAGGGCTGGCGCAGGACATGACCGGCACCTTCGGGGTCATAGGCCCAGAAAGTCGGCCAGCGCCAAGATGGGGGTGCGAAATTGAGGGCGATGTAGGTTCCGAAGACCAAGATGATCCCGGCCACCAGAAAGGCCGAGATGATCCATTGGCCCCTGGTAATGTTCCACGGTGTGAAGGTCAGAGGAAGGGAGCGTTGCCCAGGCTCGGTGGCGGGATCGGCGGCCAACACCCGATCGCTGGTTGATGCCGGATCGGGTGTCTGCACTCCGAGATCCTAGCGACCAGACAGGGCGGATTCCTGCCGGACGCTAGGCAGAGGTATTCGCTGAGCGGTTCGAGGATTGATCGAGCCCATTCTGCAAACCTGGCTGGCGGCTAGCGAACAATCCGAACTCGGAACCGGGCCCGAAACGCCCGGTAACCTACCGCGACTGGCGCTCGGGCAGCCAGCCAACACTGGCCAGCTGCCCGTCCGGCAACCCGACCTCTGGCGACCGCGCAGATTCGAGGTGTCTTGCTCTTGAAGGTGACGTGTCGGCCACTGATTGTTCGACGCGGAAGGACCGCGACTCGGCCGACTCGAAGTCTGGCGACGACGGTACCCAGCACGGTTTGCACCTTCTGCGCCGCCGGTGGGCTCGGCCCAGTGGTCGGCGACGCCCCCGCTGGGGGCTGCGGCTGTGCCGATGTGCGCAGATCCACCGCGAAGGCGTTGTCGAAGGACTCGCTCGTTTGATGCTGCCCGAAGTTGCTGCCGAACAACACCAGTCGTCCGTCGCGGCTCACGCCGGCATGCGGTTCGTCGTAGTAGTCGGCGCGCTCGGTCATGCCGGTGTGGGCGAGGCGCCGCACGGCAGGTGAGCCCTGGGTCGAGTCCAGCGACAGCGCGAACACCTCGTTCTCGAACGAGGTCGGACCCGGCAATGGGCGCTGTCCTGGTCCATCCCAGTAGGAGGACAGGAAGACCCAGCCGGGCAACGCAGTGTTGCGACAGGACACATGCAGACCCATGTTGTAGGTCGGCGCCTGCCACAGCACTCGGCGCCTGGCACCGGACAGCGGCACGGCCTCGACCACCTGGTCATTCGGATCTGCGCGGTAGTGCGCGATGACCAGCACGTCCTCACCGGACGATGTTCGACAGAAGTCGGCGTGCTCGTCCCAATCGGTCAGCTGCCGAACAAACGCCCACGTCGCACGGTCATACAACTGCGCACCTGCCCGCGCCCACATCACCATCACATGGGCATCGTCCGGAGTGATGCTCACGTAGTCCAGAAAATCCCCTGGAGTCGGCGGCGTGAGAATCTTGACGGAGCTGGCCGCGCCCGTCACCAGATCCGCGACGAAGGCCGGAGCGGACACGAAGTCACCATTGGCATCGTAGGTAACTGCCCCGTGCAGCGCGAAGTATCGACCGGACCGGGAGCGATCCTGCTCGGCACCCGACGACACCTCGCCGACCCCATTGAAGGCACCGAGGAGGCGTGAGGTGTCCGAAGCCACCGAGTACTCCATCACCGCGGCGACGCCGGCGTTGTCCAGGTAGGTCAGGGTATCCGGATCGGTGGGTGACCACCGGGGTTCACTGTCCGCGACCGGAATCGGCAGCATCCGGATCATCGCCAGGGTGCGGCCGTCAAATAGGTAAGTCGACGCATCAGTGCCGCGGATCAAGAAAAGCGACCCGTCTGCGTTGAAAGCCCCCACCTTGGAGTACTCAGGGACGAACCCGACTCCGGCATCGGCACTGCCGGTGAGCTGGCGGATCGTGGTCCCGAACACCGGATCTACATACGCTCGGTCGACACCGGGCAAGTCCACCGCGGGCTCTTCCCGAGGCATGGAGTCGGAAACGAACGACCCTGCGGCCAGGAAGTCATCAGTAGCCGCCGCTCCCCCTGGGGCGACCGTCGGCGCCGATAAGACCAACATCAGGCACAGCGTCGCGCCGCGCAAACACCGAATCGCACACTCAAACTACATCGGCACCCGACCATCGGCACCTGACCATCGGCGACACTGTCGGTGCAACGGACCAGCTCACCCCACCTTGCCGCCACGCAACTGTGGGCAGTCCATGACAATCCCAGCGGAGGCTTCGTCGCCGGCCGTGACGGTCCTAGCGGCAACGTTCACGACGAACTTGTAGCCGTGTGCGTACGGATCGGCTTTGTCTGTGACTGTGACTAGGTAGAGGCCCGCTCCATTGCCGGTCAGGGTCGCGGTCACGGTGAACTTCGTCGGGTTCGTCTTGAGCTCGCTCATCGGCAAGGTGCCGAGCCTGGCCGAACAGCCTGCGCCCGCTGAGGCCAGGAAGTCGATCGCCGTCTGGGCGCCGGTGTCACCGGTCGTCGGTCCCGTCGTCGGCGCTGACGACGACTCCGACGGGAACACGTCCGGCGGCACCGAAGGCAGCGTGGTCGGCGTGTCCTGGCCACCGTCGGAGCCCGTCGGACGACTGAACGGCTGACCATTCGTGACGTTGATCACCGTGACGCTGGTGACCACTGTGACGTTGTTCTCGATGATCGTGACATGTCCTGGGGTCCAGCCGGGCCAGGTCGGACCGTGGTACCTGGCCGGGCCCAGGGTTGGCGGCGGCACGGTCAGCGGATTGCCGCAGTAGCACTTGACGACCGGCAGACCGTAGTCGTTGACCAGTACCGCGGTACCAGCTTGCAGCACCGACTCGAAGGTCGTCGCACGTCCGGCGACGAAGCCGTGATTGACGACAAGGGTGTCACTACGCAGCAGCACCGAGGTGAGCTTGGAAACGAAAGTCCGGATAGAGGACACCGGAATCCCCTGTACCCCGGCCCACGCCGAGGCCTTGTCCAGATTGGCCTGCAGGTAGTCGACGAGCTTGGTCTCGTCGCACTGGGTGGTATTCATCGTTCCGCCGTACAACCCTGCCTTACCCCCCCTTGGCCGTCACTGCGCTCTGGGTCTGCACGGCAGTCACCGGAACATCGGTCCCCGCCGAACCTGCCGGGGTGAACGGATCCGTGGCGGAAGACAGCGGCTCTGTGGCCACCTCCACCACGTCCCCAGAGACCTGATCGGACGACCCGCGCGTGACGAGAAAGACGATGCCGCCACCGACGCACATCAGCAACAGCGCAACCACCACGAGCAGCGCGATGAACTGGCCCTGGCCGATTCGGACGCCGCCGCGACCGCCGGGGGCCTGTCCCGTCGGCGCGGGCGAACCAGTCGGCGAAGGACCTGCTGCCTGCCACGTCGAGCCGTTCCAACGCAGCCATTGCCGGCCGTCCCAGTGCCAGTTCGGATCCTGCGGTGGTGGCATCCACGTGCTCCTTCGCAGCTAGTGGGCTGCCCGACCCTCAGGGAGTACCAGTGAGTCGGACCGCGTCGATCTCCGCCCAGTCATCAAGAGTCGTCTGGTCGACGGTGACGGCGATCGCGTTGATCGGGAATGGCACCTTGGTGACCGGGATGGTGAGCGTCTTCGGGCACTGGGTGGTCTTCTCGACCTGCGCGGTGTAGACCGTGGCGCTCTGACCGGCGCCCGAGACGACAACCGAGGTGACGTAGCCGGGGTTGTACGACTCGAAGACGTCAATCTGACTCGGGATCACCGGCTTCGCGTACTTGAGGGTGAGGGTGTCCACTGTGCTCTTCTTCAGCGAGGCCCACGCCCTGCCGTCGTCCCCGCACAGATTGACGATGGACCCGCCGGTGGCGTTGCTGGCGTTCCATGGGCTTCCGGGCGTTTCGCCGTAGTTGCTCGTCGCGGTCGCAGAAGTTGCCCACTGGGCGATCGAACTAGAGGTCGAACTAGAGGTCGAACTAGAGGTCGGACTGGCTGAGGGGCTCGAACTCGGCGAACTCGGGGTCGACGCTGACGGCGAACCGCTCGGTGCGGCATTGCCGCCCCCACATCCCGCCAAAGCGAACGCCGATGACGCCGCGACCACGACCAACGCCGTCCGGGAAATCCTCTTCATCTGTCTGCCTCTCGGTTGGGGGCCAACCACCTGCGGCTCCTACAGATCGGGACCAAGTATCCAAGCCCCGCAAGCCGGCAGCCAATATAGCGACTGCACGTTGAGCCACTCGTGTTACGGAAGGACCCGCACCGAGCAGACCGCCCGCAGGCTCTGCCACGCCGCAGAGCAGCCACCAAACGTGCCGTGCGCGATCACCGTGTGCACCAGCAGCCTGGTTGCTTTGATCAGCGCCGGGCGACCATCCACATGCGGCCCGACGCCTGCCTGGCCCAAGTTCGAGTCCGCGGCCTTCTGCAACTCGTGCTGCCCCCGCCTGACCACGATCCGCATCGCGTTCTTGGAGAGCTTGACCGCTTTGGCCTGGTTGGCCAACCAGTCGTGCTCGGCATCAGCAGTCTCGCCCTTGTTCCCACCGATCACCAACAACGGCTTGTGGCCGATCTTCGGCCTGTTCATCCCGCCGACCTGGGCATTGCCGGTATCGAGGTCGACTGGCTCCGGATTGCCCCAATGACCCCAGTAGTCGTTAGGGGTAGCTGCATCCATCAACTCAAGCCCGGCGATCTCGTTCGGGAACTGCTCAACGAAGGACCTGACGATAAGGCCGGCATAGGAGTGACCGAGCGGAATATAGGGCCCGCGCTCCCCGGCAGCCCAGAGCGCGGCATGCAACTCCCTGGCCTGCTGGCCGGCAGTAGCCTCCCGTGCGCCCTGACGCGGTCGACTCCGACCGAGCCCCGCGCGATCCATGATGCAGGTACGGGTCATGGCCGCGAATCTGTCGAAAATGGCGTAGTCCGGACCGGTCGTCCAGCTCCTGACCGTGTCGCCCCACCCCGGCGAGATGACGATCGTGACCGGACCTTTGCCCTTGCACTGCAGCCACTGAGTCTGACCACCCGCGGTAACCATGTTGCCGAAATCTGGCTGAGCCACCCGCGTTACCGGTGGCGGAGCTGGTGGCGCCGCCACACCTGTGGCACCTGGAGCGGCCACGGCGAATCCGGCCATTGTTAGCGCCGAAACCACGACACCCGTACCCAGCAACCTCCTGCGTCCTGTCATATCCGGCACGATAGCGAGGCTCCGGGGCCACACGGAGTTGCCGCGCCAACGACCCTCATCGAGGCCTCGAACCACGCGGACCTGCTCGTCCTAGGCTCCCGCGGACACGGCGGATTCGTCGGGATGCTGCTGAGGTCGGTCGCCCAGCACTGTGTCGTCCACAGCAAGTGCCCGGTGGTCGTCGTTCACGACCAGCATTCGTGACAGCTGTGACTAGGCCGGAACCGACTGGTCAGCCGAGTAGCTCGGCCAAAGTCCGCTCATACACCTGGTACTGGTCGGGGCTGAACAGCACGAAGGTCGCCCGATCCAGTCCGGTGTCACCGATGCCGGCCAACACGGTCGTCAGCGCCGTTCGCGCCGCGCTCTCGATCGGGTAGGAGTAGGAGCCGGTGGAGATCGAGGGGAACGCGATTGTCCGGGCACCCACCTCGTCGGCGGCTCGCAGACTGTTCGCATAGGCATCGGCGAGCAGCCCGGACTGATCGACGCTCGCGTCATAGATCGGACCGACGGTATGAATCACCCACCGCGCGGGCAAGTTACCCGCAGTGGTGGCGACCGCCCAACCAGTGGGCAGCCCATCGGGGTAGTCCCGCTGACGCACCGTGCGACACTCCGCCAAGATCGCTGGTCCACCCGCCCGGTGGATGGCGCCATCCAC
>JBAXOQ010000025.1:0-23832 GCA_037133175.1 Actinomycetes bacterium
CTGCACCCAGTGCCAGTACGGCGCCGACTCCAACACATCGCATACCACGAAAAACGACCCCCGTTGGGCTCATGAAACAATTGTCTACCCAAATGATCTGAATCGCCTATTACGGTGGCGACTATTGTCGTCAGATGGCAGGAAATATCCAGATGGCTACCTCGCGCCGATTACTTTCCGTAATTTTGGAACGTAGCCAAAAGGCAAATTCGGGCGCCGATTACTCTCCGTCATAAGGGAACGTCACCAGAATGCTCAATGCCAGCGGACTCCAGCGACGGCGACGCTTCCAGCAAACATCGGCAGCGCCACCTGTGGCTACCGGTCCCGCGTTGGGCCAGCCTCGTTGGCCGAGCGCTCGGGCTTTGACTGCTCACGGCTGACCGCCGTCGGTGGGTCGCTCAGATGACGACGGTCGGAGCTGAGCAGCGACCGTTGTGGTCGGCCTGTCGGCCTGTGACCGCGACGCCTGTTGCCGCGGTGGTGTAGTGCCCGGAGTTCAGTTTGGACAGAGCTACCGGTACACAGAAGGACACTTGTGTGCGGGCACCGGTGCTGTCCGGTGCCCCGACGAAGACCTGCTCGTAGACGGCAGCTTGGGTGAACCTGCGATTGGCGCCAGCGCCGCCACCGGAGATGTTGGCGTTGCTCTTCCCCCAGCGCACAGAAACCCGCGACGCCTGGTTCCACGCCTGGCTTCGGCTCTTGCCTGCCGCACGCGCCCGGGCATACGCCTTCGCGAGTACCTCCGCGTTCTGGACCACGGGCACGGTCACCTCCCGCGCGGATAAAGGGGCAACTGCCGCTGCATTCGCTGCGGGGGCAGCAAGACCAACTGCTGCCAACCCGGTGGCAGCCATCAGAACAACGGTCACGGTCCTGTTCATCGTTGCGTCCTCTTTCGGGTTCATGGGCGCCACCTGGCGGTTTCGGGGTTGTCAGCACGCGATCCGGGCAAAGCCAGAACGGGTGCCCAAACCCGTTCACAAGCGCGACCTGCAAGCGTGTATCGGCGCCCTGGGGACTGCACCTTGAGGATTAGCCCAAACAGGGCAGCCCTCCGTGTCGAACAATGCCGCGTGATCGTGCTGCCGCTACTCGAACGCAAGACCGTAGACCCGCAGGCACACCACCGGTCCAGGCACTAGAACCTCGAACGGATAATCGACCTGACACACCGACCTGCATCCGCAACTGCACGTTCTCCGCCACTTCAAGGGCGGTCAACGCGGCAGCAGGTCATCACCATTGATCGCCCCGGACACAAAATCAGAGCACCCGGAAACAACCAAGAATCAAGGCGACGTGTGGCTAGCATCAGGACAGGTAAGAGCGCACGTACCTGTATTGCTCGTACCCAGTCATCGCCGGCGAGTACCAGGTGACCTTCAGTCGCAGTCGCCACCCCAGCGTGCGAACCCGCAGCGTTCCCCGCTGGCAGTACCGGTAGCCGTGGGGATAGGCGGCGCGAGTGGCGAGCCGCTTGCCGCCCAGCTGGCAGTAAAGCCCGAGTCGGACGAGGTCACCGCGAGGGGTCGAGCTGTCGACGCGAACTCCCACGCGCTGGCCCGCATTCGTCGCGCACTTGGGCAACATCAGAGCGCGGTCACCGCGCCTAGGTATCGAGGCGGGCGCAATGACACAGTCACCGACAGGCTGCTGCGGTTGCGGAGGGTTCGGCGGTGTCGTCACCGTGAAGGCTCCGGCCGTCGTCGCGGTCCCGCCCGGCGTCGTCACCGTGATCGGACCGGTGACTGCGCCCGGCGGCACGACTGCGGTCAGCTGGCTCGGCGAGACCTGCGTGAACTGTGCCGTAACGGCTCCGAACCGAACCCCGATCACCCCGGACAGATCCCCGCCGGACAGAGTTACCGTCGTGCCCACTGGTCCGCTGGTCGGCGAGAACCCTCCCAACGATGGAACCGGGTAGTTGGCCAAGATGGCGCCGTGCTCACCCATGACCCACGCGTGCGTCCGGTCAGGTGCGATCACCGTGTATAGGTCGGCGAACGTCCCGGACTGCTCGACGTCCCAGATGGCTCCACCATTGGTGGTGTGCAGCACGAACCCGGCTTGTCCAACGACCCACGCCTCGTTCTGATCAACAGCAGCCACCCCGACAAAGGTGCGGCCGACGCCGGGAACCTGGGTCTCCCAGGTACTACCACCATCGGACGTCGCGAGGATTACCTCGCTCCCGACCGTCCATCCATGGTTCGCATCGGCAAACGAGATCCGGTTCAGTACGTTGGCCGTGAGCAACCGGTGCTCCGTCCAGGTGGCGCCGCCGTCCGTTGAAGACACGACGTACCCGTCGGTGTCGGCGGGGCCCTTGAACAGAGTCCCGCTGGTGTAGAGGTGCGTAGGGTCGGGAACGCTAATGCCACGCAAGTTCACCCGGGTGCCGGAGTCCAAAGCATTCCAGGTCGCACCCCCATCCGAGGTCGCCAGGATCGTGCCGAGACCGCCGACCACCCACGCGTGCAACTCGTCGATGGAGGTGACGCCCTCCAGGTTGTTGACCGTGCCCGAATGCTGTGGGGTCCAGGTGGCACCACCGTCGACGGTTGCCATGATCAAGCCGCTGTCGCCGACAACCCATCCGCGGGTCGGGCTGGCAAAGTGCACTCCGTAGAGCCACCCGGTGATGCCGACGGCAACAGGACTCCAGTGACTGCCACCGTCGGAAGTCATCAGCAGTGTTCCGCCCGACCCAACGGCCCACCCCTGCAGCACGGAGACAAACGAGGCGTCGGTCAGGCTTCCGGTAGCGACGGACGTGTCGCGTTGAACCCAGTGTTCGCCGCCATCGACTGTCGTGAATAGCTGCCCGCCAAGCCCGACCGCATAGCCGTGGGTGGCGTCAGCGAACGCGACCGAGTTCAAACCGAACGTCACCTGAGTTTGCGCGGCCCACTGCTGTCCACCATCGGAGGTGCCGAGAATGGTTCCCGCCGATCCCGAGATCCAGCTTCGGCTGGGGCCGGACGCGGCAACAGAGAACAGGTCCTCCTGGTTCGGTGAGTCCTGCGGATTCCACGTCTGAGCGCCATCGTCGGTGACCAGGATCGTTCCACTGCGGCCGACCGCCCACCCACGGGAAGTGTCTGCGAGCACGACGCCGCGCAGGACTTGACTGGTCCCAGAGGTGCGAGCCGTCCACACCTGCCCACCGTCGTCGGTGGTCACGATCGTGCCACCGTCGCCGACGGCCACACCGTGCAGCGAGTCACGGAAGGATAAGGACCACAGAGTCCGGTTTGTCCCCGAGACTTGCGGGGACCACGTCGCACCGCCATCGGTTGTTGCCAGCAAAGTCCCGCCACCGCCGACCGCCCAACCGGCACTCCGGCTGACGAAACTCACCGAATTCAGGGCAAAGTCGGTCCCCGATGGCTGTGCTGTCCAGTTCGCTCCTGCGTCAGTCGTCGCCAGAATCGTGCCACCAAACCCGACCGCCCAGCCGTAGTCGGCGTCGGGGAAGGCGACGCCGGTGAGCGTCCTACCGGTGCCGGAGGCCTGTCGTGTCCACGTCGACCCGCCGTCGGATGTGGTCATGACCATTCCCAGCTCGCCGACCGCCCAGGCCTTCGACGTCGTCGGTGCGGCGACGGCGACGAAGGCGTTACCCTGAGGAAGCGGGTTTTGCCAAAACCACCCGTCGGCTGTGGCTTCCGGCACCGCTGCGGCCGCCGACACCGCGCCCACGCACGCAGTAAGCAGGGCCATCGCCGTCGCCACCAGAACCCCTGTCGACCATCGGCTGCGAGCACCGTTTTCGTGTGTGTTGCCGCCGGTCACCATGACACCTCCCGAGATGAATTTCCGGTCAACGATCGCACAGGCGGTGACCGTCCCGAGCCAGAGACACCCCCGGAGCAGCAGGCAGCAGAACCGTCGCCTGACCAGAGACTCGTAGACGAAGCAGGTCCTGACCCCCTTTAAGGGGTTCAGCTACGACAAAATTGCGATGAATCACCTGACGGTGACCCCAGAACAGGACAAACCGGACGGGACAAATCACCGCAAAAACGAACATTTGGTGTTTTTTGGGCGCGGCTACCCACAACCCCCAAGTAGCCCCGAGGAATTGCGCTGCACCACTGGTCGGTTTGACATCTGATTCGCTGCCCTCGTTTCGCGGCTTCTGCATGGGTTATGCGCCAGGCGGTGCCCGACTTTGCACGGAGTCCTCGGGCAGGACCGTGGCAGCCTCCGCAGGTTCACAAACCAGGGTTTCTCGGCACTCCGGCGCGAGCCTAGCTCGAGGACGGTGTTCGGCGAAAGGTTGGCGTACCCTCGCACGCTTGCGGATCTGCAAAGAACGGTGTGCCCTCGATGGCGACGTCGACGTCACAGTCGCGGTGGTCAAAACCCGTCAAGAACCTGCTGAACTCCACAGTGTGCTCAGCGGAATCGCGCTGAGCCTGGGACCGAAGGGCAGGATCTGGGTTCCGAGGTACACCACGTAGCCGTGGCTGAACTGGTCGCCGAGCGCTGTTTGGAGTTTCTTGAGATGCTTGAAGTCTGCTTCGTTGACGCTGAGCGCTGCCTTAACCTCGAAACCGACTGATGCACCGCTTTGGTGCTGGGCCACGAGGTCAACTTCGGCCTGGTCGTGGTCACGGTAGTGATACAGATCAATGTCGTCTTCTGCCCAAGATGCCTGCTTCGCGAGTTCGTTGACCATGAACGTTTCGGTCAACGGCCCGAGTTCCGAAGCATTCCTTCTTCGAAGGCTAGAGACCGTCTGTCCTTGAAGGTAGGCAGCGAGTCCGCTGTCCACGATGTGGACTTTGGTCCGTTTGACTGCGCGGTTCAGCGCATTTCCGCTCAGAGGTCGCAACTGATGGATCAGGAACGTGTTTTCCAGGAGGCTCACGTACCTATCAACGGTTTCCCGCGGCAACTGGGCGCGTTGCGAAATGGTTGTCGTGACCAATTCCTGTGCTGTCAATGCGCCGCAGGCCGCCAGCACTGCCCCGGCTGCTGAAGCATTGCGGATGCGGGTCATCTCACGGATGTCTCGGGTGACGACGGCATCAACATAGCTTCTGAACCACGTTCTGCGGTATTGAGGTTCAATGTGCAGAATCTCCGGGAATCCCCCAGTGCAGATGATGTCGATGTAGTCGTCACGGGTAAGCGGTTTCGGGGCCCGCTGCCTCAGGCGGACTGGCTCGAGGATTGAAGTTTCAAGGAAGTCCTCCGCTACCCGGCAAATCTCTCCCTGCGAAAACGGCCAAATTTCAACGATCGCTGCGCGGCCGGCGAGGGACTCTCGCAGCGAAGGATCGGAAAGAAAGCGAGTTGAACCAGCGAGCAGGAATTGGCCGGGAGTCCGATCCAGATCGACCGCACGCTTGATTGCAAGCAACAACGCTTCCCCGCCCCGCTGAACCTCGTCGATACGCATCAACGTCCCCGGCGCATGCATGGCAAAACCGGCCGGATCACTCAGAGCACTTGAGCGCACCTGCTGGTCGTCAAGGGACCAGTAGGTGCCAGGTCCGTCCGCCATCTGCAGCATCACGGTCGTCTTGCCGCTCTGGCGGGCGCCGTTTACCAGGACAGCACGGAATTGGGTCTGTAGCGCCGCAATTCGTGCCTGCGCTCGACGAGGAACGTCCGACAGTACTTGTTCCGGCACAGGAAGGCTCCGTCCGATGGCGCTTAGGCAGCATAACCTAGCAGAACTCGACTCTATGACCTAGCAGAACCCGAACTCTAGACCTAGCGAAATCCAGCCTCAGTCTAGCTGGCGGGAGCTGCCGCACAGTGCTGTCGTTCTCGACGCGAATCTGCACGAACCGCGCCAGACTGCCACCACGCCAAGAACCTCCAATGTGATGCCAGACTGGAATCGAACCCACAACCCCAAGTAGCCCCGATGTTTTCCATGGTCACGCTCTTCGTTTGAGGGCTCGCGGCGGATCTTCCCCAGACCCCCCGTATTCATTGGGGTGTGGCCGTGGTTTGTCCGAGGTCGAGGCGACCTAGGACAGAACTTCGATCACGATCAGCAGGGTCAGGTGGGTCGGTCGAGATAAAATCGGAATAAATTCACGGGAGAATCTCGGCGCCCCAACACCGACTCACGATACCAGCGCCAGTGAGGACCGCGGCGCACATCACTTGCTTCAGGCACGGCCCTCGGCGGTCCTGCTGAGGCACGAGGGTCGATTACTTCACGACAACCGGATCGGTCCTCGCTCTCATCGGCAATAGCGATGGGGGCACCGGCGTCGCGTTCGTCGAGGTCCTGCAGGCACTCGCACCGGTCGTCACGCCCGTGGTCACCAAGACTCCCACCGCGCCGCGCCGGACCGCGGGCTCAACGCCGTCGCCCTGAGGACGGTTCACGCTGCCGGAACCGGCCAAGACCCCGCGAGAAGCAGACCGTCGCGTCCGCGGGAGTTGATCCTCCCGCGCACCTGTCTTGGTACCGGATCACCTTGGCCATCGCCGTCAGTCATCTCCGCTCGTCCAGACAGTTCGTTGGGTCCCTCACCGGACGGGAAGGATCACCTACCCACCGATCTGCAGCGATCCACGCATGCAGCCAACACTGTGGACCTCGACCGCACTCCCCAAGCTTGCGCTTCAGAGGCGACCGACGGCTGGAACGACGTGCTCGCCCAGGCCGCGCACGAAGGCGATCGGGTCGTGGAAAGGCATGACGTGGACCTCCGTGATGCCGACGTCGGCATATCCCTTCATCTGCTCGACGAAGTCGGAGCCCCCGGCCGCTGTGGTGGGGTCCACCGAAGCAGCCCACAAGATCGTCTTGCGGATTCGTGCCAAGTCGGTGCCTTCATTCGCGCAGTGACGCTCAAGCACGTCGAGCTTCGCTTGTACTTCGTCCGGGCCCGTATCAGGGCGCGCGAAAAGGTTGCACGCATCCGCGTACCGGGCCACCAGTCGCAGCGTCTTGCGCTCACCCGAACCGCCGATCATGATCGGCGGGTGCGGACGAGTCAGCGGTGGTGGTGAGCAGATCGTCTCTGCGAGGCGGTAGTGCTCGCCCTCGTACGGTCCGTCGTCGTCGCTCCACATCTGCAGGACGATCTGCAGCGTCTCCTCGAGGCGCTCAAAGCGTTCGGAAAGCGGCGGGAACGGCACCCCCAACCCGACGTGCTCGCGTTCGTACCATGCGGCGCCGATCCCGAGCATCGCCCGCCCGCCAGACAGAACGTCGAGAGTCGTGACGATCTTCGCGAGCAGCCCAGGGTGCCGATAGGTCACACCGGTGACCAGCGCCTGCAGTTCGACAGTGCTGGTGTGGGCGGCAAGAAAGCCCAAGGTTGCGTAAGCCTCAATCATTGGCGACGAGGCGTCTCCAAGACCCATGCCCTCCAGTTGGAAGTAGTGGTCCATGACCGACAGGTTGTCCAGTCCGGCCTCCTCCGCCGCACGTCCGACCTCGGCCACCGTCGGCCCGATCGCCGCGGCGCCTTGCGGAAAGCCAAAGTTCACCAGATGTACGCCAACTCGCATGGCAACTCCCTCCATGGCCGCGCCGCTACGTCAGCGACCGTGACCTGCTGATCTCAGCCTCTCAAACCCAGGCCACTGAGACCAGACGTTCAGCCAATGTTTGGGGATCGAAGCTCCGCTGGGTTGCGAAAGGCAGCACTCCTCCGGGCCCCCCGCAACGACGTTCGCGTCGCTGGCCCGCGTTCGTGTCCCGGCTCGTCGGGCATTCTGGTACCACGAGCCAGCGTCCTTCAACCAGGACATCAGGCACTGGGACGTCAGGTCCGTCACAGCGATGGGAGCAATGTTCATCTCCAGCGCCCTGTCGACGCCGAACTATGACTCCTTGCTGGTCGGCTGGGATCAACGAGAACTCAACGACAACGTTCCCTTCGACGCGTACGGAGTCAAGTACTCCGCGGGGCAGCCGACCCTGGCCCACGAACGAGTCGTCGCGGACCACCACTGGACCATCGCCGGTGCGGGGCAGCAACTGCCGCCTCCCACAATCGCCTCGCTGTCTCCGGGAACTGGTCTAACCGACGGGGGCACCCGGGTCACAATCTCCGGCACCGGATTCCTGCCGAACTCCTATGTCACCATTGGGGGTTCTCAGTGCTCTGTCGTAGAAACTTCAGCGACCTCGATGGTCTGCACGACAAGCCCGCACATGCCCGGACCGGTCGATGCGGTCGTGTCGAACCCGGACGGACAATCAGTCACCTCTGCCAATGGATTCGTCTTCTTCTACCCCCGGGTGCCCAACGTCCCCGGCACACCCTTGGCGACGATCAAAGACGCAGAGATCGTGGCAGATTGGACCCAACCCAACGACTATGGCAAGCCGGTTTTGTGGTACTACCTCGAATACTCCGACGACGCTATGTCTTGGAAGCCCCGCCTGGTTTCACCCGCAGAGAATCACGTCGTCCTATGGGGGCTACGGCAAAGCTTGAGGGATGTGTGCGCCCGATCCGTCGTGTTCCGCGTCACAGCGGTCAATGTGGTCGGGTGGTCGGGGGTCAGTTGACAAAGCACTCCCCTGGCGATACTCGGATCTCAACCAGCCGCGTCGCCGTCAGTTGCCCAGCGCCTGATCGGTTCCCCACCGAAGTCTTTGAAGGCGAAGGCCAAGAAGCGCTCCGCGCTGCCGAAGCGCACGGATGCCGGGCGCCAAGTCCAGTGGACCACAGCAGCCCTGCGAGTCTTCGAAGTGATCAAGGGCAAGCTCGTGTCGACCGGCAGGAAGGGTGTGTGCCGCATCAACGCCTTTGCGCCCGGCTTGACTACCGGCGGGAGCCGATACCTGGCCCTGAGTCTGCGCTACGCATTCGCCTCAAGTAGCGCTCCGGGTCCGCAACTTCGCGGACCTCTGGAGTGACAAGACTCGTTTGGGCAACACAGTCCTCGTTCGCCCGCCAGAGCAGACCCGCAAGCGACTCGGAGATGTCGGACCCCGGTGCGACAGTCGTGGCATGAAACGAATCCGGGCGGCAAGGTGGGGCCACTTCGGATCGGCATTCCCACCGGCAAGTACACGGTGACCCAGACGGTGACGTACACGCCCGCGGTGACCCATCTTGTTGAGTACTGGCAGAGCGCGCAAAGCTACTACGCCTTTGACCACACCTGCATCGTCGACGCATATGACTCGGCTCAGTACCGTTGGGACTTGACCTGCACGCTCCCGTCACTGGGCAACGTCGGCCCGGTCGCGGCCTATGTGTACGGCTCCAGCTACGAGTACACCGCCGGGCAACGGATTTCGACCGACGAGATGCCCTCCATCAAGGCGCAGACCCTCAAGCGCCCCGAAACCGTGCCGACTGGTCCCCCTCGCACGGCTACCAGGACCCAGAAGATCACAATCCGGTCGTACAACCCTCGGTGCATGACCTGGAGCGACTCGCGGGCGATCCGGCGGGGCTGGACCAAGCGCCAAGTCGCGCAACGGTTCGGCACGAACGGTCACCAGGAGTCGGTCATGGGATCAGTCGAAGAACGCTCGTACCCGTGGTGCGAGTACCCGGACGACTACTTCTACGTATGGTTCGCCAATGGCGCTGTGTACGGCTGGAACGACCTGGGCAGCTCTTGACCCCCGAACCCTGCGGGTGGAATGGGCCGAATGCGCCAGCCGGGAGCGCAACAGGTGAACGAAACGAAGCAGAGTCGATGGGCATGAACACCGTTCCTGATCTGAGGCACCTCATTCCGATCAACCACGAGAACGCGTGGTCGGACCTGTTCGCTACCTTGATCGACACCAACACAGGCCCGATCGCGGATGTGCTGGGCATCCAGATCCCTGCTGATTGCACTGTCCGCCGCGAGCTGGTTGTCAAGGATGGCCGCGGCAAGCAACGCATCGATCTGGTCATCGGAACACCCACCCGCCCGGTGGCGGTCCTTGAGGCGAAAGTGCTCGCCCTGCCAGGCCCCGAGCAGTTGGCGCGATGCAGGAACGCGATCGAGGCCGACGTATTCGTTCGGTCGGGTGGCCGGGGGCATCTCAGCCCCCGGCCACCCGACCAATTGCTATCTCCATGGTCATGCTCGATCCATGATCGCCAAGCCCACAGGGATGTTCGATCGCGACCGGGAATGGGACGCTGTCGGGCAACCCGCCGCACAGCTCGATGTCGCGGTGCATGGGCAGGTCAACGGCCAGCGGCGACTCGTGGCCATCGTGGTTGATTCGGATCGGCTCTACAACGGCAACTGACCGGCCGCGAGACCCCGGACCCACCGGAGCGATGATCTGCCAACCAACAGAGCTACTCCAAGTCGAAGGCAGCCAGGATCGCAGCTGTCAATGCGGCCTCCTGCCCGGCCAGGAGTAGCCCGATTTGCGGGCCGAGGCTATCAACGGGAATTGTGGTGATGTTGTCGCAACTGATGACGGACTGCTGGTCAAGTCCGTTCGCAGGCCCGACCGAAACCTCGGTGGACAGTCCTCGGATCGTCGTTGTGATCGGGGCGACCGTCACGTTGCGCAGGTAGGGGCGAACCAACTCGCGGGTCAACACCAAGACTGGGCGAGCCTTGTCGAGTCGTGCCGTGTGGATCGGACGCATCAAGTGAGATCCGTTTCGATGCCGCGAGCGTGGTCAGCCAGACCATCGAGGTCCGCGTAGCCCCCGTGTCGGGCAAGGATCTCCGCGTCCCTGGTTGCTAGCGCTCGGCGACGTTCGCGCTCCAAAGCCTTGGTCACGATTGCTGCCCTGCTGGTGGCCTGACCGGATTCGACGAGTTCGTCAACGAAACGAACCAAATCATCGGGCAACCTGACGGCAATCTGAGTGCTCATCCCACAATGGTACCGGAATGGGATGGGCTAACCAACCCACACCCGCCAACCGACTCGAACCCTCGACGCGCGCCCACGACCAACGGACAGTTCCTGCCCAATGTCCCAGATCTGAGCCCAACGGGAATCGAACCCACGACCCAAGTAGCCCCGACGGGATTCGAACCCGCGCTACCGCCTTGAGAGGGCGGCGTGCTAGGCCGCTACACAACGGGGCCCTAGCTTGCCTTACAAAGTTGAGCTTCTGTCTTGCACGTACTGCGCTGGGGTACCAGGACTCGAACCTAGACTAACTGGACCAGAACCAGTCGGGCTGCCAATTACCCCATACCCCACAGAGCCAGACGAGTATAGCCGCGCGGCCGTCGGGCTGTTTCCCCCACCCGGCCAAACCGCCACAGGACAGCCGGAATCACAGCCAGTTTCTTCGCTTGAACACCACGAACAGGGTCACACACACCAACACCATCAACCCCAAGGCCATCGGATAGCCCAACGCCCAGTCCAATTCCGGAATGTGCACGAAGTTCATTCCATAAATCGTTCCGATCAGTGTTGGCGCGAACAGGATCGCCGCCCAGGCTGAGATCTTCTTGATCTCCTCGTTCTGGGCCGCGGTCTCTTCGTTTTGCTGCTGTGCGACGAGGGTGGCATTGACAGTGAGCATGTCTCGCAGCAACTGGCGAAAACCCTCAAGCCGGTCGACAACACCGTCGACATGGTCGGCCACATCGCGCAGGTAGCGCCGCAACTCCTCATCGGTTTCGTACTTCTCAAAACCCGACATGAGCGCCTCGATCATGCCGATCAGCGGCCGAGTGGCACGCTGGAAATCCACCACTTCACGCGACAGTTCGTAGATCCGCTGCGACACTCGCGGGGTTCCCCCGAACACCTCGGTCTCGATCTCGTCGATGTCGTTCTCAAGCCCGGCCACGACCGGCAGATAGCCATCGACAACCTTGTCCATGATCGCGTACAGGACCGCCTCCGGCCCCAGTGCCAGCAGGTCCGGATTGCTCTCCATCCGACGCCGCACAGCAGTCAGATCGGGAGCCTCGCTGTGGCGCAACGACACGACGAAGTCAGGCCCGACGAATACGTGCAACTCACCGAACTCGACCTCTTCGGTCTCGTCCACGTAGCGGGCCGCGCGCAGCACCACGAACAACGTGTCGTCGTACCGCTCAAGCTTCGGCCGCTGGTGTGCGACGATCGCGTCCTCAACGGCGAGTTCGTGCAAATGGAACTCATCAGCCAACGACGCGATGTCGTCTTCGCTCGGTCGGTAAAGCCCGATCCACGCCATGCCTGCCGGTTGGGCACGAAGCAGCGAGTAGGTGTCGGCCAGAGTGCTTCGTGGAGCAATTCGATCACCGGCGATATACACCGCGGCGTCGATCAGGGTCGAAGTACTCGACGAACCGCCAACAGGTTGCTTCATCGGTTCCACACCGCCGACCGCCGACCGCCGCCTGCGCATCTTCAGTCCGCGAGAGCGCAGGCTACGATCCGTCATCGCCGCACCCCCGCGAACTCATCACAACCACGGATAACATCACAACTGGGCCGCCAGCCGTTCCAACGAGCGTTCCTTGCCCAACAGTTCCATCGATTCGAACAGCGGCGGCGACACCCGTCGGCCCGTTACCGCCACCCGGATCGGAGTGAACGCAAGCCGGGGTTTGAGACCCAGGTCGTCTATCAGAGCCTGCCGCAGCACCGCTTCGATGCTCGCGGTGGACCAGTCATCCAGGTTCGCCAGCGCACCGTGGGCGGCCCGCAGCACGACGACGCCGGCATCGTCGAACACCTTTGTCGCATCGGCTGCGTCCACCTCGAACACCGGACCACCAGGAGCACCGGCAAACAGGAACCGAATCATGGGGGCAGCCTGGGTGAGTATCTCCATGCGCTCGCTGATCAACGGGGTCACGGAACGCAGCAAGGCCAATTGCTGCGGGGATGGTTCGGCGGGCAGCACGCCACCGTCGACCAAGTACGGCACGATACGGGTCGCCAAATCATCGGCATCCAGCTGGCGGATCCAGGCCGAGTTGACCGCCACACACTTCTTCGGATCGAATCGGGCGGGGTTGGCATTGACCCGAGAGATCTCAAACGCCCGCGCCATCTGCGCCAAGCTGAAGAACTCAACGTCACCGCCGAGCGACCAGCCGAGCAGGCCCAGGTAATTGACCAGCCCCTCCGGAAGGAAGCCCTGCGTGCGGTAGTGCGAGAACGACGCCTCCGGGTCTCGTTTGGACAGCTTCTTGTTGCCCTCGCCCATGACGTACGGCAGATGCCCGAACTCCGGCATCACGCCGGTGCCAACACCCACGCTCGCCAACGCCTCGTGCAGAGCCAGCTGCCGCGGTGTCGAAGACAGCAGGTCCTCTCCGCGCAGCACGTGGGTGATGCCCATCAGCGCGTCGTCGGTCGGATTGACCAGCGTGTACAGCGGGTCGCCGTTCGCGCGAAGCAGGGCGAAGTCCGGCACATGCTCTGCTTTGAACGTGACACGTCCGCGAACCAGATCGTCCCACTGCCAGTCCCGGTCCGGCATCCGGAACCGAAGCACAGCAGGTCGGCCTTCGGCGCGGTACTGCGTGACCTGCTCGTCGGTCAACTCGCGGCAGTGACCGTCGTACCCCGATGGGCGGCCCTGCTTGCGCGCGAGCTCGCGCCGGTCGGCGAGTTCCTCTGTCGTGCAGTAGCACTCGTAGGTGAATCCGCCGCCGCTGAGCCGCTGCACCACGTCGCGATAGATATCGGTGCGCTGCGACTGCCGATAGGGCCCGTAGTCACCGCCGACCCCAGGGCCTTCGTCCCAATCCAGCCCGAGCCACGCCAACGCATCAATCAGCGCCTGGTAGGACTGCTCGCTGTCCCTGGCTGCATCTGTGTCCTCAATCCGGAACACGAACGTCCCGCCATGGTGACGTGCAAACGCCCAGTTGAACAACGCGGTTCGCAACATACCCACATGGGGATCGCCCGTCGGCGAGGGACAGAACCTGACTCGGATGTCATCGGCCACGAAGTACCACCTGTCTATTGAAGAACGCTGACAGCCTAGGGCCGGTCAAGCACTGGGTTGATGAGTGGACCGAGGCCGTCGATACGGACTTCGACCTGATCTCCAGCCACCATCGGACCGATCCCGGCCGGCGTACCGGTCAGGATGACATCTCCGGGAAGCAAGGTGATCGCGGCACTGATCCAGGCAACCAAATCGGCCACCCGGAAGATCATGTCGGAGGTGTTCGAGTCCTGCACGATTCGGTCATTGAGCAGGCACTGAATTCGCAGTTCAGACTCCCCCGACACCAACGGCCCGGTCAGGTCGATATCGGTCTCAATCCACGGTCCCAGCGGGCAGAACGTGTCGAACCCCTTGGCCCGGCTCCATTGACCGTCACTGGCCTGCAGGTCGCGCGCGGTGACGTCGTTGGCGGCCGTGTAGCCGAGGATGACTTGATCGGCCCGCTCGGCGGACACATCGCGACAGAGCCTGCCGATGACGACCGCGAGCTCAGCCTCGTAATCAACTCGGCTTGACTGCCGGGGGCGCATGATCGGGTCGCCGGGACCGATGACTGAGGTAGACGGCTTGATGAAGATCATCGGCTCGGGCGGCAGGGTCGCGCCGGTCTCGACCGCATGGGCGCGGTAGTTGTGCGCCACCGCGATGACCTTCGACGGCAACACCGGGGCCAACAGCTTGAGTTGCTGCAGCGACCACTGCCGGCCGGTCATCACAAGCTCGTCCTCGCCGAAGGGATGACCGTCGATCTCACGGGCGACCTCGTCACCGAGTTCGACGAACCGAACCGCTCCGTCCACCGCAACCCTGGCGATTCTCATGCCCCGACCTCCATGCCGAGCAGCCCATAGGCGACGGCGTCCTCCAACGCCATCCAGGACGCCGCGATGACATTCTCGTGAACCCCGACGGTGGTCCAACCTCGATCGCCGTCGGTGGTGTCGACCAGCACCCGAGTGACCGCGTCGGTCCCTTTGGCACCCTCAACGATGCGAACCTTGTAGTCGGTCAGTTCGAACTTGGCAAGCTCCGGGAAGGCCGTCGACAATGCCGTGCGCAGGGCAATGTCCAATGCGTTCACTGGTCCGTTGCCTTCACCCACCGCCACCGTGCGATTATCGCCTACCAACACCTTGACGACCCCCTCGCTGCGAACGCTGCCGTCGCGTTCCTGTTCGACGATGACCCGCCAGGTCTCGACCGTGAATTTGCGTACCTTGCGGTGCGCCTGAGCGTCATGCAGCAGCAGTTCGAAGGACGCGTCGGCCGCCTCGAACGTCCACCCAGCGGCCTCCAACTCCTTGACCTGCCGGGCCACCGACGTCAGCAACTCCGGATTGTCGGCCAGATCGATGCCGAGCTCCTTGCTCTTCATCTCGACCGATGCTCGCCCGGCCATCTCGGTCACCAGGATCCGCATGTTGCCGCCGACCAGCGCCGGATCGATGTGGTTGTACAGCTCCGGGTCGACCTTCAGCGCGCTGGCATGCAGTCCGGCCTTGTGCGAGAACGACGACGAGCCGACGTAGGCGCGGTGGGTATCCGGAGCCAGGTTGGCGATCTCGGCGATCGCGTGGGAGACCCGAACCATCTCGGCCAGAGCAGCATCGGGCACAACCCGAATGCCCATCTTGAGCTGCAAGTTCGGCACGACCGAGAACAAGTCGGCGTTGCCGGTTCGTTCGCCGTAGCCGTTGGCGGTGACCTGCACCTGCAGGGCCCCGGCCTCGACAGCGGCGAGGGTGTTCGCCACGGCACAGGCCGTGTCGTCCTGGCAGTGGATGCCCAACTTCAGGGACGTCCGAGACGCGACATCGGCGACGATACGGTGGATTCCGGACGGCAGCATGCCACCGTTCGTGTCGCACATGACCCCGACCTCAGCGCCAGCGGCAGCGGCCACCTCAAGGAGCGCGACACCGTAGTCCGAGTCGCGTTTGTAGCCGTCAAAGAAGTGTTCGCAGTCGACGAACACCCTTCTTCCGTTGGCCACCAGATAGGCGACGGTGTCATTGACCATCGCCAGATTCTCATCCAATGTGGTTCGCAGCGCGTCCCTGACGTGGCGCACATCGGACTTGGCGACAATGGTGATCACCGGAGTCTGCGCTGCGAGCAAGGCAGCCACCTGCCGATCGTCCTCGACGTTGGCCCCCGCCTTACGGGTGGCACCGAAGGCAACCAGCTTCGCGTTCTTCAGGTCCAGCTCGCTACGGGCCCGGGCGAAGAACTCGGTGTCCTTGGGCATGGCACCAGGCCAGCCGCCCTCGATGAATCCGACGCTGAGCTGATCGAGTAACCGGGCGACGGCCAGCTTGTCGTTGACTGAGTACGAAATCCCCTCGCGCTGGGCGCCATCGCGCAACGTCGTGTCGAAGAGTTGGAAATCGGACTCGGAAGTGGTCGGACTCGAATGGCTCATGGGGGCCTCACGTCAGGATCATCGGGTGTTTTGGTTCTTGGCTGGCAACCGCTGCTTCAAGAAACTGTCGTCGACAGCGGCTCGGTCCAAGGATAACGGGTTGATCGGATGCCGTGTCGGTGTGCGGATCCTCTGGCACCGAGCACTAAGTTACGGTACCGTAGGTTACCTGGGAACCGACCGAGGAGCGCAAGTGCTGGGAGCAGAGAAGAAATCGATCGCGATCGATTTGTGCGCGGCAATCGCCGAAGCATCCAAGACAGCCGAGGATCTGCAGAAAGCCATCAGTACGACCACATTCGCGACAGTGGGTCTTGATGGCGGAATCCCCGAAAAGGCGCACCATGCCCACATCACCGGCGTCCACAAAGGAATCCGAGCAGCGGCCAAAGTCACCGGGTTCATCACCGGGACGGTGCTGGACATCACCACCTCCGCCGATGCCCAATCCATGTCCGATCGGCCGAAGGGGGCTGCTCTGGTCGCTGGTGCAGCGTGCGCCTTCGGTGATTCAATGAACTCCACCGGCAGCGCACTGGCGACCGACATGGCGGTCCGTGTCCGTGGCCGGGCAGTGCCCGTGACCCGACGTGACCTGCGACGCGCCTTCCCCGTCGCCCGTCCCCGAATCGTGGTGTTCATCCACGGACTCGGAGGCACCGAGTTCACCTGGGGACAGCAGTACTCCTACGCGGACCACCTCAAACACGACTTGGACATCACACCGGTCATGATCCGCTACAACACCGGTCGCCACATCCCCGAGAACGGCGCCGACTTCGATCGCCTGCTGACCGACTTGGTACGCGAATGGCCGACCGACGTGGCTTCAGTCGACATCGTGGCTCACTCCATGGGGGGCCTGATCACCCGCAGCGCCTGCGCGATCGCCGAGCAGCGCCAGTCGCGAGGGGAAAGTTCACAGTGGCTTGAGCGGTTGGATCACATCTGCTACCTGGGAGCCCCCAACTACGGAGCGCCCGCCGAACGGTTCGCCCACAATGCGATCTCGACGCTGGGGTCGTTCCAGATCGGAGCCCCCCTAGCCCGCCTTGCCAATCGCCGCAGCGCCGGCATCAAGGATCTGCGCCATGGAACCATCAGCGCCACTGACACCGCCCACGGTGACGCAGATCGCCGAGAGATTCCCGATCACCAGAACCTGCCACTAACCGCCGGAGTGAAGCACCACTTCGTGTCGACCACGGTGTTGCCACCGCACTACGGCAAGCTCGCCCACGCAGTCGGCGACTTCCTGGTCCAGCCGTCCAGTGCCCTCGCTGATACCCCCTCCGGCAATCGCGAGCCCCTCGCGCCGGACCGCGTCCACCGCCTGGCGGGCAAGCACCACAACGACCTACTCCGAGACGACGACGTCTACCAGATCCTGGTCAATACACTGGCAGTCTGAACAGACTGGCGACCCCTGCAGCGTGGAGATTCCCAGCGCTCTATTCCACACGGAACTCCACCCAAGAGCGCAGACGTCACGTTGTGCCCTGGCGAATCCGACAACCGGGCCCGCACCTGCTCACCTCTCCGGTCCAGCCACGCGACCGAAGCACGGCCGCCGCCTGAACCGCCGCTTCGCAGGCTTCGTGATACACGTCTGCCCAACCGAAGCGAAGCGTTGTCCGTCCCGACAGCACCACGGCGTTGTCCCGACGGTGATCTCGCATCCGTCCGCGCGGGTCATCATGCCCAAGTCGGCCATCAAACTCGACTACCAATCCGTAGTCCTGAAACACTCGGTCGCGGACAACGGTCTTGCCGTCCTGCAACTCGCGCACCTGTCCAACTCCCGTTGGCAAACCATGCGCTCTAAAGATCTTGCGCATCGCTGGAATCTCGAGAACTGTCGTTGCACCGTCTCGGATTTCCGCCAGTAACGTCAGCAATAGCGATCGGTGCCGCAGCCGCGGTTTGGAACTTGCGACGAGCTCAATCTCGCCAGCGGTCGATCGCCGCTTCTGGCAGACTGCAGTCACCAGGCTCGTGACGGCCTGCGGGTCAGTCGCAGCCATCACCGCGTCCAGCAGCGCATATTGCACCGCCGACGCCGGTGGGCAGCCGACGGTCAGGCCAACCGGGCGATTCTCACGCAGCCGGTGGACGACCAATCCGCTGGGTGGCGGGCCGAGACGCCGATCTGCCGTTACTGCGACGTGGATTGGCCAGCCGATGGGTACCAGCCGCCAGGCTTGCAGCGCAGTGCGGCCGAAGAGGCTTGAGTCGGTCCCGGCGTATAGGTGAGCAGCCCACAGCCAACTCCGGAATGATGGCGTTCCGGTTACCGTGTGGTAGACGCCCGGGAGCAGCCGATTCCATCGCCGGCCGGTCACGTTGCTTCGGATCATCGAGTCGGTGTACCCAATCGCGAGCAACTGCCCGCGAGCGATGACCCCGGCTTGGGAGGTTGCGACTTTGGATAGCTCGCTATCGGTGAGCGAGGGGCGGTACGGCACAACGCAAGCATGGCAAGATCCCGGCTCCAGCATCCGTGAGGAACCGAGCGCCCTGTGTACGACTGCCGCAAGCGGCGCTACGTGGAGATTCCCAGCGTTCTACTCCACACAAATCTCCACCTAGTCCGGCAGCACGCCGCTCAGGAAGCCGACAGTCCCTTGCCGATCAGCATCACGCCGAGCAGCAACAACACCACAGCCATGACCGCGTCGTTGTGCTCCACCAGCCATGCCTTCAATGAGGTCAGAGCCCCATCGGCGCGTTGCCGCGCGACCGCATAACCCACCACCGGAATCGCCACGGTGCAGCCGGCGATCACGGCATAGACCAGCACCACAACTGCCTCTTGGGCCATGGGGAGTTGCGCGGAGGCAAGACTCATCCCCGCAACGATCCCGAGGGCGAGATTCTTCGGGTTGATCGCCACAACCGCAAAACCCAGCGCAACAGCCCGAACCGGCGTCACCTTGTCAATGTGGGTCATCCATGACGGCAAGTGCGCCTGCTCACCCTCGGGGACCTTCCGGCGGAACCGCCGAAACGCCAACGCCAGCAGCACCACACCCAACACCACCTTGACGGTCCCGGTCGCCGTCTTGTCATCGCCGGTGACCAGGGTGGTGGCACTGCCGATGGCCGCAAACACCACCACGATGACGACAATCCCGACCAACCACCCGAGCAGGAAACCAGCGCCGGTCGCGCCGGCTCTGGGAGTCAGCAGCATCAACACCACCGCGATGATCGGAATGGGACTCAGCGCGATCCCCACCGCCATCGGCAGCAACTGCCCTAGTGCACTAGCCACCGTCACCCCTGCCCGTGTCTAGTACGTCGCCAACCAGCCGTACTTGTCGGGCACCGCGCCGGTTTGAATGTCCAGCAGCATGGCACGCAACCTCATCGTCAACGCGCCGGGCACGCCGCCGGAGACGTCCCAGTTGCCCCCGTTGGACTTGACATGCCCAACCGGAGTGATCACCGCAGCAGTTCCGCACGCGAAGACCTCGGTCAGTTCACCTGAAGCGTTCCCGTCGCGCCAATCATCCACGCTGATCTTGGTCTCTTCCACCGGGATGCCGATGTCGCGGGCGAGGTGGATGATTGAGTCACGGGTGATCCCTTCCAACAACGCGCCAGTGAGTTCCGGCGTCACCAATCGCGCTGACGAACCCGACCCGTAGACGAAGAAGAGGTTCATCCCGCCCATCTCTTCGATGAAGCGGTGCTCGGCGGCATCCAGCCACACCACCTGGTCGCAGCCATTGTCGATCGCCTCGGCTTGCGCCACCAACGACGCGGCATAGTTGCCAGCACATTTGGCTTCACCAGTGCCGCCAGGGGCGGCGCGCACATAGTCTTCGCACAGCCAGACGCTGACCGGCTTGACGCCCTGCGGGAAGTACGGTCCGGCGGGTGAGGCGATCACCATGAACAGGTACTCGTTGGCCGGACGCACCCCCAGACCCACCTCGGTTGAGAACATGAACGGGCGAACGTACAACGAACGATCGTCGCCGCTCGGAACCCAGTGCCCATCGTGAGCGAGTAGCACGCCGATGGCCCCGGAGAACAACTCGTCGGGGATTTCAGGCATCGCCAGGCGTCGGGCCGACTTGCGGAACCGGGCAGCGTTGCGCTCGCTACGGAAGGTGCAGATTGAGCCGTCGGGCTGGCGGTACGCCTTCAAGCCCTCGAAGATCGCCTGACCGTAATGGATGAAGTTTGTCGCCGGATCGATGGCCAATGGCGCGTAGGGCACTAGCGCCGGGTCATGCCAGCCGCGCTCGACGGTCCACTTGATCACCGCCATGTAGTCGGTGAAGTACCTGCCGAAGCCGGGATCGGCGAGCATGGCCTCACGAACCGCATGGCCGGTCGGCTTGTGGTTGATCTCGATCTCGAACAACTCGGTCGTAGCGTTTGTCGTCACTGAAGTCTCCTTGCTTCCGGCCCAAGGATAGCGGCGATCAGCCGGCCACCGCTTGCGCCAAAGCGTCACCAATCGCACTGGTCGAACGTGGCTCATCACCGCGACTCGCCAGATCCGCCGCCACAGCCACTTCGATTCGGGCCGCAGTGTCGGTCAAGCCAAGATGTTCCGCCAGCATGGCCGCCGACATGACCGCCGCAGTCGGATCGGCTTTGCCCTGACCCGCGATGTCCGGAGCAGACCCATGGACCGGCTCGAACATCGAAGGCGCAGTCCCATCAACGTTGAGATTGCCCGACGCCGCCAACCCGATGCCCCCGGCGACAGCGGCACCCAGATCGGTCAGGATGTCGCCGAACATGTTGTCGGTCACGATCACGTCGAATCGACCGGGGTCAGTCACGAAGAAGATGGTGGCAGCATCGACGTGGCAGTAATCCACAGCGACCGTCGGGAACTCCTGCGCCACCGCATTGACGACTCGCTGGTACAGATCCCCGGCGTGGTCCAACACGTTGGTCTTGTGTACCAGAGTCAGCTTCCGGCGGGGCCGCGCGGCCGCCCGAGTGAAGGCGTTGCGGACAATGCACTCGACCCCGGCCCAAGTGTTGATACTCAACTCGGTCGCAACCTCGCCCGCCGTGTTCTTGTGCAGGAATCCGCCGGCGCCGCAGTAAAGGCCCTCCGTGCCCTCTCGACAGACGATCATGTCCACCGTCTCGGGAGTCGCCGATCGAACCGGCGAAGTGACCCCGGGCAGCAATTTGACCGGGCGAAGGTTCACAGCGTGCTTCAGCTCGAACCTCAGCTTCAGCAGCAGCCCGCGCTCCAGCACCCCAGGCGGCACGCTGGTGTCGCCCACTGCCCCGAGCAGGATCGCATCGTGCTCGCGTATCTCGGCGAGCACCGAATCCGGACACCCTTCGCCGGTCCGGCGGTAGCCGCGGGCACCGAGATCGTATTCAGTCAGCTCGAAGGTCACATCATCGATCGCCGCCGCCGCCGTCAGCACTTTGAGTGCCTCTGCGGTCACCTCGATTCCGATGCCGTCACCGGGTATTACCGCCAATTTGTAGGTGCGCGCCATGGTGGGCAGATTACCCCACCACATAAACCCCCGCGAAACGCCGTGAACCCCAGGTCGGTTCGTCGGCGTGTCATGGGGCTTTGTGTGGCGGAGCAATCGACTTGTTGCCGACACAGCCGGATTTCCGCACTGGATAAGCCTGCCCTTACCTGCTAACCTGTGGCCATGGCGGATTGGCGACTCCTTCTTAGCTGCCGCGACAGGGCCTGACCGACCGGTTCCCTCGTCGCGGGGTTTGTCTGCTGTTCCGGCGACGCTCATGTGAGCCACCGCATCCTCAGCACCTCCGGTCACCAGCCGAATCACTACCAACCACTGGAGACCCGAAACCATGAAAACGCACGACTCATCCAAGAATGCGTACGACGAGCACTACGCCCAGCAACCGTCGCTGATGCCTTTCAACCGCTACCCCGCCTACACTCCGATCCACCTGCCGGATCGCACCTGGCCCAACAAGACCATCATCCAGGCACCTCGCTGGTGTGCGGTCGATCTGCGCGACGGCAACCAGGCGCTGATCGACCCGATGTCCCCAGTCCGCAAGCTGGAGATGTTCAAGCTGCTGGTGTCGATGGGCTTCAAAGAGATCGAGGTCGGCTTCCCGGCTGCATCGCAGACCGACTTCGACTTCGTCCGAATGCTGATCGATGAGGATCTCATCCCTGACGATGTGGTCATCCAGGTGCTGACCCAGTCCCGCGACGCGCTGATCCAACGGACCTACGAGGCGATCCGCGGGGCGCGGGCCGCCATTGTGCACCTGTACAACTCCACGTCCACCCTGCAGCGGCGGGTCGTGTTCGGGCTGGACAAGGACGGCATCAAGGACATCGCCGTGCATGGCGCGCAACTGTGCCTGAAATACGCCGAGCAAGTACCGGAGGTCGACATCTACTTCCAGTACTCTCCCGAGTCCTACACCGGGACCGAGCTGGACTACGCGGTCGAGGTCTGCGACGCCGTCAGCGAAGTGTGGAAGCCAACACCTGATCGCAAGGTCATCTACAACCTGCCGGCCACGGTCGAGATGGCCACCCCCAACATCTATGCCGACTCGATCGAGTGGATGAGCCGAAACCTGGCGCACCGCGATTCGATTGTGCTGTCGTTGCACCCACACAACGACCGGGGAACTGCGGTCGCCGCCGCGGAACTGGCGTTCCTGGCCGGGGCCGACCGGATCGAGGGTTGCCTGTTCGGCAACGGCGAGCGCACCGGCAACGTCTGCCTGGTCACACTGGGGCTGAACATGTTCACCCAAGGTGTTGATCCGCAGCTGGACTTCAGCGACATCGACGGCATCCGCCGCACCGTGGAGTACGTGAACCAGTTGCCGGTGAACGAGCGTCATCCCTACGGCGGGGACCTGGTGTACACCGCGTTCTCCGGATCACACCAGGACGCCATCAACAAGGGTTTCGCAGCGATGGAGGTCGATGCGGCATTGGCCGGCGTGCCGGTCTCGCAGTACACCTGGGAAGTGCCATACCTGCCGATTGACCCGAAGGACGTTGGCCGTTCCTACGAAGCCGTTATTCGGGTCAATTCGCAATCGGGCAAGGGCGGCGTGGCGTACGTCATGAAGTCCGAGCACTCGATGGATCTGCCCCGACGACTGCAAATCGAGTTCAGCCAGGTCATCCAGCGCATCGCCGAGTCCTCCGGTGGCGAGGTATCCCCGCAGCAGATGTGGGACAGCTTCGCGGACGAGTACCTGCCGACCACGCACCAGCCCAACTCCGATGCATGGGGACGATTCTCCCTGGTGCGCCACAACCTGGCCAGTGAGGTTGACGGTCAGTGCGTGGTCAATGTGGTGTTGCGCGACCGCGGCAACGAGATCGCGCTCACTGGCGACGGGAACGGCCCGATAGCGGCCTTCTGCAATGCCCTGTCGACCTACGGCGTCGAGGTACGGGTACACGACTACCACGAGCACGCGCTCTCCTCCGGCGGCGACGCCACGGCCGCCTCCTACTTGGAGTGCGCAGTCCACGGCCGGGTGTTGTGGGGAGTCGGTATCGATCCGTCGATCGTGACCGCGAGCCTGAAGGCCGTGGTCAGCGCGGTCAACCGGGCTGACCGCGAC
>JBAXOQ010000026.1:0-23031 GCA_037133175.1 Actinomycetes bacterium
GTTGGACTACTGGTTGGCGGCCTTGACCCGATCGATGGCGGCCTGGGCGGCAGCGGTCAGCGAGGCAATCCCGCTGGACACGTGCTCAGACGCGGCGGCGAGCGTCGTCATGGCTTGATCGCCGGCAGCGTTCGCAGCATCAGTGAGCTTGCTGGAATCGATATCGACCAGACCCGAGGCGACGTCGGCACCGGCACCCGGCAGCTGCTTGACTGCTTCGGTGAGTTGGGCAGCGGCGGCCTGGACGGCGACAATCGCTTGCTGGACAGGGGCATACAGATCATCTGTGGAGGGCATGCTCCGTAGGCTAGCGACCCTTGCCGACGGAATCTCGCCCACCACGCCCAGAACGCCTAGTGTTGCGTGTGTGCCACTTCCCACATCGCCGGACCGTGCCTGATCACTCGCTTCTGCTTGGCGAGAATGTCCAGTGCCGCTTCGATGTGACCGACGGGCTCATCCCGGCCAAGCTGCATCAGTTCGGTGTGGATCGCTTCCACCGACACCGGGCCGGTCAGCCGTTCTAGCGTCGCCACCACAGCATCATTGGTGGACAACTCAGACAGCGACGGTGAGGAACCCTGCGGTTCATCCCCGTCCGTCTCGATCGACTCGACGACCTCCACCACCTCGACGACATCCACCACCTCGATGTCGATGCCACCGGTGCCGACTTCGATGTCCACCTCGACGACCTCAATGTCGATCTCGACAACCTCGGCGGCCTCGGGCTTCTCTGCCTTGGCCGTCGCCGCAGATTTGGCGGGGCCTTGCGTTGTCGGCTGCTCGGATTCCGAGGCGCCCGAAGACAGCAGTGGGATGGGCAGCTTCTTGGTCAGCGAGCCAATCCCGCCGGCGACCACGGACTTGGTCTTACCGGCGGTACCGGCCGCAGTTGCGGCAACCGTGGACAATGTGTCGCGAACAGTCGACAGTGGGTTCATGGGGCAATCGTAGATGGTCGTCGCGGTGCGATCTTCGCGCACCTGCAATCGCCACCCTGCGACCGATTTGTTCGGGTTTGAGTGGTATTTCAGGTGCGGTGAAGAGGGAATCGCGGCAGGCTAGGTGTTGGCGGCGGCCGGAGCCTGGGCATCGGGTTCGGCGGACAGTCCCGTCCCGCCCCCGGCACCTGCGTCGGAAACGCCAGGACCGCCGGGGCCGCCAGGACCGCCGGCCCCGGTGCCCCGGTTACCCAGCGAGCTCACCGACCTGCGCAAAGCGACGGCTGGCTTCCAAGGTCCGATCACAAAGCCGACCAGGATGGCGATGATTCCCAGTGCGATAGACCAGGTCGCGGCATTAGTCAGCGCGAAAGTCAGCTGCGTGTAGAACACCGCCGCAGCGGCCGCGAAGACGGTCCCCTGCATCGAGCTCGCAACCGCCGTATTGCCGAAGGACAACCCGAAGGCGATGATCCCGCCGGCGACGACCAACGCCAGACCGCCGATGATGACCATCCTGGGCCGACGCCGCGACAGGGCGACCGCGGCGATCAGCAGCAGTACCGCTATGAAGATGAGCCAGTGGGCGATCGGCACACTGAGCGCGTAGATCATCTTGATTTGGTCGACCTGACCGGCATCGAACAAGACGATCTCAGAGTCAGCGGCCGGCACCGCGGGCAGATTCTTGACGAACGTGAGCCCTCGATTCACCAGTTCCGCCTTGACGTCATCCACCACGACCGCCACGTCAAGCACTATCTTGCCGTTGGACTCCTTGACTGGCCCGTCGTTGTTACCCTCCAACACCTTGATCACGGCCGTCTGCAATCGGCGGGCCGCCTCCACCCACAACTGCTCGAACTTGGGACTCTGCATCACCTTGAGGGCGGCCTTGTCGATGGCCGTCTCAAGGGCTGCCTCGAGCGGAGCGGCAGCCGCGTCGAGCTTGGGGCCGAGCACCGGACCGAAGATGTCGTTCACGTACTTCTTGACATCGATTTGCTTGACCACCGCCTGGCTGACCTCGGTGGCGACTGCCTGTTGAATCTCTGGCGCTGCGGCCAACGGTCCGACTGTGTTGACGAACTGCTCCGTGTTCGTCAGGGTCTTCTGGCCCCAGAAGCCGACGATCGAGATCGGCAGCAGGATAAACGCGAGCACCATGCAGATTGCGGACACCACCGACCGCCACTTTGCACCGGACGCGGGCGCCCGACCCCCTTGCGTCGGCGAATCTGTCTGCAGATCGGTGGCCATCGTGCTGCTCCTCCTCGGACGCTGGGATCGGCCAATTCCGTTCGAAAACGCACCGCACGGTTGGCCTGCCCGCAGACTAGCGGATCACAACCCCGCTCGGCTCTACGGCGAGGAGCGTCGCGACCGATTCGGCTACTTCGGAGGAAGGGGCAGCAGCAGGAATCAGGGGAGTTCGGCCATGACGAAGTCCTTCTGGAACTGCTGCTTGTACTCATCGGGGTTGCGCACGACCAACGGGTGGATCCTCGACCCGGTGACCTTGCCCTGATCATGGGTGAAGGTGAATCCGGTCGGCCACGACTTGTTCATGTCCAACGCAACCGCGTTCACGACCCCGACATCCACCAACGACTTGGCAATCTCGCTAGCCGTCACCAGCGAGCCGAAGGCGAACACTAACGAACCATCAGCAAGTTGGCCGATGGCGGACCGATTGGTATGCGAGGCCCCCGCGTCGGCGTTCCCCCAGGTGCTGTTGGTGTCTCGCGAGGACGTCTGATCCTCGGAACCGTCGACCAGCAACGGTAAGTTCTGGCGCACCACCGAAGTGTCAGATGACATCTGCAGGTCACGGCCCCACTTGCCAACCTTCGCTGTCCCGTCATCGGTTATCACCAAAGTCCCCAGCCCTGACTTCAACGGACTGACCGTCTTGTTCTGGTAGTAGTAGCCCCCGGCTCCGTCGGACAACTGGAAACCACCGTTGAAACCGGCGGCAGCCTTAGGCATCCAGGTCTTGGCGTTGTGATCATCGGCCGACTCCGGGCCCTTCTCTGGCACGTTATAGCCGGGGACGTACCGGTATTTCAGAACCGAGGAGTCCATCCAGAGCAGGCTGATGGCGCCGCCGCTGGTACGAGCGACGTAGGTCACGGGCACTCCGTCTACCTTCGAGCCCTGCGCCTTCCAGTCCACCCCATCCGCGCTGGGCGGGGACAGCGTCGAGCGTCCCTGCGTCGGGCCCGAGCCGAGGCCCATCTGGCTGGAATCCGATGCCGCCCCCGCGGATGAACCGCACCCCGTCACAGCGAGCGCCAGCATCGCCGTGATGCCCAACACGCCGACCGCTTGCGAGATTCGATGAATTGACCGATCCGACACGTCCACTCCCCACCTGACTGCGTTGCCGTGGCAACTGTCGCACGAATGTGCGCCCAGAGCGGGCAGCCCCGTCCGGCGAACCCCAAGGTTTCTTTCGGATCAGTCCAAACATGTGCAGTACACCGAGTCGGGAGACCCGATTAGGCTTTGCAGGTATCGTCAGTGGTCAATCACCTGGTCGCACCGGCCCTCGCCAGCAGCGAGAACGTGTCCACACATGGAGGCAAGCATGCCGCAGCTTGACCATCGTCAGTGGCCGCTCCACCGGGCGTTGTGGGTGCTGACAGTGACAACAACCCTCTGTCTAGCCTCCTTGACGCCGGCATCGGCGACGGCCGACCCGGTCGCAACGACCAACCCAACCACCGATCCGCCCTCAGCGGGAGCCGCCCCCCGAATCGTCGGCGGCACCGCCGATATCCAGGCACACCCCTACGCCGCCGCCGTCATGCGAGCTGGTGCGAAGTCCCCTCACTGCTCCGGTGTGCTGATCTCCACCAAGTCCAACTGGCCGGTGGTTCTCACGGATGCGCACTGCCTGCGCCCGAACGGTCGCCTGGCCGGTAGCGGTGCCCGCGTCGCGTTCGGATCGCAGTGGCGGGCAACCGGAACCGCCACCTACTCCGGGTCGTTCCGCGTCGACCCGCAGTACAACCCCGCAGTGTCCAAGCTGCATGACATCGCCATCATCATTCCGGCCACCCGTCTGCTTGTGAGAACGGCAACCCTGGCCACTCCTGGACTGATCGACCGGGTGCGCCCGACGCGGGCCGTAGCCGTGGGCTACGGCCAACCCAACTCCGGGTTCCGGCGCAGCGCCATAGAGAAGATCATTTCGTGGAACCGGAACTGGCTTAACCTCGTGCCCGGCACCGGCAACACGTGCGACGGCGACTCCGGGGCGGCAGACCTGCTGTACGGGACCGACATCGTGATCGCCCTGACCGATCAGGGAACCTGCGCCTGGGACAGGGACACCCGCGTGGACAACGCGGCCACCGCGGCCTTCATCAACTCCGCGACCCGCGCCGTGCTGCGGGCACGGCGGCAGGCATCGCACTAACAGTCGGGCCCACAAAACCCTCTCGTCTTTGCACCCGAAAAGCCGCTCTCCCGCGGGTTTTGTCATGTTTTAGGCGGCTTTTCGGTGCAAAGACGGCAGGGGGCACCTCAGCCGCCCTCCGGGCCAGACCTGCGTCGCCACCTGAACCGTCCTACCCAGCTAATCCCCGCGGTCCAAAGACAGCGAGATCACCTGGGGGAGGCATGCCAGATGCGATCCAAGTAGTCCTGAATCGAGCGGTCCGACGAGAAGTAGCCGCTGCGGGCAACATTGAGGATCGACCGGCGCGTCCACTCGCTCTGATCACGGTAGAGCGCCTCGACCCGCTCCTGGGCATCCATGTACGCGCGGTAGTCGGCCAAGACCAAGTAGGGATCGTGGTCAATGAGATGTCCGAGCACAGTTGCCGCGGAATCGTCGCAGCCGCCGGCAAGCTCACCGGACATCACGGCATCGATCGCCTGCTTCAACTCGGGATCCCGCTCGTAGTAATCGCGCGGGCGGTAGCCGCGTCGGCGCAGCGCATCCACCTCATCGACTGTCATGCCGAACAGGAAGAAGTTCTCGGCGCCCACCTGGTTCATGATCTCGATGTTCGCTCCGTCGAGAGTGCCGATCGTCAACGCACCATTGAGCGTCAGTTTCATGTTGCCGGTACCAGAGGCCTCGGTGCCGGCCAGGGAGATCTGTTCGGACAACTCTGCGGCCGGAATGATGTTCTGGTTCAAGATCACGTCGTAGTTCGCCGGGTACGCGATCCGCAGCCGATGCCGAACCTGCGCATCAGCGTCGATGGCCGACGCGACGCCCAGAATCAGCCGGATCGTTTCCTTCGCCATCCAGTAGCCGGGGGCAGCCTTGGCACCGAATATCACGCATCGGGGGGCGAGGTCGGTGTTCGGATCGTTCTTGATGCGCTGGTAGAGCGTGACGACGTGCAGCAGCTTGAGCACCTGGCGCTTGTACTCGTGCATGCGCTTGACCATGACGTCGTACATCATGTTCGGCTCAAGCATGATGCCGTCCCGCTCCCGCAGCGTCTGAGCCAGTGCGACTTTGTTGAGTTGCTTGATCTGCGCGAAACGATCCCGGAAGCTGGTGTCGTCGGCGAAGGCTTCCAGGCCCGCCAGCTTCGACAGGTCCGTCAGCCAACCCTCCCCGACCGCTTCGGTGATCAGTCGGGACATGCCGGGGTTGGCCAGCCGCATGAACCGGCGGGGACTGACGCCGTTCGTGACATTGGTGAACTTCGCCGGGGCGAAGGCGTTGAAGTCCTGCAGCACACTGTCCCGCAGCAGCTGGCTGTGCAGTTCGGCCACACCATTGACCTTGCTGGAACCGACAACGGCGAGATGCGCCATCCGAACCCCACGGAATGGTTCCTCCTGAATCAGTGACATTCGGCGCAGAAGATCACCATCGCCGGGGAACGCCTGAGCCACTTGCCGTAGGAACCGGTCGTTGATCTGATAGATCAACTCCATGTGGCGCGGCAACAGCCTCTCGACGAGTTCGACAGCCCAGACCTCCAGCGCCTCCGGCATGAGCGTATGGCAGGTGTAGGCGAAGCACTGTCGGGCGACGTCCCAGGCGTCTTCCCATTCCATCTGACGCTCGTCGATCAGGACCCGCATCAACTCCGGAATACTGATCACCGGATGGGTGTCGTTGAGCTGGAAGATCACCCGTTCAGGCAGACGACGGATGTCGAACCCCGGCGGCGTGCCGCGCTCGATGAAGTCGTTGATAGACGCCGCGCTGAAGAAGTACTGCTGCGACAGCCGCAGTTCCTTGCCCTGCTCGGTCGAGTCCTCGGGGTAAAGCACCTTGCTGAGCACCTCGGCGCGGACCTGCTCACGAACGGCCTTCTGGTAGTCCCCGGTGTTGAAGATGTCGAGGTTGAACTCATCGGGTGACTGGGCTGACCACAACCGCAACGTGCCGACCGCGCCGCCCCCATAGCCGGGCACCAAGTAGTTGTACGGCACCGCGGACACCCAGCGATCCGGCAGCCAGCGCCGGACTGCCTTGCCAGCTGGGTCGATCACCTCCTCGACGTGACCTCCGAAGCCAATCTCCTGAGCCATCTCCGGGTGGGCGAACTCCCACGGGTTCCCCGAAGCCAGCCACTTGTCGGGGACTTCGACTTGACGGTTGTCCTCGAACGTCTGCCGGAAGATGCCGTACTCGTAGCGGATTCCGTAGCCGATGGCAGGAACGCGCATCGTGGCAAGTGAATCGATGTAGCAGGCGGCAAGGCGCCCGAGGCCACCATTGCCTAACCCGGGCTCCGGTTCGGCGGCGGCCAAATCATCGAGGTTCAGCCCCAGCCAGGCCAGGCCTTCCCGGACTGAACCCTCAAGGTTCTCGGCGATCAGGGCGTTCATCAACTGCGGACCCAACAAGTACTCTGCGGACAGATAGGCCACCGCCTTGGGCGCCTCGTCGATGTCACGCGACAAGCGGGTCAGCCAGACCTCCATGAGGTGGCGCCGTACGAGTTGGGCGACCGCCTTATACCGGTCGTTCGGGGTCGACCTTTGCAGATCGATCCCCAACGTTTGGGTGAGCTCGTCCAAGAACGACTGCGCGATCTGCTCTGGGGTCAATCGAGGGAGTATCGGGGTGAACTCATCGTCGGTCATCGTGCCTGCCTCATGCCTGGAATCGTGAGTGATCGGGGATTGCAGATCGTGTTGCGCTGCGGTGCGAGGCATTCTGGCACGATTCGACCTTGATAGCCCGACGATCATGTGCAGACGCAGTAGCAGGCGAGCTCGCCCATCGACCAAGGCACCCACTACGAAGACGCCCAGTCTGTGGTGTGCGACTCTGCGTTAGTGCTTCAGGGCACCCCGGCCACCGGCGCGAATGGGCAGGTCACCGGCTTCGGCATCTTCAAGGCGACGAAGTAGTTGGTGATCCGGTTATTTACACACGTCGATGGGGTCGCCATCCACAATCCGTGCTCAGTGCCCCGGTACTTGATCAGCACACCACTTCCGAAAGACCGGCGCATCTGCTGGGCCCACGCCAACGGTGTCGCGGCGTCGTTTGTGGCGTTGGCCATCACCACCCGCAGGTTCGCAAGGCGAGCCAGATTTGCGGCAGATCGGGTGTTCGGGATCGGATCCGGGCGGAACTTCAGGCCAGTGCAGTCGACGGCCAGCTCAGCAGTGAGTTCGCCGCCATAGATCGGTGCGAGGGCGGCATAGCGTGCGATCGCGGCATTCTGCGCCGTGGCCGACATCCGGTCGGCGAAGTCCAGGCAATTGACAGCGGAGAACACGCCCCCAACGCTCTCGTTCGGCTCATTGACCAACACCCGCATTCGCTCCCGCGCCGCTGCGCCTTCCGGGGTGTCGAGTTGGGCCGTCAGAAGATGCTCATTGACACTGATCACGCTCGGCCAGGCAGCCTCGAACTTGAGAACGGGATAGATAGCTCTCAGGTAATCCCACCGGGTGAACTGCAGTCCTCCGCCGAGATTGACCGGGTTGGCGGTGAAGCTGTCCAACGTCGCCATGATGGAGTTGTAATTCGGCGGGCTGTGGGCGCTCATGAATTGCAGAGCCAAGTCCGGCGCCACGGAACTCTGCGTCAGGGCTGCGTAGTTGCCTTTGGGATTGACGTCACCATCAAGGACGATGGCTCGCACTCGGTCGGGGTACCGCAGCGCATACACGTAGCCAACTCGAGTGCCGTAGCTGATTCCCCAGTAGGTCAGTTTCTTGTCGCCTACCGCCGCCCGCAGCGCGTCCAGATCGCGGACGACGTTGTTGGTACCGACATGTCCCAGGTACTTGGCGTTGTTCCGCTGGCACGCCTCGTTGGCTGCTTTGACACTCGCTGCTGCCTGCGATCGGGCAGCGGGCCAATCGACGATGCCGCTTGCCGGTAGGACGAGGTTCGGTCCCGGACAGGAGTTCAGAGCGGGCAGCGTGGCGCCAACTCCGCGCGGATCCCAGGTCACGATGTCGAACCGCGCCCTGACCGACGCCGGAAGCCTGGCGGCCAAGGTCGAGATCGCTGTCGTTCCGGATCCTCCGGGTCCGCCGGGGTTGAAGAACAACGACCCCTTCCTCTTGCCGATGGCGGGAACCCGGGAGACGGCCAGCAGAGACTGCCGACCAGTTGGTTTGTCGTAGTCGACGGGAACCAAGAAGGTGGCGCATTGCATCGTCGGCGCCATGGGATCGGGGCAGGCCCGCCAACGCAACCGCGCGACGTCGCCCCGCACCGCTACCCGGGCTGACGGTGGTTGCTCGATTGCCGCAAGCGCCTCCGATGCCTGCGGGGCGGCTACCGGAGCGGGCGCCTGCAAGGTCGGGGCGGTCGCGATCGCGACCGCCGGCGCCGCCGCCGCAGCCCCGGCACAGATCAGCGCCAGAGCAACGGAACCGGACAGGATCTCCACTACTCGCCGTGATGCCATGCCCCCAATTATCCGACGCCTTCGGTCAGGTCCTGAGTCCGAAGTGCCGACCTTCCCCCAAATGGGTGGGCACGGGAGCAACCGGCGCCACGCGTGAGTATCAACCGACCGGCAAGCGACTCCTTCAGCGCAGGAGTGCTCATCACCTAGATTGACGGCATGCGCTGTGGAATCGTCATCCTGCCCGAGTTTCCGTGGGCGCAAGCCCGCACTTACTGGCAGCAAGCGGAGCACTACGGATTCGACCACGCGTGGACGTATGACCACTTGTCTTGGCGAACCCTCGCCGACGGCCCCTGGCACGCCACGGTGCCTACTCTGACGGCAGCGGCGTTAGCAACATCGACCATCCGAATCGGCTCCTTCGTCGCATCGCCGAATTACCGGCACCCGGTCCCGTTTGCGAAGGAACTGATGACCCTCGATGACATCTCCGGTGGGCGACTGATTGCCGGCCTTGGTGCGGGCGGTACCGGATTCGACGCCTCGGTGCTGGGCGACCCGGCGCTGCAACCCGGGTCGCGCGCGGCGCGTTTCGGGGAGTTCGTGTCATTCCTGGATGAGCTGCTAACGAATCCGGTGACCAATCGCGACGGTGACCACTATTCGGCCCTCGAGGCGCGGATGATTCCGGGCTGTGCGCAGCGACCTCGCGTTCCGTTCGTGATCGCCGCCAACGGGCCCAAAGGGATGGCGATTGCCGCCCGCCATGGCGCCGGGTGGGTCACCACGGGACCGCCAGCCCCGGCGGAGGGCCCTGATCTCGGTGCGTGGTGGAACTCGGTCGCCAGCCTCTCGCGCCGATTCGACGACGTCCTCGACACGCACAACCGCGATCGCACGACCGTCGACCGCTACCTGTCACTGGACTCCAGCGGGGTGTCTTCGTTGAGCTCGCTTGAGTACTTCCGCGATTGCGTCGGACGGTCACAGGACCTCGGTTTCACCGATGTGATCATCCACTGGCCCAGGCCGAGCGAACCGTATGCTGCGGACCCCGCGGTACTGGAAGCCGTAGCGGACGATCTGCAGCGCTGACGGCAGGCGAAAAGCCTCGAGGGGGTTCCACCTGTCGGCGCGAACGTTAGGTCCGGTAGGTGACGACTTTGCGGTACGAGTTGAGCGTGATGGTGCCCGGTGCGGTGTAGGTGACCGTGATCTTCATGGCGCACTTGCCTGTGAGCGCGATCGTGACCTTGCGATTCTTGCCGTTGATAACGCGCAGGCACACGATGTCGCCGCGAGTCAGCCGAGCAGTCACCTTTGCGGTCACTGGGTTGCCCTCGACTGTGCGGGCGCCAGCCTTGTTGACGATGGCCTTGCCTGGGCTACGCAGCTTCCTCGGAACCGCGCCGGCCGGTTGATGCTGCGAGCCCTTGCCTCCGGCGTAGATCTTGCCGACGTTGCTTTTGTCAAACTGGGTGAACCACAGGTACCCACCCGTGCCAACGGCGATATCGACGGGGAACGAACTGGCGACGGGCAACGGGAACTCAGTGATGGCGGTACCGCTGACGGTCATCCGCCCGATCTTGTTCGCCGCCGCAGCGGCTTCAGTGAACCAGATATTGCCGTCAGGCCCGGCCACAATCCCGCTCGGACTTGCCTTGTCGGTGGGGACGGGGTACTCAGTGACGGCACCGGCGGCGGTGATCTTCGCGACCTTGTTGCCAGCAATCTCGGTAAACCACATGTTCGCGTCAGGCCCCAAAGTGATTATGTAGGGATGCGACGCCGCCGTTGGGACGGGGTATTCCGTGATCGTTCCGCCGGGGGTGATCTTGCCGACCTTCGCCGCGTTGTATTCGGTGAACCACAGGTTGCCGTCGGTGCCCGTGGCGATCCCCATTGAAAAGGCGTCGACGGTCGGGATCGGGTACTCGGTGATCGTTCCACCCGGGGTGATCTTGCCGACGTTGTTGCCCACCAGCTCGGTGAACCACATGTTCCCGTCCGGACCCCGCGTGATTCCGCCAGGCATTGAGCCAGCGGTGGGAACGGGGTACTCAGTGATGGCACCCCCGCGGGTGATCTTGCCGATCTTGTTGGAGTCCTGCTCGGTGAACCACATGTTCCCATCTGGTCCAAGTGCGATCATGCCGAGCAGTGAACTGGCAGTCGGAACGTCGTACTCGGTGATCGCGCCGCCTGAGGTGATCTTGCCGATCTTGTTAGCGCCCTGCTCGGTGAACCACATGCTCCCATCGGGAGCCCCAGCTATGCCGGTCGGTTGGGAAGCTGCAGTCGGGGTGGTGTACTCGGTGATGTCTCCCACGGTCACTGCGTGGGCCGGACTCGTGCCGACGAGTGTCACCGCGGGAAGCAGCGCCGCGGCGACCAGCAAGCCACAGCGACGGCGACGGCTCGCAGGGGTGCGGTCCGTGTCAGATCCACCGTTAAGCGCAACCATGTCTGCCTCCGTCGTAGTAGCCGCAAGTACTCGTCCAGCGTAGTGGCGCGGGCGCGACCAACAGGTCCGAAACGGGCAGGTCACGCCGAGATGCGGATAACCGTGACCTACGCCGCGCCAGGCAACGATTTCTACTACCCCTACTCACGGACCTTCAGCTACACGACGAAGCGCGTCAGGTAGGCGGTAGCACGAGAAAGGGCCCCTCTTCCCGCGTTTCCGCAGGTGAGGGGCCCTTTCCTTCAGCGCGCCCGAAGAGATTCGAACTCCCAACCTTCTGATCCGTAGTCAGATGCTCTATCCGTTGAGCTACGGGCGCATGCTTGACACCAAGTGCAGTGGCACAGTCTACAGGTCCAATCGGTTGGGGAGCATCGCCCATAGCCCCATCGGTCGGGTGGCAGGCCCTGGTAACTACTTCGGTTTCCGGTTCACGACATTTGGACACGATCACCCGCGTGGTGATTGACTGGCCCAGACAATCCCAGCAAGGCTTGCTCAAGTAGTACGGAGTGCCCGTGGACACTGCAGTCGCCATGCCTCGGGCGCCTGGACCACCGCACGGCAGCAGCAGTCAGGCCCGGCGGCTGCTGCGCGACCTCGGGTTCGCAGTGCTCATCAGCGCGGCGACCGCGGTGCTGTCCTTCCTGCTGTTGCGCTCTCAGCATGGAACCACGATCATCCAACTGTCCGGCGGAATTGCCGTAGGCGTGTTGCTGGTGCTTCCGCTTCGGGACTCCTGGGTGTACTTCGTGGTCGCGTGCGGCGCCCAAGCGCTGTACTACAACGCGCTCGGCTACCCGCTGCCGACGACCGTCGCGCGCACAACGGCTGACTTCCTCGCAGTCATCGTTTTCGTCGTCATGGTGAAACGTTTCCGGCGCCAGCAGTCAGCACTCGGCGCGGACCTCGGCGTCATGATCATCGGATCCTTCGTCGCCGCAGTGATCCGCGAGATCCCCATCATCACGATCGCCTACTGGAACCTCGGCCCCAACGCAGCCGAGCAGCGCACCGCCGCGAGTCTGGTGTTCATCGGAACCATGGTCGGCAATCTGTGCGGCAGCGCCATTGTCCTGAGCATCGTCCATTTCCACGAGGTGCGCGCCTGGCCCGGCTGGAGATCGGCGCTTGAGTGGGTCATCATCGGCGCGAGCGCGTTGCTGGTCGGCGCTGTCTGCTTCACTCCACTGGGCAGCGACTTCCCCGGTTCGCGCTATGTGGTGATCGCCGTGCTGCTCGTCGGTGCCGCGCGTTGGCCGCTGCAGCTCACAGCACTGGCCACCGGGGTGGTCGTGACCGCCATCGCCTCGGCAACTGCCAAGGGCCTCGGGATGTTCTCGGAAACGGGGCCACCAGATAGCTCGACAATCTTGGAGATGCAGGCGTACCTGCTGATCATGGCGGTGTCGGTGTTCCTGCTCGCGGGGACGATCGATCAGCGCGGCCGGGCGCAGAAGGCAGCGCTGACCAGCGCCCAGATCCTGGAGGGCATGTTCGTCGACTCGCCGGTGCCGTCCGCGTGGGTGAAGCTGCTGCCCGATGGACGCATCCAGATCCAGCAGGCGAACACTGCGTTCACCACCGCCTTGGAAATCCCGGGCGAGGTGCCCAAGGGTTCGCAGTTGGATGATCTGCTAGTCCCGATCGGACCGCATCTGGTCGCTGATGAGCTTGCCGACTCAGAGGTGCACTGCGTCCTGCCGAGCGGCCGAACGATCTGGCTTCACTCGACGTTGAAGCACTTCGGCCGCGACCGACCGGGGCAGTTGCTGACTGTCAGCGAGCCGACCGATCGTGCTGACAACGGACACGCGGACGATGACCAACCCGATACGGAATTCACGATCCTGGTATTGGAGGACGTGACACCGGCACGAACCTTCGAACAGATGCTGCGCCACCAGTCGCAGCGCGACCCATTGACCGGTTTGCCGAACAGAACAGTCTTGGAAGACCGACTGAATCATCTAGTGGGCGACAACGATCGATCGCGCATTGGCATGGTGCTGTTCAACATCGACGGGTTGCGGGGAATCAACGACAGTCTGGGGTACGCCCTGGGCAATCAGGTCATTTCCAAGATCGCCGAGCGGATCAAGGATGCAGCAGACGACCAGGACTTCATCGCCAGAATCAGCGGCGATGAATTCATCGTCATCCGAGACAACGCCGAATCCCCAGCCGCCATCAACACCCTTGCGGAGCAACTCCTGGCCGCTACCAGTGAACCCCTGCTGGTGCGGGGTAAACCGGTGATCGTCACCGCCTGCGCCGGAACCGCACACTGCAGCCTCCCCGACGTCACTGAAGGCGAGGTCATGCGCTGGGCGGACGAAGCGATGGCGAACGTGAAGACGGGGAGTCGTAACCGCGTCGGTCATTTCGATCCAACCCAAAGCAGCACTGCGGCGACCCGTCATACCGTGGAGGCCACTCTGCGCTATGCCCTCGAGCACCGATCGCTGGTTTGTCACTTCCAGCCGATCGTGAACATCAAAACGGGCAGGACTGTGGGCGCCGAGGTGCTGGTGCGACTACGCGATGACGACGGAGTACTCGTACCCCCACTGTTGTTCATCTCGCTGGCCAGCGAACTGGGCCTCGTTGGCGAGTTGACCGAGCAGGTCATCGAGCAGGCGTGTGAAGCAGCCTCCGGTTGGCGGCAGCATGGGTTGGAGTTGCGCGTGGCCGTGAACGCCCCTCCGAGTTGGCTGACGCCCGCGGCCGCGACCTACGTCACCAATCAGCTGGCCCAACACCAGCTACCGGGTGCGGCGCTGACCATCGAGATCACTGAAGACGAAACTATGGACATCAGTGACGCGCAGTTGGATGTGCTGGCGCAGTTACAACGCACCGGCGTCAAGATCGCCATCGACGATTTCGGGACCGGCTACGCCGGACTCGGGTCCTTTCGGGCACTTCCGGCCGACCTCGTCAAGATCGATCGATCGTTCATCAACGTGATCACCAAGAGTTCCGGCGACGCCAGCCTGGTCCGCTCCATTCTCGAACTGATTCACCGATTCGACAAACAATCCGTGGCCGAAGGTGTCGAGACCATCGAGCAGTACCAAGCCCTGGTAGCACTCGGCTGCGACTTCGTCCAGGGTTACCTGATCAGCCGGCCAGTGCCCGCGCAGGACATGCCCACCAACGACTTCAACGTGAAAACGGCTGCAGTTGCCGGGCCCAACTGACACGCGCGCACGAGCTGCCCGAGTCGGAACACGGCTAAGCCCGAACCCTGAAGGTTCGGGCTTAGCCGTGTTCCGAAGGAAACTGCAGCGGAGGCGGCGGGATTCGAACCCGCGAGGGGATTTGAAGCCCCAACCCGCTTAGCAGGCGGGCGCACTAGGCCACTATGCGACGCCTCCGCCGCGAACTTTATCGCCTCGCTCAACCCGAGTGCCTACCTGTATCCGCACATTCGACAGACGCGGCCCCAAACCAACCTCGCAAAGCCCCTCCAAACGCGGGTTTTCGGCGCCGAAAACCCGCGTTTGGAGGGGCTTTGCGAGGAGTCGGCCGCCGCCGCACGGGCGGCGGGGTCAGCGGGGTCAGCGGTCGGCGTACCAGGCACGCAATTCGGCCTCGGCGACCTCCCGCGTTACCGGACCACGATCAAGGCGGCGCTCCAACAAGAACTTGTATGCCTTCCCGACCTGCGGACCAGGGCCGATGCCGAGCGCCTGCATGATCTGATTACCGTCCAGGTCGGGGCGAATCGATTCCAGCTCCTCTTGCTCGGCCAGTTCGGCGATCCGATGCTCGAGGCTGTCATACGACGCCTGCAGGGCCGCTGCTTTGCGGCGGTTGCGCGTGGTGCAGTCCGCCCGTGTCAACTTATGCAACCTGGTCAGCTGGTCACCGGCGTCGCGCACGTACCTGCGCACGGCCGAGTCAGTCCACTGTCCGGACGAGTACCCGTGGAAACGCAAATGCAACTCCACCAGCAGCGACACCTGGTCGGTGATCTCGTTCGAGTAGCGAAGCGCTCGCAGTCGTTTGCGGGTCATCCGGGCTCCCACCAATTCATGATGGTGGAAGGACACGACACCGTCGTCCTCGAAGCGGCGGGTTCGCGGCTTGCCGATGTCATGCAGCAGGGCTGCCAACCGCAGCACCAGATCAGGACCGCTGGCCGGTTGGTGACTGGTTTCCAGCTCAATGGCTTGTTCCAGCACGGTCAGGCTGTGCTCGTAGACGTCCTTGTGCCGGTGGTGTTCGTCGATCTCCAACTCCAGACTGGGAATCTCCGGGAGCACATACTGAATCAGCCCGGTGTCGCCCAGCAGCTGCAGGCCTGCGCGCGGGAAGTCGCCGAGCAGCAGCTTGGACAGTTCGTCCCGCACCCGCTCGGCGGAGACAATCTCAATGCGGGGTGCCATCGCGATCATTGCCGCAACCACGGCCGGATCGACGCTGAAACCGAGTTGGGAGACGAACCGCGCCGCCCGCATCATCCGCAGCGGATCATCATCGAACGAATCCTCCGGCCGTCCGGGAGTCCGCAGAACTGCCGCCGCCAAGTCCGACACGCCACCATGAAGATCGACAAAGTCGAAGGTCGGCAGGGTGAGAGCCATCGCATTGACGGTGAAGTCGCGCCGCAGCAAGTCCTGCGCCAAGGTCAACCCGTACTGAACGTCAGGCTTTCGTGACAACGCGTCGTAGCTCTCAGCCCGGTACGTGGTGATTTCGATCTGGAAACCGGCCTTGCGGCCCCCCACGGTTCCGAAGCGGATTCCGACGTCCCACACCGCATCGGCCCAACTGCTGATCAGCTTCGCAGTCACCTCAGGATGAGCGTCGGTCGTGAAGTCCAGATCGGAGCCGAGTCGGCCAAGCAGCACGTCTCGTACGCTTCCGCCGACCAACGCCAACTCGAACCCGGCAGCTGCGAATCGTTCGCCGAGATCGGTCACCACCGGAAGCGCGCTTCCCAGCGCCTCGATCGAGTTGCGGGGAGGGCCACCAAAACCGACGGTATTCACCGGGCCAACGATAGTTCCACTGACTTCCGGCAGTTGAGCACTATCCTGCTGCAATGGCCCCTTCTCCCACCGCCGATCCCGAGGGGTCTGGAGCGGATGAGCAGCCGACCCGGCGGCGCATCCCGCTTCCGTCGGCGATTCGGGCCCCCCACCGGCCGTCGGCACGCGAGGAGACGAGCGCGGGTGGACTGGTGGTCGATCGAACCGTCACGCCGCCGCGCGCCGCGCTGATCGGTCGTCTGGACCGTCGGGGCCGACTGATGTGGTCGCTTCCCAAAGGGCATCTGGAGCAGGGGGAAACAGCCGAACAAGCCGCGATTCGAGAGGTAGAGGAAGAGACGGGCATCCTTGGGCGCATCCTTGCCCCAATGGGAACAATCGATTTCTGGTTCGTCGCGTCCGGCCGCCGCATCCACAAGACGGTCCACCACTTCCTCATGGAGAGAGTCAGCGGCGAACTCAACGCTGACGATGTGGAGGTGGTCGAAGTGGTCTGGGTTGCGTTGGACCAGGTACTCGGCCAACTCGCCTACGCTGACGAACGCCGACTGCTCGAGCGTGTTCCCGCACTGTTGGCGGACCACGATTGAATAGCCGACACGCGGGCGTCCCCGATCCGCCGCATCGTCGCCGACACCACCGCCACCCGTCGCCGCTGCTGGTAGGAGCGTTGCTCGTGCTGATCGTAACCGGTGCACTGATCTTCCAGCCCCCATCGACAGCTCAAGCCACCAGCCGACAGGAAAGCTCCTATTCGAATGGTCTGAAGGTGACGCTCGATCAGCTGTCTCCTGCAGCACCAGACTCCAAGAGCACCCTCACGCTGGCGGGAAGCGTGACGAACACCTCCGATCGGTCGCTGACCGGTATCAACGTGACGCTGTCGTTGTCGATCAACCACTTCACCGACCCAGCTGAACTGACCGGCGTGACTGACGGAACAACGGACGTACAAACTCGCGGCGTCCTGAATGGAACCACCCAAATCAGCACCGAGATCCCCAGCGGGGGAAGTCAAAGCTGGCAGCTCGCATTGCCGGTCGCCGACCTGCAGCTCGGCGAGGCGGGGGTCTACCTGCTGCGCCTTGACGCAGCCCTCAACGAAGACGGATCGATCACTGGCTCGACCCGCACCTTCCTGCCGTGGTACCCGACCGCGGATTCGGTGAGCCCGGTGCAAGTCGCCTGGCTGTGGCCGTTGTCGGACTACCCGAACCGAGACGCCGACCAAGTGCTGCTGAACGACCGCACCCCCATCGAACTCGCCCCCGGCGGCCGGCTCAGACGCCTGTTGGACCTCGGCGCTGACGCTAAGAAGCAGGTCAGTTGGGTGCTGGACCCACAGTTACTGGAGACCGTGGACGCAATGTCGCACGGCTACCAAGTACTGAACAGCACCGGGCAGGTCATCAGCGGCGGCGCGCCTCAACTTGCCGAGCAGTGGCTCAGCCAAGCCCGCACTGTCCTGGCGACGACCTCCCCCTACGCCATGGCGTACGCGGACCCAGACGTAACAGCCATGAGTCGGTCCGACCTCGACGCCGACGTCGTCCTGTCGACGACCTCCGCGCCGGAGCAGGCTAGCGCCTTGATCGGCAAACCCGTGTCCGAGGGGCTCGGCTGGCCACCGGGCACCAGGACCGACCGGGCAACTTTGAGCCTGCTGAAGACGGCCGGAGTCCGAACAGTGGTGCTGGACAGTGGTGCCTACCCAGTCAGTGCTGGGAGCACCGACGACCACGCCGCATCAGCACTGATCCGCACCGAGTCTGGGCCGCTGGTTGTGGTCCTCGCCGATCACACAATGTCCGAATCCCTCGGAGCACCGGGATCGTCAGCTGCCGATGCGGTGTCAGCGCGCCAACGGTTCTTGGCTCAGGCTGCCCTACTGGCAGGGCCGCCCGGCACACCCAAAAGGACAGTGGCCATTGCACCGAGTCCGCGGTGGGACCCGAACAGTTCCGTCGTGTCGGACGTACTGGCCGCCCTTCGCACCAGCGCATTCGCCCGCAGCACAACGCTGGCCAAACTGCTGTCCCAAACACCGTCAGACGTGAGCCGAACCCTGGCACCGCTGACCAAGGCCCAACGGCGTGCCGAGCTGACCACCGAGTACCTGGGCAAGATCAAGGACAACCAGCGCCAACTCGATCTGCTGTCGGCCATCCTGGTCAATCCCAGCGATGTGACGACGCCGTACCGATCAGCCCTGCTGCGTGTCCAATCTTCCTCGTGGCGAATTGAACGCAGCGAAGGCGATCAATTGCTCGAACGCATCAGCAACGAGGTCAACGGCGTTGTCAACAAGGTCCGACCCCTGTCAAGCAAGACCATCACCTTCGCCAGTAGCGAGGGCCGAATCCCCATCAGCATCGCCAACGAACTCCCGGTTCCGGTCAAAGTCGGGCTGAAGCTGACGGCCAATCCGTCGGTTCGGTTGTCGGTGGACCCCATCGAGCCCTTCGTCATTCCGGCGAACCGCAAAGTCAGCATCGAGGTCCAGGCCACGGTACTGGGGACCGGACCGGTGCCGGTCACGCTGCAACTCACGACCCCGGCCGGAACGAACTATGGGCAGACGGCGTCAGTCACACTTCAAACGACCGCCTACGCCCAGACGGCGACGTGGGTTGTGGTCATCGCCTTCGTCGTGCTGACCTCGTTGATCGCCATGAGTTCGGTCCGCAGGAGGCGCCAGCGCCGCCAGGGAGCCGACCAGACCGGACGTGAAGACCTTGACGACTGAGACCAACCAAACGCAGGCGGTACTGCGTAACAGCGCACTGATGGCCACAGGCACCGTGGCGTCGCGAATCACCGGAGTAGCGCGAGATATCTGCATCGCAGCAGCTCTCGGGTCGGCGCTGCTGGCCGACACCTACGCCCTGGGCAACTCGCTGCCCAACATCATCTACATCCTGGTGGTCGGGGGCGCGCTCAACGCAATCTTCATCCCGCAGTTGATCCGCCACATGAAGAACGATGCCGACGGCGGTGACGGCTACGCCGACCGGCTGCTCACTCTGGTTGCCATCGTGCTGGTCGCCGTCGCGGTACTAGCCGTTGCGCTGGCGCCGTTCATCGTCGACCTCTACGCCAGTGCCGAACTCCAGAATCCCCAGCACGCCCAGGATCTGGCTTTGGCGGTGGCCTTCGCACGCTTCTGCCTTCCGCAGATCATCTTCTACGGGCTCTACACGATGTTCTCGCAGGTCCTGAACGCCCGGCTGCATTTCGGCGCACCGATGTTCGCCCCCATCGTGAACAACCTGGTGATGATCTCTACCGCGCTGCTGTTCATGTGGGTTGTGGGCACGACAGTCACCTCTGCCACGATCAGCTCCGGGCAGGTAGCGCTGCTGGGGATCGGCACGACCGTGGGCGTTGCCGCCCAGGCTTTGGTGCTGCTGCCGGTGCTGCACCGAGTCGGCTACCACTGGCGGCCCCGGTTCGATTTCCGCGGCCACGGACTGGGTAAGGCCGGATCCTTGGCGGGTTGGACCATCGGGCTGGTGTTCATCAACCAACTCGGCTTCATCGTCATCGCCAGGCTCGCCACGGGTGCCAACGTCATTGCCAGCCTCACCGGCGGGACCGCCCAGGGACTGGCGCTCTACCAGCGGGCCTTTCTGGTGTTCATGCTTCCGCATTCGGTCATAACGATCTCGCTGGTGACCGCACTGCTGCCGCGGATGAGCAAATCGGCGGCCCACGGCAGACTCCCCGAGGTCGCCCGCGACGTCGGCGGAGGAATGCGGCTGATCGGCGCGTTGATCATCCCCTGTGCACTGTTCCTGATGGCTTTCGGCCCGCTCGTGGGCACCATCTTCTTCGGTTTCGGGCAGAACGCAGGTGCGCCGGCGACCTACACCGGGCTGGTGGTGTCGGTGTTCGCGATCGGGATGCTGCCGTTCTCGTTGTTCTACATCCTGCTGCGGGGCTGGTATTCGGTTGAAGACACCCGAACCCCGTTCCTGGTCACCGTGCTGTACAACGTCGTGGCGATTCCGCTCACCATCGCCCTCTACGCAGCAGCGCCCGATGCCTACAAAGTGTGTGCGCTGGCTCTGGGCTATGGGCTGGGCTACTGGGTCACCCTGGTCGTTACCTGGATCCTGCTGCGGCGACGTCTGGGCAGCCTGCAAAGCGGCACGACGATCACGACACTGCTGCGGATCCTGGTTGCCGCTGGCGTGGCGACGGCGCTGGGAGCTGGACTCGCCTTCGGGGGATTCGCCCTGATCAAGGGAGTCAGCCTGCCGGAGGCCTATAACCTGGCGACCGGCACCGTCCTGACATCGCTGCTCGTCGCCCTGGTCGGCGGCGTGCTGACCCTGGGCGTCTACGGATTGTTGGCCCATGTGATGCGGATCTCCGAGCTCACTGAGATCGCCGGGCTCATTAGTTCGAAGATCCGCCGCTGACCTGAGAGAACTTCAGTATTTCCCGCCACCCGCTTGGCCACGGCTCAATACCCTTTGCCGCACTTCTGCCCTATCATCGACATATGCGACCCATTCCGCGCAGCGGACCGCGAGAGTGGGTAGAGCCGTCGACACCGGCGGAGTTCAGTGACGCAAAGTACGATCTGGGCCGCTTCCGCCTTGAAGATCTCATCAAAGGTGACGAGGTCGAAGGACTCTGGCGCGCACACGACAAACTGCTGCGACGCACCGTCGCCGTTCGACTGGTTCCGAGCACGGACCCCCGTCAGGCTGCCCTTCGGGACGCGGCGTGCACCGCCGCCCGAGTGGTCGATCACCGCGTTTCTCGTGTGCTGGATGTGCTGGATCAGAACGGCACTTTGCTGATCGTGACGGAGTGGGTCGACGGGATTTCACTGGAGCAGATTCTGCACAGTCCGATGACCACGGCCCGCTCTCTGGTGGTGACACGGGGCATCATCGAAGCACTGGTGAGAATCCACGCAGCCGGAACCACTCACGGCAGGTTGCGACCGGCCAGCGTGATGGTCACGGAAAGCGGCGAAGTACAGCTGCGCGGACATTGCATCGACGCCCTTCTGTACGGCGTCGCTCCCGGAGACGATCCGGTGGCGGCCGACATCAACGGCATCGGGGCCCTGATGATGGCGTGCCTGACTGCCCGCTGGCCTGGCGCCCCGGTATCGGGTTTGCCGACGCCGCCAATCGTCGGGGGGAAACTCGCGACCCCATCCCAACTCGTCGCCGACCTGCCCCGGGACTTCAACGACTACGTGATTCGAGCGTTGGCTTCGGTCCCGGGACCCACCACGGTAGACCCGGGTTGTGATCCGTTCGACACGGTGCTCGAGGCCCGCCGGGCTTTCAGCGCCCTTGGGGCACCACCTCCGGCAAGCCCGCCACCGGCCACCCACGGCCCCTTCCTGATCGGCGATCCTCACGAAGAAGTGATTCGACGCAAGGCCGGTCGGCGAACGATGGCGGTGTTGGCCGCACTGGGTGTGGTTGGCACCGTGTCGGCCGTGGGGTTCAGCCTGCTCATGACCAGCGGCGGAACGAACACCGCAACGGCGGGAATGACGGCCCCTCCGCCGAGCGCCTCTGCATCGGTCACGATTGAGCCTCGACTGCTGGAGGTCACTCCGAGCCCAGAGGTCAAACCGGCGATCCCTCGTTCCTACCCGATCGCTGGCATCAACATCTTCGACCCCAGCGGCGCCGGGATCGTCCGTGACACCACCTCTCGGCTGTCGATCGACGAAGACGTCTCGACGGCCTGGTACACAAACACGTATCGGCGACAGAACTTCACCAAGAACAGGGGAATCGGTCTGATCGTGGATCTCGGTCAGCCGGTCCCCGTGAAGGTGATTGAACTCGGCCTGGTCGGCAACGACACCGACCTGCAGATTCGTACGGCCGACACCCTGAGCACCGCGCTGGACGGGTACACCGAGGTGTCCAGGCTCACCGGGGCACCGGGACAGGTGACGATCCGCGAACCTCGCGCCATCACCGCCCGCTACGTGCTGATCTGGCTGACCGGCATGCCAGCTGCCACCGACGGGTTTCGCGGGGGGATCAGGTCAGTCGATATTCGCAACGACTGACCGCCGAGCTCCATCCCCGACCATCCAAAGGCCGCATCGGCGCGACTCACCTGCGACCACGGTCGATGCCAGGCTCTGCGCCACAGCCCTTAGCGCGTAGGCTGGCCACTGATGGAAAGCACAACGGTGGGCGGGTCGGACGAGCGTACCGACCACGAGTTGATGGCCGCGCACATCGCTGGCGACCCCACCGCATTCGAAGAACTCGTTCACCGACACCGCGACCGGCTATGGGCGGTGGCTATACGCACGACCGGCGACCCCGAGGAAGCAGCTGACGGACTGCAGGAGGCGTTGCTATCTGCGTACCGCGGCGCTGCGAGCTTCCGAGGCGACTCGAAAGTCACCACCTGGCTGCATCGGATCGTCGTGAACGCATGTCTCGATCGGCTCCGTCGGCGGGCGGCCCGGCCGAGCGTTCCACTACCGGAACAGGACTCCGACTTCGGCAGTGGAGTGCTGGCCGATCCCATCGATCGCCTCGGCACCCGGGAACTACGAATCGAGATCGAACGCGCACTGGCAGAACTGCCCTTCGACCAACGGGCCGCTGTGGTACTAGTCGACGTCGAGGGCTACTCGGTGGAGGAAACCGCCGCGATGCTTGGGTGTCCGACGGGGACTGTCAAGAGCCGATGTGCCCGAGGCCGGGCGAAACTAGCAACTCGATTGGCCGGGGTACGGAACCCCGACGAAGGCGAGGGCGTCCGATACAAGTCAAGAGATGGAGGTGAGGTTGCACAATGACCGATGTGTCATCGGG
>JBAXOQ010000027.1:0-22977 GCA_037133175.1 Actinomycetes bacterium
GGGTCCACCCGGTGCCGGGGTGATTGACTCGGGATCCGTGGTGGTCGCGGCGCCGGGGTGGGGAGCGTTGGTGGTCGACGCGCTAGGAGTGATCGTCGGCGTGCCGGAATCGGTGATGTTCGACATCGCTGACCCGAGGATCCGCCTGGGGTGCAGGTCCGCGACGCTGCGCAGATCGTTCTTGATGCCATCAATGTCCACGCCGTGATTGCTCATCTCGGACTGGGCCTTGGTCGCCATCTCCTTGAGGCGCCGCACCAGACGACCGGCGTCGGCGGCAGCTTTCGGCAGCTTGTCCGGGCCGAAGATGAACAGCGCGACGACGGCCAGCAGCAGCAACTCGCCCCAGCCGACATCCATCACCGGACCATTGTCACCCAAGCCGGCGCCTGACGCACGCAGGAAGGGAATTTCCTGCGGCGTGGTGTTAGAGCTCGTACGAGCTCTCAGCGGCCTGCGGGGGTCAGACCAAGGCTGATTCCCGCTAGGCCCCGAGGCTTGGCGGCGATGACATCGGCGATCGCGCTGATTGCCAAGGAGGTCGGATGGTCCGGATTGGAGATCATCAGCGGCAACCCAGCGTCGCCGCCCTCGCGCAGTCGAACGTCGAACGGGATCTTGCCGATCAGGTCGACCCTGGTGCCCAACTCCCGGGTGAGGGCCTGGGCCACCAGAGCGCCACCGCCGGAGCCGAACAGGTCGAGCGGCTCGCCGCAGTGCGGGCACGGAGCTGTACTCATATTTTCGACGACTCCGGCCACCCGCTGGTGCGTCTGTTGTGCGAGCATTCCCGCCCGAATCGCCACATCAGTGGAGGCTTGTTGCGGTGTTGTGACGATCAGCAGTTCAGCCCTGGGCAGCAACTGACCGACGGAGATGGCGATGTCACCGGTGCCAGGCGGCAGGTCAAGGAGCAGGACGTCGGGGTCTCCCCAGTAGACGTCGGTGAGGAACTGCTCCAGTGCGCGGTGCAGCATGGGACCCCGAAAGGCCACGGCCTGGTGGGCACCCCCGGGCTTGAACGGCAACATGGAGATGAACCGCACTCCGAAGGACTCCGGTGGCATCAGCATGCCCTCGACCACGGTCGGCGGGTCGGTGACGCCGAGGATGCCTGGGATCGAATGCCCGTAGATGTCGGCGTCCACGAGGGCAACGGACAGGCCCGATCGGGCCAACGCGATTGCCAGGTTCGCGGTGAGGGACGACTTGCCGACCCCGCCTTTGCCGGAAGCCACTGCGATGATCTTCGTGGTGTTTCCGGGTCGGGTGAATGGGTTGACCCGCGTCGGTCCCTGCAACTTCTCCTTGAGGCCTGCGCGCTGCTCATCGGTCATCGCTTCGAGGATGACGTTCACGTTGGTGACGCCTGGTACGCCCGACACCGCCTGGCTGACTCGCGAGATGATCTCCTCGCGCATCGGGCAGCCCGCCACGGTGAGGAGCACGCACACGGTCACGGTTCCGTCGTCATCGATCTCGACTGATTTGACCATCCCCAGTTCGGTGATGGGGCGGTGGATTTCAGGATCCTGGACGGTAGCCAGCGCTGCGTCGATCTTCTCGCGCGAGATTGGGTGCACCCGCGAATCCTACGAGCCGGATCGCCAATCGGGAAGTGCCGGTGGCCGATCATCGTCAGATCAAGGGCGAGCGAGGTTCGCTGGTGGCGGTTGGGCGATACTTGGCACGTACACGCTGTGAGTCGGTCCTGACGTTGATTTGGAGTCTGCCTTGCGAAGCCCTAAAGCCTTCTTCCGCCCGCTAGCCGTAGGCGCACCGGTGCCGTTGTTCGATGTTCCGTTCCGCCCGTCACGCATGATCCACTTCTTTGATCCGGGCAACGAGCGGATGGCCGCGAAGGTTCCCGACCTAGCCACCAAAGTGGACGTGCTATTGGGCAACCTTGAGGATGCGATCCCGGCCGACTCTAAAGTCAAGGCACGTGAAGGCCTGGTAGCGATTGCCAAGGCCACGGACTTCTCGGGCACCCAGCTGTGGACGCGGATCAACAGCCTGGATTCGCCGTGGGCACTCGATGACCTGCTCACGCTGATTCCCGAAATCGGCGACAAGCTTGACGTCATCATGGTGCCCAAGGTCGAGGGGGCCGAGGACATCCACTACATCGATAGGCTCCTCGCCCAACTCGAGGCGAAGGCAGGGCTGACCGAACCGCTGCTGGTGCACGCGATCCTGGAGACCGCCGCGGGTGTGGTCAACGTCGAGGAGATCGCCGCTGCCAGTCCTCGGATGCAGGGGATTTCGCTGGGTCCGGCGGACTTGGCGGCGAGTCGGCGGATGAAGACGACCCGCGTCGGTGGCGGACACCCGGGTTACCTGGTTCGGACCGATCCGGTGGGCGAGGACATCACCGTCGGGCGCACCACCTATCAGCAGGATCTGTGGCATTACACGATCGCCCGGATGGTCGATGCCTGCGCAGCGAACGACATCCTGCCGTACTACGGCCCGTTCGGCGATATCGCTGACACCGTCGCCTGTGAGGACCAGTTCCGCAATGCGTTCCTGATGGGTTGCGTCGGTGCCTGGAGCCTGCACCCGAAACAGATCGAGATCGCCAAGCGGGTGTTCAGCCCCGAGGTCAGCGAGGTCCGTTGGGCGCAGCGGGTGGTCGAGGCAATGGGCGACGGTACCGGCGCGGCGATGCTAGACGGCAAGATGCAGGACGACGCGACGTACAAGCAGTGCAAGGTCGTGCTGAACCTGGCCCGGGCGTTGGCCGAGCGCGATCCGGACCTGGCTGCCGCCTACAACCTCGACACGACGGAGGTGAACTGACCATGGCGGAAGGCTTTGCCCCATTGCGGGCGCGCCGGTCTGTGCTCTACATGCCGGGTGCCAACGAGCGGGCGCTTGAGAAGGCAAAGACACTTGACACCGATTCGTTGATCCTGGACCTGGAGGACGCGGTCGCACCAGACGCCAAGGATCAGGCGCGCGACCGAGTGTGCGCGGCCGCTGCGTCGGGCGAATACGGACATCGCGAGATCACCATTCGAATCAACGGGATCGGTACCGCGTGGCACGATGCCGACGTGGCTGCTGTTGTGCTGGCCAAGCCTGCCGCCGTGGTCGTTCCGAAGGTGAACACGGCCGCCGAAGTGGTGGCTTTGGATGCTGAACTGCGAGCAGCCGGGGCGGATGACGAACTGGCGCTGTGGGCGATGATCGAGACCCCTGAGGCGATCCTCAACGTGGCGCAGATCGCGGCTGCCAGCAACCGGCTCACCGTGCTGGTGATGGGTACCAATGACCTGGTCAGCGAACTTCATGTGCGGCACATCCCGGGCCGGTTGCCCTTGATCACCGCGCTGAGTCAGGCTGTGCTCGCGGCTCGTGCCGCCGGCAAGGTAATCCTCGACGGCGTCTACAACGACATCAAGAACACCGAAGGATTCGCCGCGGAATGCCAGCAGGGCAGCCAACTCGGGTTTGATGGCAAGACGCTCATCCACCCGGCTCAGTTGGCGGGCGCCAACCTGGCGTTCGCACCGACCCAAGCCGAGATCGAGCACGCCCAAGCAGTCATCGATGCGTTCCAACTGGCTTTGGCCGAGGGTCGAGGTGTGGTGACGGTCAACAACAAGATGATCGAGAATATGCACGTCACCGACGCACAGCGAGTGCTGGCTTTGGCGGCCGCCTCCGCCCGCTAACCGCCCGTCGGCCTCAGAACCCAACCGTGGGGCAGTGGCCAGTTTCTGATGGGGTGGTTGGTCGTCGTGGAGGCTCAACGGCGATACTAATAACCACCCGAAAACTGACACGCACCCACAAGCCTGCGTCGTGAACGTGGAGCATGTTCGTCGCAGTCGACATCTGTCTCATAAGGAGTGACGATGGGAAAGCTCGCCCAAACCGAGGGACTGACCGACGTTCAGCAGGAGATCCTCGCGGCTGTGCATGATTTCTGCGAGAACGAGATCATCCCCAATGCCCAGCGTCTCGAGCATGCTGACGAGTACCCCACGGAGATTGTCGAAGGCATGAAGGATATGGGGATCTTCGGCTTGATGATCCCTGAGGAGTACGGCGGACTCGGCGAGTCGCTGCTGACCTACGCGCTGTGCGTCGAGGAGATTGCGCGGGCCTGGATGAGCGTGTCCGGCATCGTGAACACGCACTTCATCGTTGCCTACATGATCATGCAACATGGGACTCCCGAGCAGAAGGCCTACTACCTGCCCAAGATGGCCACCGGAGAGACTCGCGGTTCGTTTTCAATGTCCGAGCCGAACTGCGGCTCAGACGTGGCAGCGATCACCAGTCGCGCCGTCCGCGATGGCGACGATTACGTGCTCAACGGCCAGAAGATGTGGCTCACCAACGGCGGATCTTCCAGCGTCGTTGCGGTGTTGGTACGGACCGACGAAGAGAACCCCGATGCCCGCAGCGTCTACAAGAAGATGTCCACCTTCCTGGTCGAGAAGGAGCCCGGTTTCGGTGAGGTGCTCCCCGGAGTGACGATTCCCGGGAAGATCGAAAAGATGGGCTACAAGGGCGTTGACACCACTGAGTTCATCATGGAGAACTTCCGCCTGTCAGCAGACCAACTGCTTGGGGGAACACCGGGTCGCGGTTTCTACCAGATGATGGACGGTGTTGAGGTCGGGCGGGTCAACGTTGCTGCCCGGGCCTGCGGTGTGGCGATTCGGGCATTCGAGTTGGGCATCGACTACGCCCAGCAGCGCTCCACCTTCGGCAAACCGATCGCCGAACACCAGGCCGTGGCCTTCCGTTTGGCTGACATGGCGGTCAAGGTCGAGGCGGCACATCAGATGATGATCCGAGCCGCCCGCAAGAAGGATTCCGGAGAGCGTAACGATCTTGAAGCTGGCGAGGCCAAGTACTTGGCCAGCGAGTACTGCAAAGAGGTCGTCGAGGATTCGTTCCGCATCCACGGCGGGTACGGCTACTCCAAGGAGTACGAGATCGAGCGGTTGTATCGCGAGGCGCCGATGCTGATGATCGGTGAAGGAACAGCCGACATCCAACGCATCATCATCGCCCGCCGGCTCCTCGAGGACTACAAACTCCGCGTCTGACCTCACCCCCGCACGGTTTGCGTGGCCCGGAAACTTCGTTGACTGCGGAGTTGTCGCGGTTTTCGATCAAGGAAACCCCGCGACAACTCCGCAGTCAACGACTCTGGTGGCAGCCAAAGGGGGTGCTTGGGTGGGCGCTAAGGTGGAATGGTGGCGCAGAAGATCGATGTGAACGCGAGTCTGGTGGATCCGACGAGGCAGCCGTTGCTGGTGTCGTACGACAAGTACTTGGACGCGCAGTTGGCCGTCGACAAACTCTCCGATGAGAAGTTCCCGGTCGCGGGGGTGTCCATCGTCGGCGTCGACTTGAAGATGGTGGAAGTCGTTCTGGGAAGGATGTCGTGGGGCCGGGCCGCCGCCGGTGGCCTGCTGACGGGGGCCTGGTTCGGGCTTTTGTTGGGGATCTTCGTGTCCTTCTTCGCGAAGACCGAGGACATGTCCGGAACGACCCTGATCCTGCTGGGCCTGGTCTACGGCGCGGGCTTCGGCATTATCTTCGGGTTGGTTTCGTACTGGATGACGGGAGGGAAACGCGATTTCGTGTCCCGCAGCCAGATCCTGGCCTCCCGTTACGACGTGCATGTGGACGCGCGGACTATCGGTGATGCTCGCAAGATCCTCGGGATTACCGCGCAATGGCCGCCACCGGTGGATGCACCCGGCGCGGCAGTTTCAGAAGATCAGTAGAGCACGTGCTGGCCTGGCGGGTCGACGCATTGCGTCCAAGCGGCAAGTCGGACCAGTCGGCTCCGGACGAGTACTTGGTCAGCTGGCTTTGATGCTGATCTCGGCCCACACTGCTTTTCCGTCGTCGAACACGTCGACGCCCCATCGCGTCGCTACGGCGGCTACCAGCGGTACTCCTCGCCCGCCGAACGCGTAGCTGTTCGACGCAGCCTGAGTAGGCATGTCCTCCATGTCGGAATCACGAACCTCGACCCTCACGGTCTCCGGGGAGGCCAGCAGGAGCAGTTCGATCGGACCCCCCACATGCCGTAGGGCGTTCGTCACCAACTCGCTGACGATCAACTGCAGATCGTCGATCTGATCAGTCAGGCCCCAGGCCTGAAGTTGCCGGGCTATTGTGCGTCGCGCCTGGCCCACCGCCGGTGGGGAGGCGACTACTGGCAGTCGCAATTCCACGTTCGCGGTATACCCAACTGGATCGAGATCTAACCCGACGGTGGGTTCGATTAGCGACAAGGTCTCTGGGACCGGGCCGGCGTCGCAGTCGAGGACATCGCTGAAGAACCCCTCAAGAACAGCGGCACACCAGGTGGGGTGCTCGATGGCCGGCGAGTGCGCTGTCTGCCACCAGCAGACCCGCCGGGCGCCGAGTCGCCGGGCCATCTGGTCCTGCTGTGCAGGGGTCCAACGGTTGTCATCCGATCCGTAGGCAACAAGAGTGGGCGGCCTGCCTGCCGCCAGCAGCGGCGCGAGTTGATCGACGTTGTCGGGCGACTCGATGAGCAGTCGCGCCTTGCCGGCCAGCGCGAGCGGATTGCATCCAACGAAGCGGCGCCTGGCCAATTCATATGCGGCCGGATCGGGTTGTTCAACCCCGCTTGCTCGCTCCGCGGCCTCTTTGTACTGCCAGATCTGCGTCAGCGTCATCAACGACAGCGCATCGAGCAACTGTTTGGCTATGGGTTGAACGTCGTCGGGTAGGGCGCCGGGCCCGCTGGACAACAGAGTCAGCGAGGCGACCAGGTCGCGGCTTGGGTGCTCCGCGCCGGTGAGCAGGTGCTGGACGGTGGCGCGCGCTACCAGACCGCCGAACGAGTGTCCGACAAGGTGAACGTGGTGACCGTGTTCGGCCGACAGTTGCTCACTGACCGCGACGGTGTCCGCCACGAACTCGCTCATTTCGTAGCCGGCCGGATCGTCCGGACCGGGGGATTCGTATTGCCCCCGCAGATCGAAAGTGGCGCTCACCCAGCCCAAGGCGGCCAGCAGCGGCAACACCGCCCGGAAGTCCTCCTTGCTACCGGTGAAGCCCGGGATGAGCAGCACAACGCCCCGCGTGGGTCCGGTGGGCCGGCTGATCAATGCAGACAGCGGTCCGAATCTACCGACGAAAGCAGATCGCGCCACGCCACGCGGGAGGGTAACGGAATCTTGCGAAGTCATACCCGGCACAATAGGGGCGAATCAACAGACAGGATGCATCTGTGACACGCACGATCGCGATTGCCAATCAAAAAGGCGGTGTCGCAAAGACCACCACCGTCGCATCGCTAGGCGCGGCCTGGTCTGAGATGGGGCTTCGGGTCCTGTTGGTGGATCTCGATCCGCAGGCCTGCCTGACTTTCTCGCTGGGCCTCGATCCGGAGGCGCTGGAATTCTCTGTCCACGATGTGCTGCTAGGTCGGGTCAGCGCACACCTGGCTATCGTGGAGACCGAAGACGGCCCGGATCTGCTGCCGGCGACTATCGACCTTGCTGGTACCGAGGCACACCTGCTCACCAAGACCGGGCGCGAATACGCCTTGCGTACCGCGCTGGTGGACGTCGCGGACGACTATGACGTCATCGTGCTCGACTGCTCGCCCTCGCTCGGCGTGCTGACGATCAATGCGCTGACGGCTTCGGACGAGGTCGTGATTCCGTTGCAGTGCGAGACGCTGTCCCATCGGGGTGTTCGGCAACTGCTCGACACCGTCTCGGACGTGCAGCGGCTATGCAACCGGGGCTTGACCATCCGGGGCGTGCTGCCGACGATGTATGACGCCCGCACGAACCACTCGCGGGCCGTGCTGGCCGATGTCAGAGAGCGCTACCAGTTGACGGTTCTCGAGCCGGCCATCGGCAAGTCCGTCCGTTTCGCCGAAGCGCCTGCTTCGGGACGTTCGATTCTGGCCACAGCGGGTAGAACCAAGGGAGCTCAGGCGTATCGAGAGGTCGCCGCCAAACTCATGAAGGACGTGGTGCAATGACCAAGTCATCGGTCAAGAAGCCAACGGTGACGACCAGGCCCGTTCCAGGCTTCGATCGGATTCGACCCGCTGCGGTCGAAAAGCCGGCGGATACTCCGGTTGTTCAAGCCCGCGAGGATGATCTGCAGGGCAAGCGGGCGCTGTTCAGCGGAGCAGCGCAACCGCCGTCAGTCGGATCGGTCGCTATCGAGTGTGGTGGCTGCTCGAATCGCTCAGTGGTGTCTTTTGTGCGGTTGGCGAAGCTGTGGGCGACTGGCATCTATGTCCCACTACCAGGTGCCAACCAGCGAGCCTGGCTCAAATGTCCCGCCTGCCGCAAGCACGAATGGGTCACCATCAACCTGAAGGCCTAGTCGTCGCGCCACTGTTCACTTTGGCACGCGCCCGCGTTAGATCACTCGGATGAGGCTGGCGGATTAGCCTTGGGGGGCTGCTCTCCACCCCGAGTTCGGGTGCGGCTTCTCTTGCGCGGGCCAGACTTCCGAAGGGAAGCGGGCTGCGACGTTGTCGCGGCTGAACCGCTGCTACTCGAACGACTGCCCGACCGGTTCCCCGATGTCTTGCCGGAGTGTTTGCCCGAACCGCTGCCTGAACTGCTGCTCGAACGATGCGCTCGCTTGCCAGCTGCTTGACCAGTCTCGCCGATGTCCTCAATCTGCTCAGCGCCAAGGCCCTCCCTGGTCCGCTGTGCGCGCGGCAGCCGTCCGGTGGCGCTGGACGGAATCCCGAGTCCGGTGTAGATGTGCGGCGACGTTGAATAGGTCTCGGGCGGGTCGACGAATGGAAGGCCCAGCGCCTTGTTGATCAGGAGCCACTTCGGCACGTCGTCCCAGTCCACCAGGGTCACCGCGACGCCGGAGTTGCCGGCCCGTCCGGTGCGTCCGATTCGGTGCAGATAGGTCTTCTCGTCGTCGGGGCAGGCGTAGTTGATGACGTGGGTCACGCCGTCGACGTCGATTCCGCGGGCAGCCACGTCGGTGGCGACCAGGACGTCGACTTTGCCGGAGCGAAATGCCCGCAGTGCCTGCTCGCGCGCGCCCTGACCGAGATCGCCATGGACCGCACCGACAGCGAAACCCCGCTCGGTCAGGTCGTCCGCCAGCTTCTGGGCAGTTCTCTTGGTGCGACAGAAGATGATCACTAGGCCGCGGTCCTTGGCCTGCAACACCCGAGCCACCATCTCAGGCTTGTCCATCGCGTGGGCGCGCCAGACGTGTTGCTCAGTGGCGGCCACCGTCGCGTTGTCGTCTCCGGGGTCGGCCGCCCGGATGTGGGTTGGGTTGGTCATGTAGCGCCGTGCCAGGTTGACGATCTGGCCCGGCATGGTGGCCGAGAAAAGCAGCGTTTGCCTCTTGGACTGAACCTGCGAAACCAGCGTCTCGACGTCAGGCAGGAATCCCATGTCAAGCATCTCGTCGGCTTCGTCCAGCACCAGCACGCTGACTTTGGATAGTTCCAAGTGATGCTGGCGCGACAAGTCGATCAGCCTGCCCGGCGTTCCAACCACGACTTCGATGCCGCGGTCCAGAGCCTCGACTTGCGGCTCGTACGAGCGGCCGCCGTACACAGCGAGCACGCGGATGCCCGTGTCGCCAGCGGCGGACTGCAAGTCCTTGGCGACCTGCACGCACAGTTCGCGGGTTGGCACGACCACCAGGGCCTGCGGTAACGCGCCGGTGCGCGCAGCTTTTTCTCGATCAGACGGTTTGGTGATGCGTTCCAGCAACGGGATGCCGAATCCGAGGGTCTTGCCGGTTCCGGTCTTGGCCTGGCCGATCAGATCCTGGCCGGACAAGGCCAGCGGGATGCACATCGTCTGGATCGGGAACGGGCTGGTGATTCCGATGCCGTCTAGCGCATCGCAGAATTGCGGTGACACGCCGAGGTCGGCAAAAGTAGCGGGTTCGGCGGTCGAGGGCTCACTGGCCTCGGCGGGCGCCTGGTTGTCGGCGGGCGCCTGGTCTTCGGCGGGCGCCTGGCCTTCGGATGATTCGTTATCAGATGGTCGACTGTCAGTCGTTATGTTAGTCATGTTGGGCTTCACTCTACCCGTGGTCGGATGCCGATAGTCTGGCGCTCATGCCAGTCACGCCGCAACCCCCCATGGATCTGTCCGACGAGAGTTACCGAGAAGCCGTTGTTGATCTTCTTGGGGTGCTTGCCTATGGTGAGCTGGAGGCCTTTTCGCGACTGGCTGCCGACTCGACTATTGCGCCGGATTTCTACCATCGCATCGCGACTGCCCGAATGGCGGCCGCCGAGTTCGGTCACTTCGAATTGTTGCGCGATCGTCTCATTGACCTCGGCGTCGATCCCGAGGCTGCGATGGAACCGTTCGTCGCGGCCATTGATGGATTCCATGCTTCGACGGCGCCCGCCGATTGGCTGGAGGGCCTGGTCAAGATCTACGTCGGCGACGGTATCGCCATGGACTTCTACCGGGCTGTCGCGAACTATGTGGATCCGAGGACGCGGGCTTTGGTGATTGAGGTCTGCGATGACTTGGGGCACTCAGCTTTCGTCATCGAATCGATACGCGAGGCCATCGCCGCAGACCCCAAAGTGGCGGGGCGATTGGCTCTGTGGGGAAGGCGTCTGGTGGGCGAGGCAGTCGCTCAGTCGCAGCGGGTGGCGGTTCAACGCGAGGGGTTGGTGGAACTCGTACTCGGTGGCATGGGCCCGGATCTGGAGGCGATGTCCCGAATGTTCTCCGACCTGACCGACGCGCACTCGGACCGGATGCGTTCGTTGGGGTTGCAGCCCTGACCCGTCATTGAGGCCGTTGGGTCTGTCGAGGTCGTTCAGGCGCCGAAGCCGACCCGGCGTTGCTCTGGCTCGCCGATCTCGATGTAGGCGATCTTGTCAGATGGCACCAACACCTGCCGACCCTTGACGTCCTTGAGGATCAGGGTGCCGGACTTGGCCTGGGCGTCAGAGAGCGCCTTGGCGACTTGGTCCGCGGTCAGGTCCACATCGAGCACGATCTCTCGGGGCGTGTGTTGAATGCCAATCTTGATTTCCACGCTGCGTCTCCTAGGTCGAACTGGTGTGCCGGGCTTGGTCATCGGCCAACACAATACCGGCAGCCCCACCCGCGTCGTCGGCGTCTGCCGTCTGGGGCGATCGAGGGAAGCCGGAGATCCCGCGCCAGGCCATGCGTGATACCAAGAGGACGGCGTCCTCGCGCGAGACCGGTTTGTTGCTTCGCAGCCAGTACCGGGCGCTGGTCTTGGCCATTCCTATCAAGCCATAGGCCAGGGTGGTGGACTCTTCGCGATCTAGTCCGGTGTCCTCGGCGATCACCTCGACCAGCAAGGTGGTGCACTCCCGGTCGTTGAGTTCAACGCGGACGCGCACGGCCTCCTCGTTGAACAGGTCGCTTTCGAATAGCAGCCGAAAGGCCTCTGTCGAGTCGTCGACGAACGCGAAATACGCCGCTACCGCCGCGCTCACGCGCTTGCGATTCTCCCTTGTGCTGGCCAGCGCTTCCTTCAGGCGGGTCTTCAGCTCTTCGGCGCTGGAGTCCAGCAGGGCTACATACAACTCGAGTTTGCTGGGAAAGTGCTGGTAGAGCACCGGCTTGCTGACCCCGGCCCGGTCGGCGATGTCGTCCATCGCGGCCGCGTGATAGCCCTGGCTGACAAAGACCTCTAGCGCCACGTCCAGCAACTGCGCCCGTCGCTTGTGCCGAGGCAGACGGGTCGCCTTCGGGGTGGTTTCGGTGACGGGCATGGCTAGATACTACTCGCCAGTAACTTATTCGCGGGTGGTTCGGGTCCGCATCGGATGGCTGGTGTCGGTTGCGTTTGGCTCTGCCCAGTCAATACGGTTCCGAGGTGACCGCTACTGAGTCTGAGAATCCAACTGCCCGCAACGAACGTGGGGCCGCCGACAAGAATGCTGGCGGCGGCGTTGGTAGCGCTGCTAGGTGGCCAGGTGAGTTCGTTCAACTCGGATCCGCACGGCTGTTCGTGCGGCACGCAGAGCCGATCGGATCGACCACAGAACCTGCGGTCTTCGTGCATGGCCTCGGCGGTTCGGCGACCAACTGGACCGACTTGATGGGTGGCCTTCGTGACGTTTTGGACGGCTACGCGGTCGACCTACCTGGGTTCGGGAGATCGCCGGTGTCCGACGCCGGGTCCGAGGATTACACCCCCGCAGGGCACGCCGCGGTGGTAGCCGAGTACATCCGACACAGCTTCGGCGGCCGACCGGTGCATGTATTCGGCAACTCCCTGGGCGGTGCCGTAGCGGTCCAACTCGGGGCGCGACACCCCGAACTGGTCCGAACAATGACCTTGGTATCCCCGGCGTTGCCCGACCGGATGCCGATGTTGAGCAACATCTCGATGCCGGTCGTGGCGATTCCCAGGCTCGGGGAGTGGATGAACCGGCGGATGGCGGGCCGTCCAGCGGTGGACCGGGCCGTCGCCATGGTCGATATGTGTTGGGCGGAGCCATCCAGGGTCAGCCCAGCGAGGAGAGCCGATTTGATCACCGACATCGAGGAACGTGACCAGTTGGACCACGCGCAGCCGGTGATGCTCGCCTCGCTGCGGGGACTGGTGGCCACCTTCTTCGACGAATCTGACGACAAGCCCTGGTCACTGGCCGGACGCATCGACGTGCCGGTGATCGCCGTGTACGGCCGGGATGACAAGTTGGTCAATCCACGGGCCGCCTTCCGGGCCAGTAAGGCGTTTCCCAACGCACGCGTGGTGGTCATCCCCGACTCCGGGCATGTGTCTCAGATGGAGCACCCCGATCTGATCGCCGATCTGTGGAGGGAACTGGCCCGCTAGCACCTCACCACACAACGAGAGGGACCACGCCACGACAGGGGGCAAGTCGTCGAATCGAGGTGCGTTGTGCCAAAGTTCTGCAGGTGGGAGAACTGACATCATTGCCACCGCTGGTGGCACCAGCCGAGTCGCTATCGGTATTCGAGGTTCGTCGCTACAGCCGTCACATCATCATCCCGGAGGTCGGGATGGTTGGTCAGAAACGGCTCAAGAACGCTCGGGTCCTGTGCGTGGGTGCGGGTGGATTGGGAAGTCCGGCGCTGATGTACCTGGCCGCGGCCGGGGTCGGCACGCTGGGGATCGTCGAGTTCGACGAGGTCGACGAGTCGAATCTGCAGCGTCAGATCATCCACGGCCAGTCCGATATCGGTCGGCCCAAGGCTCAATCGGCGAGGGACTCTGTTCGGCAGATCAACCCGCACGTCGTGGTGAACCTGCACGAAACCAGGCTGGACTCGAGCAACTCGATGGAGATCTTCGCCGACTACGACCTGATCGTCGACGGGACTGACAACTTCGCTACCCGTTACCTGGTCAACGACACCTGCGTGCTGCTGGACAAGCCGTATGTGTGGGGCTCGATCTATCGGTTCGAAGGCCAGGCCAGTGTGTTCTGGGACAAGTACGGACCCAACTATCGCGACCTGTACCCGCAGGCGCCTCCGCCCGGGATGGTGCCATCATGCGCCGAAGGTGGTGTGCTCGGCGTGCTGTGCGCCTCCATCGGGTCGGTGATGGCGACCGAGGCGATCAAGTTGATCACCGGGATCGGACGGCCGCTGCTCGGTCGGCTACTGGTGTACGACGCCCTGGAGATGTCGTACCGGACGCTGAAGATTCGTAAGGATCCGCTCGCCGAGCCCATCACTGAGTTGATCGATTACGAGGCTTTCTGCGGCACGTTGACCGACGAGGAGGCTGATGCCGCGCGGGACTCCACCATCTCGGTCAACCAACTGCGAGCCATGATCGACGCCCGGGATGCCGGGGAGCAGGACTTCTTCCTGGTCGATGTGCGCGAGCCGAACGAGTGGGAGATCTCGCAGATTCCGGGGGCCGAGCTGATACCCAAGGGTGAGTTCATCACAGGTGATGCCCTGGCGCGACTTCCTCACGACAAGCCGACGGTGCTGTTCTGCAAGGTCGGCGGGCGGTCGGCGCAAGTGCTCGCGCTGGTGAAGGCGGCCGGGTTCAGTGATGCGATCCACGTCGGCGGCGGCGTGGTGGCTTGGGTAGCGCAGATCGATCCGTCACAGCCGACCTACTGATCGGGCTCATTGGGCCTGATCAGCCCTGGTGGCTTGAGTCGCGCCCAGTCTGTCCACTCCAACGCCGCAAACCCCTCCGTGCAGCCGGCCCAGAAACCGGCGCACGCAGGGGGTTTGCGGAACATCCTGAGACGGCTACAGGTAGCCCTTCTTGACCATGTCGTTGAAACAGAACCAGCCCGGGATAGTCGGCAGCCAGAAGGTGAAGGCGCGGAACATCAGGACGGCCGACAGGGCCACACCACCTTCGACCCCGGCCAACCCGAGCGCGCCGGTCAGGGCGGCCTCGACGGCGCCCAAACCGCCGGGAGTCGGCGCTACCTGTCCGACCGTGGCTCCGACCAGGTAGGCCACGCAGATGGCGGCCCATTCGCCCCCGCCGCCGAAGGCCCGCACGCAGGCGAGCAGGCAGAAGCAGTAGGCCAGGTTCAGCAGCAAGAATCCGGCGATGCCTTTGGCCAATTGCAGGGGACGTTGGGCCAGGGTCAGCAGTCGGGGTCCGATCTGGGCAGCGATGGGCCGCACCCGCTGCTGCGCCCAGTGTCGGGTGAACGGCAGCAGGAAGATCAGTACGAAGGTCACGACGAAGGCGACCGCGATGACCACCGCCCACCGCGGCGGTGAGAACTCCAGGTTGCTCTGGGTGCCCGCCAGCACACCGAAGCCCAGGACTAACAGGATGTGCATGATGAACGCGAAGACTTGTGAGACTCCGATGCTGGCTGCCGCCAGGGCGGGGTGCACTCCGGTTTTCTGCAGGTAACGGATGTTGACGCCGACCGAACCGAGCGTCGGCGGCGATACCAAGATGGCGAAGGACGAGGCGAGTTGCGCTTGCATCGTCCGCAGGAACTTGAGCCGCTCTGGGATGAACCCTTCCACCGACATGGTGGCGCCGACGTAGGTCAGCCCCGAGAAGATGATGGCCAGCGCTGCCAACCACCAGTTGGCTTGGGAGAAGAGCGTGATCAGGTTGACTTCGCCGAGTTGGATGAGCAGCAGGTAGCCCGCCAGCGTTCCGGCGATTGCGGTCAGCACCATTCGCGGTTTGAGGCGCTCGAACTGCAGTTGTTCGCCCGGACCCTCCGGGGTCAGCTCCTCCAGGCTTTCACGCAGGGTGATCAGGACGACCTTGTGCCGTCGGATCGCCCGCCGGGTCACCGCGGTCAGAGCCACCGGCTGAAGTGCGGGCAGGGCCTTGACCAGACGTTCGGTTCCCAGCACTCGTCGTCCGGCGGCGATGGCGCGATCCGGGTCGGTCAGCATCGCCAGCGTGCACAGCAGCTCTGCCAGGTCCAGTCGCTCGGCGATGTCTCCGGCGGCGACTGAGCCCTCCTCAGGGTCGAGCAACCACACCTCGCCGTTGGCGTCGCGCAGCAGGTTGTCGGCATGCAGGGTGCGATGGGAGATGTCGGCGTCATGCATGGCCCGAATTGCCCGCCAGGCGCCGTCGAGGTCGGAGTCGGTCAGGTCGCTGCCGATCTCGGCGAAGGTCAGCCCGTCGATTCGTGCGTAAGCCAGCAGCGCGGCATCAGGGCCGACTTCGGCGACGGCTTCCAGGCGGGGAACGGGCGCACCTGCGGCCTGTGCGGCGTACGACTGCAGGGCCGCGTGGTCCAGGCGGCTGCGCATCGTGAAGCCACCGGTGCCAGCGTGGTCACGAAGCCGCAACGAGCGCCAGATGCCCTGGGCAAGGCCTGCGCCCTCCAGATCGCGGTCCAGTACCAGTACTTCCATCCGCTCGCCCACCCTGGACGTGGCCGAGTAGCGACGTCCAGCGGCGGTCTCGTGCGATGCCCGCAGCACGGTGAGGGCAAAGCCCGACCTCTCCAGCGCGGCGGCAACCTTCAAGCCGGACGGGCGCGTGGTGGGGGTGCCCAGGGCGTAGCGGGCAAGCAGGCCGACGGCCCAGCCGATCAGGATCGACAGGCCGAGCGCAGCCACCGTGATTCCTCCGGACACCACGCTGGCGATGCAGATTGCCACCACCAACGCGATGCTCGCCATCGCCCATCGGGTTCGGTCGATGAGTCTGGCCACCGTGATGAAAGCGACGACGCCGGACAGGTCCGCCTTCAACGGTGCCACCCCGGTGGCGGTTGGCCGACCTGTGAGTGCGGTGAGCAACTGGGCGCTCTCGGCATGCTGGATCCACAGCGCCAGGGCGAATACCAGCAGGACCGTCAGTGCCAGTACTGCGATAGATTCCAGCAGTTGCCGGCCACGTCCGCGCAGCAGCAGGTCGACCGCGGCCCCGGCGGGCAGCACTAGGACGCCCGCGTAGCCGATGATGTTCACTAGCACGACGAGTAGGTGGGGAATGTTGCTCGAAGCCGCGGTGATGTCCCGGTCGATGCCGCTGGCGGTGCTGGAAGCGAAGAAAGCCCCCGCGAGGACGAGCAGTGCGAGCGCGATTGCAAAGACGAACCGAAGCAGGTCGGCTGGCCGACGCAGACGCCGGGGGATGACATCGCCTTCGATCACCAGGGTCGACGCACCACTGACGGCGCGCCGGTCCGTGGTCGGCGGGCCCGGTTTGGGGGACACTCGCACGACCTCGGGCCCGATGGGCGGCGAAGTATCACTCACGGCACCGATGTTCGCAGATGACCGCACTGCAATGTCGTACCCGGCTGCTTGTGTGGCGATGTGATTGCACTTCGACGGCCGTCGGTGGCCGAATCGCCGACCCCAACGCTCGACCCGGCACAGCAGGCGGTGGTCGGGCACACCGATGGCCCGCTGCTGGTGCTGGCAGGTCCGGGTACCGGCAAGACAGCGACAATTGTCGAGTCGGTGGTCGCGCGTCTGGCCGGGGTTGGCGGTGCCACTGTGGCCGCGGATCGAATGCTCGTGCTGACGTTCGGCCGGCGGGCGGCCGACGAGCTTCGGAGCCGGGTCGCCGCCAGGATCGGCGGCGGCTTGATGCCCACAATCGCGACCTTTCACTCGTTGTGTTTCGCGTTGGTGCGGGAGTTCGCCGATCCGGAGGCTTTCGACTCCGGTCCGCGGCTGTTGTCCGGGGCCGAACAGGAGCAGCGGATTCGGGAGCTGCTCACGCACGCAGTGCGGGAGCGCCGCCTGGCGTGGCCGGCTGACCTCGATCCAGCGGTCGGCACCAGGGGACTGGCTGATGAGGTGCGGGCGTTGATCGCCCGGGCGCAGTCAATCGGTCTGGACGCTTCCGAACTGGCCTTCGCTGGTGGTGTAGCCGGTATCCCGGCCTGGAGTGCGGTCGCGTCCTTCCTGTCTGAGTATCTCGACGTCCTGGACGCCGAGGGTGTCATCGATTACTCCGAGTTAGTCTCCCGTGCCGTGCTGCTCGCCCAGTCTCCAGACATCGGCAGGATTCTTGTGGACCGATACCGGGCGGTCTTCGTCGATGAGTATCAGGACACGGATCCCGCGCAGGTTCGACTCCTGCAGGCCATGACAACCCCGCAGACGCTGCTGGTGGCGGTTGGCGATCCAGACCAGTCGATCTACGGATTTCGGGGGGCTGATGTCAGTGGTATCAGCAACTTCGGCAGTGACTTCCCGACCCGGGTCGGCGCGGCTGCACCGGTGGCAGTGCTCGACGTCAATCGTCGATTCGGGTCGGTGATCCGGGACGCAGCTCTGCAAGTCATCCGAAGGGTTCCGCTGGCGGGGATTCCCGCCGCCGCCCAACGCGCCCACCGCTCGCCTGAGTGTGCGCGGCCGGGTCCGGGCGAGGTGGAGGTCATCACGTTCGATTCGGCAGCCTCTCAGGCCAGCGCTGTTGTGGATTCGATTCGCAGGGCCAAGCTGCATGGTCAGGTGCAGTCGTGGTCGCAGGTCGCCGTCCTGGTGAGGTCCTCGGCACGGGACGTGCCGCTGCTGCATCAGACGCTGCTGAACGCAGGAGTGCCCGTGGCGGTGGCGGCGACTGATTTGCCGCTGAAGTCCCAACCTGGAGTAGCCCCGCTGCTGGAAGTTCTACGTATCGCCGCTGAGCCGCAACGGTTGACCGCTGCGCGAGCCGAGGATCTGCTGCTCTCGCCGTTGATACGGATGCGTCCGAGTTCCCTGCGTCGTCTGGGGCGAGCGCTGCGCGCCCAGGATCGAGACCGTTCCAGCGGCGATGGCAGCGGGGTAAGCACCACATCTTCGGCTCGGCTGATCCAGGCTGCGATTGCTGACCGGACTTTGTTGCTCGGGATCCCGACGCAGCTGGCAGAGCCGGTCAACCGGTTGGCTGCCCTGATCGACAACGCTGCGATCGCGGTAGCTGGCGGTGAGTCGGTGGCCGAGGTCTTGTGGCGGATCTGGGATGGGACGAGTTGGCCGGCCCGGCTGGAGCGCTCAGCCCTGTCCGGAGGCGCGCCCGGTCGTGCGGCAGACCGGGATCTCGATGCGGTTGTCGCGCTGTTCGATGTTGCCGGGCGGGCCGACGTCAGTTTCCTCGGCCGCCGCGGCGTTGCGAGCTTCGTTGCCGAACTCGATCGTCAGGCTGTTGCGCAGTCGCCGAGGGAACGTCGTCCGCAACGTGATGCGGTGGCACTGATGACCGCGCACCGCTCCAAAGGGCTGGCCTGGTCGCGGGTTTACGTGGTGGGGGCGCAGGAAGGCGTATGGCCCGATCTGCGGGTGCGCGGTTCGTTGTTGAGTCAGACTCGCCTGGGCAGGGATGGTCTGGCGCCGGCAGCCACAGTGTGGGACACGCTGGCAGAGGAACGCAGGTTGTTCTACGTGGCCTGTACCAGGGCGCGAGACCGACTGGTGGTGACCGCCGTTCAATCGCCTCAGGACAGCGGTGAGCAGCCGTCACGATTCCTCGACGAGCTCAGTTCGGTGCCGGGTGTGACGCGGCGCCACGAAGGCGGATTCCGCTCGGTGACGATGGCGATCGCGCCGCTGGTTGCGGAACTTCGCAGCGTAGTCGAGGACGAACAGGCCAGCCCAGTGCTTCGACGGGCGGCTGCTCGTAGGCTCGCGCGCCTGGCCAAAGGAGGTGTCGGCAGCGCAAACCCGTCCGCTTGGTGGGGTATGCGAGGTTGGACGGAAAGCGAACGTCCGGTGCGTCCGGCCGACGCTCCCGTCGCCATGTCCGGCTCGAGTTGGACGGTGCTGTCGGATTGTTCCCTGCATTGGTTCCTGCAGCACGAGGCCAAGGGGCAGACGGTCAGCGGTACGGCCACCGGTTTTGGATCGCTGATCCACGCCCTGGCCGATGCGGTGGCCCGCGGTGAGCTGCCGGCGGACGACCAGGTCCTCGCAGAGCAGGCTTCGCGCCGGTGGGGTGCTTTGAGCTATGAAGCCAGGTGGCAGGCTCAGGCAGAACTGGCCGAAGCACGGGCAGCACTGGTGCGATTCGTGACATGGCACTCAGCCAATCGCGGACGCTCGTTGGTTGCGACCGAGGTGCCCTTCGAAGTTGAGTTCGATGCTGGATCGGACCGGGTGGTCATCCGCGGCAAGGCTGACCGGCTTGAGCTGGACACCGATGAGCAGCTGCACGTGGTCGACCTCAAGACCGAACGCAAGGCCAAGTCGGCGAAGGAAATCGTCGAGCACCGACAACTGGCGCTCTATCAGGTCGCGGCGCAAGAAGGTGCCTTCGATGATGAATTCGAGTCCACCTTCAGTGGTGCTGCGGTCGGGCGTCCGGTGGTTGCCGGAGCCGAGTTGGTGCAGCTGCGGATCGCTGGCGGAGCGGCCGACACGCCCAAGGTGCAGGGCCAGCCGGCCGTCGACGGTGACCAGATTCGGCAGGCACTGGGTGCGGCTGTCGAGGTTGTCAGGGCCGAAGGCTTCACCCCGACGCCGTCCGATCGCACCTGCCGCATCTGCGACTTCGCCCTTGTCTGTCCCGCGCGCAGCGAAGGCCGGGAGCTCACCCGATGACGGTCCGCGGCCCATCCGGAATGACCATCGACCGGCTGTGCCAGATCGTGGGGTACCGGCTGTCCGATGAGCAACTGGCGGCGGTGACTGCGGATCTGGATCAGCCGCTGCGGATCGTGGCCGGGGCCGGGTCCGGCAAGACCAGTGTGATGGCGGCCCGGGTGGTGTGGGCTGTCGGTCGGGGTCATGTTCGGGCTGGTGAGGTGTTGGGTCTGACGTTCACCACCAAGGCCGCGGCGGAGCTGGGTGCACGAATCCGTCGGATGCTGGGATTCCTGCACGACGGCGATGACCTTGAGGACGGCGGAAATGGTGAGCCGCTGGTCACCACTTACCACTCGTTTGCCCACCAGCTCGTCAGCGAGCAGGGCCTGCGGATCGGCGTCGAACCCGGTGCCCGGCTGTTGGCCGACAATGAGACCGCGCTGCTCGCCTACCGAGTTCTGACGAATACTGATTTGCCGTTGGCCGGACTCGCCAGCGGCCCGGCTGCGCTGGTAGCGGACGTGGTGGCTCTGGACCAGCAACTGGCCGAGCATGTCGTCACTACGCAGACCCTGCGAGACCATGACCGGCGACTCATCGAGGCGATTGACGCATTGCCCAAGTCCGTGGCCGCCGATCGCAAGGCCCGGGAGGCAGCGACGTTGCGGCTGCAACTAGCGAATGCTGTCGATGAGCTGCGGGCCAGCAAAGCGGCTGCCGATGTGGTCGATTTCGCCGACCTGCTGCGGTTCGGAGTTCAGATCGCCGAACTGGCGCACGTCGGTGCGATGGAGCGGGATCGCTGGCCGATGGTTTTGCTCGACGAGTACCAGGACACCTCGGTCGTGCAGTCCCGGATGCTGGCGGGACTGTTTGGCGGCGGCCACCCCGTCACAGCGGTCGGCGATCCCTTGCAGGGAATCTACGGGTGGCGAGGCGCCAGTGCCGACGGCATGGATGCCTTCGCCACCTCCTTCTGCCGAACCGACGGCGATCCGGCGCGGACCTGCCAGCTGAGCATCAGCCATCGTTCGGGACCGCGCATCTTGGAGAATGCGAACCGCGTTGCGGCTCCGCTTCGCGATGCCCATCCCGCTGTGGCGAGGCTCGAGCCGGCGCTCCTCGACGGTGGTGGCACCCGTCCTGACGGCTTGGTGGCGGCATTGTTTGCGACCCAACGCGAGGAGGTGGAGTGGGTAGCCGATCGCGTCGCTGAACAGATCGAGGCCGGTACCGAGCCCGGACAGATTGCGATTTTGTGTCGGACGTCGGCCAGCTTCCCTGATCTCGCCGACGAGCTCGATGCCCGGGGGGTCCCGTCACAGGTATCCACCCTGGATGGGTTGTTCGCCCAGCCCGAGATCATCGACATCATCAGTGTGCTGCAGGTGTTGCATGATCCGTCGGCCAATCCGGCGGCCCTTCGGGTCCTGTTGGGCCCTCGCTGGCGGATTGGCAAGCGTGATCTGGCCATCCTCGGGCGGCGGTCGGCCGAGATCGTTCGGCTCGGGGGTGGCGCCGGGCAACCGGAGGTGGATGTGCACAGCACGCTTGAACAGCGGCTGGCGCAGGCATTGGCAGGAAACGATCCGGTGGACATCGGTAGCTTGATCGAGGCAGTCGAAGACCCCGGTAGTGAGCAGCGATACCAGTTTTCGTCGCAGGCCAGAGAACGTTTCGGGCAGCTGACAGCGGAGCTTGACGGACTGCGGTCGATGATCGGCCAGCCGCTGCCGGATCTGGTATCACGGGTGATCGCGGTGCTCGGCCTGGAGGTTGAAGTCGAGCTGGCCGCGCGGCGCGCGGTTGCGACGCCGCGGGGCGCAGGTCGGGTCCGGGGCATCGCCGCGTTGTCCACATTCATGCAGTTGGTCAGCGCGTTCGCCGATATCGACGGCGACTCATCGCTCGGCGGGTTCCTGGCGTGGATCAGGCTGGTCGCCCGGTTCGGCGGTGAACCCACCGTTGATGCGGCACCGAGCGCCGCAGCCGTGCAGATCCTGACGGTCCACAAAGCGAAAGGCCTGGAGTGGGAGGTGGTGTTCACTCCGTTCATGGCCAACCAGGTGTTTCCGACTGCGCGCCCCCGGCCACGGTGGACCGTGACGCACGGCGAGCTCCCGCACCAGCTGCGAGGGGACCGCGCCGCCTTGCCGGACCTGTCCGGGTTCGGTACCAAGAGCCACGACCGCTTTGCCGAACAAATGAAGGACCACAGTGAGGCGGAGGAACGCAGACTGGCCTACGTCGCGCTGACCCGGCCCGCTCGGCTATTGGTCGCCTCTGGCCATTGGTGGGGACCGAGCCAGAAGACGATGAGGGGACCGTCGGGCTATCTGGTGGCGGTGCGCGAGAGTGCGCTGGAGTGCGGTGACGTGCCGGTCTGGGAGCCGATGCCGCAAGACTCGACGAATCCGGTGTTGATCGGTGCACCCGCCTACGCGTGGCCGGCGCCGCCTGATCCCGGCGCTGCTGGGGACCGGGCGGCGGGAGCCGCCCTGGTCGTTGAGCTGCTGGACGGTGAGGATGACGCCGCGGGAGAGCACGACGAGTCGCTTGGTCAACTGACTTCGGCGGAGCAGGAGTTGCTCAGGCAGTGGGACGATGATGTGCAGGCGTTGCTCGCTGACAGCGCCTCCCGGGACGGCGTTACCGAGGTGGACCTACCGCAGTCGTTGTCGGCCTCTGATGTCGTTTTCATTGCCAAGGACGCCGCCTCGTTCGCGCGGAATCTGCGGCGGCCGATGCCACGTCGGCCGTCGTTCGCGGCTTCCCGCGGAACCAGATTTCACGAGTGGGTCGCCGAGCGGTTCGAGCAACGACCGCTGTTCGAGGACATCCCGGGGGCAGTCGATGCCGACCCCGAAGTGGACGACGACCTGACCGAACTGCAAGAGGCCTTCTGGCGCAGCGATTTTGCGACGCGGGAGCCAGCCGCACTGGAGGTTCCGTTCTCGCTGGTGCTGGGTGGCCGCGTGGTGTTTGGCCGCATCGACGCGGTCTACCGTCACGGTTCTCGCTGGCAGGTCATCGATTGGAAGACCGGCCG
>JBAXOQ010000028.1:0-22349 GCA_037133175.1 Actinomycetes bacterium
CTAGTCGGCAGCGGGCACCTGCTCAGACTGTTCAACCTCAGCAGCGGCCGTCGGCTTAGGCTCTGCCGCAGGTGCTTCCGCCTCTTTCGCTGGAGCCTTCTCGGCGGCAGCCTTCTTAGCCGGAGCCTTCTTCGCGGCAGCCTTCTTAGCCGGAGCCTTCTTCGCGGCAGCCTTCTTAGCGGCAGCCTTCTTAGCCGGAGCCTTCTTCACCGCAGCACTGTCGGGGATCTCACCGTCGATCGGGTTGCGGTCAGGAACCGGCTGACCCACCGCATGCGCGAAGCCGGCCCGCAGCGCCGCGAGCAACTCGCGGTAGTCGGGAACAGCGGCTTCGTCCGTGCTCACTCCGAAGGTGGCCGTGCCGTCGTAAGTCAGCATGGTCAGGTTCACAGCAGCACCAACCGTGGCGACCAGCGGGTACATGCGCTCGATCTTGGCGCCGGCAAGCCACACCGGAACCGGCAAGCCCGGCACGTTGGAGGCAGTAATGTCACTGGCCTGAGCGGCGGTGACCACGACTTCCTTGGGAATGAATCGGGCAAACTCCCCTAGCTGATTGGCGTAGCCGATTGCCGGATCCTTGCGGATCCCAGCCACGATCGCGCCCAACTGGTCCATCAGACCAAGGGTGTCCTGACTGTCTATCGGCATGTCGAAACGCGCAACATTGACGGCCATGTCGGTTCCGCCACCAGGCTTGCGCGTGCTGACAGGGATGTTCACCCGGAGCTTGTCAACCGGGTGACCCTTCTGAGTGTGATACATGGCCATGCCCTCGGACACGCCAGCGAGAAAGACATCATTGGCCGTGTGCGAGACGCTCTTGCCGGCATCTCGGATCTGCGAGAACGGCATCTCAAACGTGCTGAAGTGGTAGTTGATACTGCGCTTTGTCATGATCGGGGACAACGGTCCAAGCGGGACCTGGATGAACTTCACCAGCGATATCGCAGTCTTGGCGAACTGAACCGCGGTCTCTTGCGGATCTTTGACTGCCGCGATTGTGGCCGGCACGAACCCGGTGATCAAATCGCGTGCAGTCTGCGCCACCTTGCTGACGTTGTCCTTGACCTCAATCTCAGCGAAGCCACGGCGCCCGAGTGTCTGGCCGACTGGGGCAGGCGGCATCGGACCAAGGTTCGCAGGCTCAGGTGTGAAGTCGAAGAGGGACGCACCGAGCATGACAATGCCTTCACCGTCCATGAGCGCGTGATGCACTTTCAGGATGATGGCGGCCTTGCCGCCCGGCAGTCCGTTGAGGAGTGTGAACCGCCACAGTGGACGATCCCGATCGAAATCGGTCATGCTTTGGCGCCGAGCATCCTCAAGCACGTCGTCCCACGTCGCGTCAACCGGCATCCGGAACTGACGCAGATGGAATCCCAGGTCGAAATCGTCGTCGATGACTGTCCGGGGGGTGGCGAACCCGCCGGGGTCGATGACCTTCTCTCGAAGCGCCGGAACCGTCCGGCTGACCCTTTCGAAACGCGACACGAGCGTGTCCCAGTCAGGAGAGGCTTCCAGTACTAGCAGCCCGATGATCGTGGAGCGCATCACCGGGTCCTCGGTGTAGGTACGCCAGGTCGCGAAATCGAACCCCTTCATCCGCTGGGGTTCAGTCGGTTTCGGCTCTTCCTCGGATTCGTTCTTTGGCACTGCGATTACCTCCGCTTGCGTTGGTTGTCGTGAATCCGCTCTCGATTCCCGCCAACGCTAGCGCCATGAACGCCGCTTTGTCCGGTCCAAACTGGTACTGGCAGCCCGACTAGCTGATTACATCCATAATCTCATCAGATATGTCGAAGTTCGCGAACACGCTCTGCACGTCGTCGATGTCCTCTAGAGCATCGATCAACCGCAACACCTTCACCGCGGAATCCTGGTCGAGGTCAACGATGACACTCGGCAGGAACGAGGATTCGGCGCTGTCGTAGTCGATGCCGGCATCCTGCAACGCGGTACGAACCGCCACCAGGTCGGCTGGCTCGCTGACAACTTCGAAGGCCCCACCAAGGTCATTGACCTCTTCGGCGCCGGCGTCGAGCACGGCCGCCAACACGTCGTCCTCAGACACTCCTTCTGCTGGGACGATGACCACGCCCTTGCGAGAGAACAGATACGCCACCGACCCTGGATCAGCCATTGTCCCGCCGTTGCGGCTCATCCCGGTCCGAACGTCGGAGGCGGCGCGGTTGCGGTTGTCAGTCAGGCACTCGATCAGGACCGCAACTCCGGCCGGACCGTAACCCTCGTACATGATCGTCTGCCAGTCTGCGCCACCGGTCTCGGCGCCAGAACCGCGCTTGACGGCACGCTCGATGTTGTCGATCGGAACCGAGTTCTTGCGCGCCTTCTGCAGTGCGTCGTACAGCGTCGGGTTCCCTTCCGGGTCACCGCCGCCGGTCCGGGCGGCCACCTCGATGCCTTTGATCAGCTTCGCGAACAGTTTGGCACGCTTGGCGTCCACCACGGCCTTCTTGTGCTTGGTGGTCGCCCATTTCGAGTGGCCGCTCATACCTGCCCCTTCACCATGTCTACGAAATACCCGTGCATACGATCATCGTGCGTCAGTTCCGGGTGGAATGCCGTGGCGAGCAATTGCCCGGCGCGCACCGCCACGATCCTATCCAGATCGTCCGGCCCATCACCTCCCATGTCATCGGCCCCGGCGCCAGCAGCCGACCCGTCATGCCAACTCGATGCGTTTACTGTCGCCAGCACCTGCACGCCACCTCCGATTTGCTCCACCCACGGTGCCCGGATGAAGACCGCCGGAAAAGCCGGCTCACCGACGGCATCGATTTTCAACGCGGCCTCGAACGAAGCGACCTGCGGACCGAACGCGTTACGGCGGACGGTGACGTCCAGCCCGCCGATCAGCGGCTGATCGGGCATTTGGTCGAGCACCCGATCAGCGAGCAGGATCATGCCCGCGCAGGACCCGAAAACCGGCAAACCGCTAACGACTGCAGCGCGCAGGTCCGCCATCAGTCCGAAGAGGACCGCCAGCTTGCCGATTGTGGTCGATTCGCCACCTGGAATGACCAAGGCGTCGAGGCCGACAAGACCCTGAGAACTCTTGACCCGGCGGGTGTCTGCGCCAACCCTGATCAACGATTCCTGATGTTCCCTGACATCGCCCTGCAGTGCGAGTACGCCGATCAGCGGCGCCACAAGCTACCAGCCACGCTCAGCAAGACGCACCGCCGCGGGGGTCTCATCAACGTTCAGACCGACCATCGCATCGCCAAGGCCGCGAGAGACTCGGGCAATGACGTCTGGATCGTCATAGTGAACAGTCGCCTGCACGATGGCCGCCGCTCGAGCGACCGGATCACCCGATTTGAAGATACCGGAACCGACGAACACACCATCCGCGCCAAGCTGCATCATCATCGCAGCGTCAGCCGGAGTCGCGATCCCACCTGCGGTGAACAACACCGTCGGCAATGCCCCCGCCGCCGCGACCTCGGCAACCAGATCGTACGGCGCCGCCAGCTCCTTGGCGGCCACAAACAGCTCATCAGGTGCCATCGAGGTGAGCCGAGCAATCTGGGATCGGATGGAGCGCATATGGGTGACAGCGTTAGACACGTCGCCGGTGCCCGCCTCGCCCTTGGAACGGATCATCGCAGCACCTTCGGAAAGCCGACGAAGTGCCTCGCCGAGGTTGGTGGCACCACACACGAACGGAACGGTAAAGGCCCACTTGTCGATGTGGTTGGTGAAGTCAGCCGGGGACAGCACCTCGGACTCGTCGACGTAGTCCACACCCAACGACTGCAGAACCTGCGCCTCGACGAAGTGGCCGATCCGAGCCTTGGCCATGACCGGAATGGTCACGGCCGCCCGGATCCCGTCGATCATGTCCGGGTCACTGGCCCGAGAAATCCCACCCTGAGCCCGGATGTCAGCCGGCACACGCTCCAAGGCCATGACCGCAACCGCACCTGCGTCCTGGGCGATCTTGGCTTGCTCAGGATTGACGACATCCATGATGACGCCGCCCTTGAGCTGCTCGGCCATCCCCCGCTTGACCCGCGAGGTTCCGAATTCACGCTGACTTGAAGACACAGGATCGGTTTGCGACATGGCGCAATGGTAGTCAAGCGACTCCGCCACTGCTGACGCCGGAGCGCGTCGAACGATTGCCGACCGGCTAGCGACCGGCCAATCCGGCCGGGATTGTGTCATCCATCTCGACGGTCCGCGGCCAAGGCGCGCTTCCTGCAAGCCGGAACCAGCGAACCAGTCGCTGACGACGCACCTGCAGCGTGGCCCGCACGGCATCGTTGTAGAACCGCCGGGACATCTCCGTGCGATGAACGGCGCCGGCCAGCGAGTCGACGAGTTCGGCGCCGACCTCGGTGGACGACAATGCCTCGACATCTTCCCTGCTGCCCAACACCGCCGCCAGCGCCCTGGTCAGGTCGCTCTCACGTTGAGCCCGGTCGATCGGATCGGCAATGCCGGAGCGCGCGTTGGCAGCGGCGTCGGCGAGGACCATCGAGGATGCGGGGTCGATCAGGCCTGAGGAGGCAATATCCAGCACCGCGCCGCTGCGCCGCAACAGCTGCACGTCAAGGTTCGCTAGCCCGGTGTCCACCCGGTGATGTAGTCGGTCCAGCCGACCAGCCGTCTGCGACAAATACAGCCCGACCAGCACGACCACGACGGCAAGGGCGATCCAGAAGCCGGTCATCCGAACCGGCCCCAGAATTGCCCGCTCAGATCGGCCTCCACCTTGACCCCGGGGATAACCACCGACTCATAGACACGCTCCACGTCGCGCGAGACCTTCTCCCAGTCGAACTCCAGAGCACGACGGTGACCCTCCACCCGCAGCCGCTCGCGCTCGGGAGCATCCCCCAACACCTGCACGACTCGCTCGGCCAAGGCGTCCGAATCCTCATTAGCGAATAGCACCCCCGCGTCGCCGCCCTCGAGCACCTCAGCGAAAGCCTCGATGTCGCTGGCTACGACGGGAGTTCCCGAAGCCATCGCTTCCAGCAGGACGATTCCGAAGCTCTCGCCACCGGTATTGGGGGCGATGTACAGATCCGAGGACTTGAACGCAGACACCTTGTCGGCTTCGCTGATCAAACCGAGAAACTGCACGTGCTCACGAACAGCCTCCGGCAACGACTCCTGGATGTCTTTGGTATCCCCTGGTCCGGCCACCAGCAACGTCAGATCCGGGTAGTCCAGAAGAATCGCGGGCATGGCCGCCAGCAGAACCTGCAGCCCCTTGCGTGGCTCGTCGATCCGACCGAGGAACAGGATCGTGCCTCCCTGTCTTGGAAAGCCTGGCAACGGACCACCGACAGCGAAGTTCTTGCAGGTGACGCCGTTGGGGATCAGCACAGCATCCCCGCCGATCATCTTGACCAGCGTCTGACGCGCCTTCTCGCTGACGGCGATGCGTCCCGAGATCTTCTCCATGGCGGTCTGCACCAGGTTGTAGGCCACGGACATGGCCCGGGATCGGTCCTGCGAGGAATGCCACGTGGCGACCAGCGGCCCGTCGCTGACCCAGCAGGCCAGCATGGACAAGCTTGGCGATGCCGGCTCATGGACATGCACGACATCGAACTCACCGTCCTTGACCCACCGGCGAACCCGACCGGCAGTCACCATTCCGAAGCTGACCCTGGCGACCGAGCCGTTGTAAGGAACCGCAAGCGGACGTCCGGCGGTGACGACCCACGGCTCAATCTCGACATCGTCGCCGCCATCCCAGGGTGCGAGCACACTTACCTCATGCCCGGATTCCATCAGGGCGCATGCGAGGTCGGTGATGTGCGCCTTGACTCCACCCGGGGCCGCCCAGTCATACGGACAGACAAGTCCGACCCGCATCAGGCGCGACCTTCGGCAACTGCAACTGCGGCCGCGTCAGCCGCCGTCTGGGCCGCCGCCTTCGCGTCTGAGGCAGCCAACCGGGCCTGATCGAGGTCAGACAGCCACAACTTCTGCATCATGTGCCAGTCCATGGGGTGCTCCCGAATACCCTCTTCGAGGTAGTTGGCGTAGGCCTGAGTCATGCTCGCCACTGCTTCTTTGTAGCCGGGCTTGTCTCGGACGCCGTCGCCGGTAGGGGCACTCTCAGGGACCGGTATCGGGGGGTAGATCTTGGCCATGGACTTGGGCCCGTCGTACCACAGCACGGCCGCATGCAGCGGCGCTCCTGAGCGCAGCGCCAGACTCGCTGGCCCGGCGGGCATACGGGTGAGCTCGCCGAAGAACATGACTGGAACACCGTGGGCGGTCAGATCGCGGTCCGACACCAGAGCCACAATGTGGTGCTCCTCGCGCAGGTCCTTATGAACCAAGGTGTCCATCAGGCCCGGTTCGCCGAGGGGATAGATCCGCAAACCAATGCTGCGGCGATACTCCAAGAACTTCTCAAAGAGTTTCTCCGGCTTGAGCCGTTCCGCGACTGAAGTCAACGGTCCCAACGTGAGTACCGCCCAGGCGCCCAGCTGGTCGTAGTTCCCGGAATGGGCCAGCGCGACGACTACCCCGTGACCCTGCTCGTACGCATCCCTCAGATGGTGCTCATCGACAACTTCAACGGTGTCGACGATCCTTTCCGGACTCCAATCGGGCATCCGAAAGGCATCGCACCAGTACCGGAAGTACCGGCGCATCGATTCCTTGGACATCTCGCGCAATTGTTGATCGGTGGCCTCAGGGACAACTCGCTTGAGGTTCCTCTCGAGTTGCAGCACCCCACCGCCGCGCCGCGCCCACAGTCTGTCTGCGAACCGCTCGAACAGCCGATAGGCGCGGCGCTCCGGCAGTCTGCGAACAATCTTCCATCCCATGCTGAACGCGACGTACGTCACGCTATCTTTCATGCTTGCGCTGGGATGGTGGCTCGCGCCGTCGTTGTTCGTCACTAGGCCGCCTCAGGGTTCGACAGTGCTTTGGCTTGTTTGAAGACGTGGACCATCCGCTGGAAAACAGTCAGAACCGACAGCGCTGCCAAAGCCCACAGCGCCACCGCCTGGATGTACGGAACACCCACGCCGGCCAGGAACGTCGGTAGTAGCACGATGATCGTTCGCTCGGTCCGCTCGGCGAAACCAACGTTGCAGGTCATCCCCAGACCCTCGGCTCGGGCCTTGGCGTAGGACACGACGGTGCCGGCAATCAGACAGATCACCAACGCGCAGACCAGCCCCCACTGCTCGGTCCGGACAAAGTAGATCAGCAGACCGACGAAGATTGCCCCGTCCGCAACCCGGTCCAGTGTCGAATCCAGGAAAGCGCCCCACGGTCCGGATCGGCCCGACAAACGCGCCATGGTCCCATCGAGCATGTCGCTGCCGATGAAGATCGCGATCACCAACGTGCCGAGCCAGAACGAGCCGCGCGGAAAGAAGAACAGAGCAGCTGCCGTGACACCCGTGGTACCGATGATCGTCACGGCATCGGGGGTCAGGCCGATCTTCAGCAAGCCTTTGGCAATCGGATCGATCACATGCGCCACGCCTGCCCGGGCGTTCGTCTGGTTGAGCATCAGAGTCCCGCCCAGGCATCTGCCACGAGTTCGCGCGTCTTCTCCAGCAATTGCGGCAAGACCTTGGTCCCACCGACCACCGGCATGAAGTTCATATCGCCACCCCACCTAGGGACTATGTGCTGATGCAAGTGGGCAGAGATCCCGGCACCGGCGATCTGCCCCTGATTCATACCGATGTTGAAGCCCTGCGGGGCGGAACACTCGGTCAGCGCACGAATTGCCAGCTTCGTGAACTCCGAGAACTCCGCTGTCTCCTGCGAAGTGAGATCCACGTAGTCAGCCACGTGCCGGTACGGACAGATCAGCACATGACCGGAGTTGTAGGGGAACTTGTTGAGTACCGCGTAGACCGATTGCCCTCGCGCCACGACCAGGTCGTCGTCCTTGCCCGCCCCATGGGGCGCCTGGCAGAACGGACACTGCGACGCCTGTGCCGGATCGACCGGTTTGCCCTCGCCTCTGATGTAGGCCATCCGATGGGGGGTCCAGAGCCGATCCCAGGCATCCGGGTTGCCCATGTCAGACCTGGACCCGTCGCTGCACGGCATCGACTATCAGATCGACGGCCTCCGGAACCGGAACCGCGTTGCGCTGGGTGCCATCACGGAACCGGAAGCTGACCGCATCGGCGCCGCGATCTTCATCTCCGGCGATCAGCATGAACGGGATCTTCTGTTTCTGCGCGTTCCTGATCTTCTTGCCGAAACGGTCCGCGGACTGGTCCAGTTCTGCTCGAATTCCTCGGTCGGCCAGTTGCCGCACCACGCCTTGCAAGTAGTCGGCGTGTGCCTCCGCGACCGGGATGGCCACGACCTGAACCGGAGCCAGCCACGGCGGGAACGCACCGGCGTAGTGCTCCAGCAGCACCGCGAAGAACCGCTCAATCGACCCGAACAATGCGCGGTGGATCATGACGGGCTGCTGGCGGGTCCCGTCAGCAGCCTGATACTCAAGGTCGAACAACTGCGGCAAGTTGTAGTCGACCTGGATAGTCGACATTTGCCAAGTCCGTCCGATGGCGTCCTTGGCCTGCACCGAGATCTTCGGTCCGTAGAAAGCCGCCCCACCCTCGTCCAACACCACCGACAAGTCCTGGCGCTCGGCGGCCGCCCGCAGCGCCGCCGTCGCGTCCGCCCACTGCTCGTCCGAACCCACGCTCTTGTTCGGGTCACGGGTCGACAGCTCCAAGTAGAAGTCGTTCAGTCCGTAATCGCGCAACAGGTCCAACACAAAGGTCAGCAGCGAATCGAGTTCGCCCGGCATCTGTTCCTTGGTGCAGTAGATATGAGCGTCATCCTGGGTGAAACCGCGCGCCCTGGTCAGCCCGTGCACGACGCCTGATTTCTCGTAGCGGTAGACGGTGCCAAACTCGAAGAGCCGAAGCGGCAACTCGCGGTAGGACCGACCTCTCGACCTGAAGATCAAATTATGCATCGGGCAATTCATCGGTTTGAGGTAGTACTCCTGTGCAGCCCGTCGCACCTGGCCGTCCGAGCCCACTTCCTCGTCCAGATGCATCGGCGGGTACATGCCGTCGGCGTACCAGTCCAGGTGGCCAGAGGTCTGGAACAGCCCGGCTTTGGTCACGTGCGGGGTGTAGACAAACTGATAGCCGGACTGTTCGTGCTGGCGGCGGGAGTAGTCCTCCATCGTCCGGCGGACAACGCCACCTTTGGGATGGAACACGGCCAGCCCCGAGCCGATCTCCTCAGGAATCGAGAACAGGTCCAGTTCCGCCCCCAACCTGCGGTGGTCGCGTTTCTCGGCCTCCTCCAGCATGTGCAGGTACTGCTGCTGGGACTCCTTGTCCTCCCATGCGGTGCCATAGATCCGCTGCAACTGCGGGTTGTTCTCGTTCCCGCGCCAGTAGGCGGCAGCGGTCCGCATCAGCTTGAACGCCGGTATCAGCCGAGTCGTCGGCAAGTGCGGACCCCGACACAAATCCGCCCACTTGCGCTCCCCAGTACGTGGGTGCAGATTGTCGTAGATGGTCAGTTCAGTGCCTCCGACCTCCATGACGTCATCACTGACCGGACCGGAGCCCTTGATACCGATCAACTCGCACTTGTAGGGCTCGTCGGCGAGTTCCTCCCGCGCCTCGTGCTCGGTGACTACCCGGCGCGAGAACCGCTGTCCCTCTTTGACGATCTGATTCATCCGCTTGGTCAGGGCTTCAAGGTCTTCCGGCGTGAACGGATTGGCCGGGTCAAAGTCGTAGTAGAAGCCGTCCTTGATCGGCGGACCGATGCCCAGCTTGGTGCCGGGGTACAAATCCTGCACAGCCTGCGCGAGAACGTGCGCGGTTGAGTGGCGCAACACCGCTCGGCCCTCGTCCGAATCGATGTGGACACCCTCAACGATGTCACCGTTCTCAAGGACTGTGGCAAGATCTCGAAGCTCACCATTGATGCGGGCGACCACAATGGCTCGGTCATCAAAGAGCTCGAATGCCGAGGTCCCATCATCCAGGATCCGGGACACCGTGGTTGACCCAGACCGCTGCTCCTGGCCCGGCTGGCCATCACTTCTGACAACAAGAGTGACCGACGGCATCGCACGCTCCAGCATTAGTTGTGGCAGTTGAGGATCACAGCCTACCGGCGCGCGGGCGAACTCGCCGTCATGTAACGCTGGCGTTGCCGCGACCAATGATCGGTCCCGAGGGTTTGATGGTGCACCTACCCCGGCTCGAACGGGGGACCTCACGCGTGTGAAGCGTGCGCTCTAACCAACTGAGCTATAGGTGCGCTGCGGTGGTACCTGAAACTCGAACAGCCGCGATAACTGTAGTCAAAGTCAGGTCGCAGACCACACTCGGCCCGCCTCAATCGGTCCAACGGCCAGGTGCATACCCTGAGAAACGCCTGCGACACAGCGGTTTTCACCTTCAGAAGCATGACGTGGCTCACAATTGCCCGTTTCAACCGCCCTCCGGTAACCCTGACTGGCACTATCTTCGGGAGCACCGTCTGAAACGTCTCCTCTTCCCCGGACAGATATGACGGAGAACACAGGTCTGCGACGGCCGAAAACCCGAATCTTCTTGGTTCCAGTGGATCCAAAGTGGGTATCACTTCGTCGGAGAACCACAGAGGAGGAAATAATGACGACAGGACCTGTGCCTACGATTGTCAGCACGGAGATGGATCTGGAGCTGGTACTCACGGGTGAGCGGTCAGTCACGGTCTCTGCTCTGTTGGACTACGAGGTGAGTGAGCCCTACTCTGTGAGGGCGACTTTCCGAACGTCCGAGGGCAACGTTCTGTGGGTGTTCGCCCGCGAACTGCTGGCTGAGGGCCTTGGCAAGCCGGCCGGAAACGGAGACGTCGCTATTTGGCCGTCCCGGACTCATGGGCATGACGTGCTGTGCATCTCGTTGTCCTCACCGAGCGGACAGGCACTCATGGAGGCCAAGCGTAAGGACATCGAGGGGTTCTTGGCACGCACCTACGTGGTTGCGCCGGAGGGCACTGAGGCGACTTTCCTGGATCTCGATGGCCTCATCGACCAGTTGCTCAAGGAAGACGGCACGACGATCTAGCCCCACCGCATTCCGCAAACCGTGTTTCGGAGCCGGATCAGGGGTCGACGTCGGAGGCAGCGCGGGCGGCGAACTGACTGGCGGCCTGAACCCCCAAAGGGCCGGGCGCGACTAGTTGACGACCGTCCAACACTGACACCGGCAGCATGTCCCGAGTCGACGAGCTCAGCCACACCTCTGACGCGTGTGCGAGTTGGTCGATCGCTACGTCGTGCTCGACGGCCAATCCCCACTCCAGGATGAGAGACCGGGTCACCCCTCCGAGGCAACCGGTGGCCAACGAGGGCGTGATCAGCTGGCCCTGCAAGGCGACGAGCACGTTACAGGTGGTCCCCTCACATAGGCGGCCCATCGTGTCAGGGAGCAGCGCCTCATGCGCGCCCGAAGCTCGCACGCGCTCGAGGATGGCCAGATTCTCGGCGTAGGACGTCGTCTTGGCACCCACCAACAGGGCGCGCTCGTTGTGCGGCCACGGGACCGTGATGACGGTCGCGGATTGAGGGTGAGCTGGCTGCGGGTCTGCTGTGATGACCAAAGTAGGGGTGCTGGCAGCCCGCAACAGTCCTGGCTGACCCATCCCTGCCGTCAGCGTGACTCTTAGGCGGCCAAGGTCGCCGAGGCGCCCGGAGTTCGCTGAGATGGTGCGAAGCACAGCCTCCCGCAAGAAGTCCTCTGCGGGCATCGAGATGCCGACCGCGTCAGCCGAGCCGCGCAGCCGCGCCAAATGTCGGGTGATGGCGAACGGCGCACCACCGACGACTTTGAGCGTCTCGAAGACTCCGTCACCGGAGGTGAAGCCACGATCAGATACCGACACGACAGCATCCGCCGCGTCCACGAGCGCGTCGCCCAGCCAGATCCTGCCCAATTCGGTAACGCCTGCGCCACTAGTGCCCTGAGTCATCATGTCCACCTATCGTCCAAGGGGTCCGGCGTTCCGGTTCCCGTACCGCTCGACCAAGTTCCGGAAGCGACGCGGATCAGATTAGCGGCTTTCAAGCACGTCTCGTCCCACTCGGCCTGCGGATCGCTGCCCCAAGTGATACCCGCACCCGTACCAAAGTGCAGCCGAAGGTCCCCGTCCCTGCCTGTCAGCCAGAAGGTCCGGATGGCCACCGCCAGCTCCGCTGTCTGAGTGTCGGCATCCACCCAGCCAAAAGCGCCGCAATAGGGTCCTCGCGGAACAGGCTCAATGGCAGCGATGGCACGCAACGCACTGACCTTGGGCGCGCCGGTAACGCTGCCCGGGGCGAATGACGCCGAGAAGATCTCGGCCCAGCCCACACCCTCACGCAGTCTGCCCCTGACTGTCGAGACAAGGTGGGTCAGTCCTGGGTGTTCCTCGAGTCGCAACAGGCTCGGGACCTCCACCGTGCCGGTCTCGCACACTCTGCCGAGGTCATTGCGCACCAGATCCACGATCATCACATTCTCAGCGCGATCCTTCGGCGTCAGGTCGTGGGCTGTGCGCCCGGTCCCCTTGATCGGGTCGGACTCTATGACTCGGCCACTTCGACGCAGGAAGAGTTCCGGCGAAGCGCTGGCAATCGCGATTCCAGCTGCCGGAATACGCAAGCAACCGCCGAAGGGGGCAGGGTTGCCCCGCCGAAGCCTAGCCATCAGAGCAAAGACGTCGGCGCTCACCGGATCGGGCAACGGCGCTGACAAGGTCCGACACACATTGACCTGGTAGACCTCGCCGGTGGCGATCAGTTCGCGCACTGCTGCTACCGCGGCCAGGTACTGCGCCCGACTCATGCTGCTGGTGTAGTCCTCTGCGGGCGGTCCGGTCCAGGCGCCTGCGGCGGACTCCAGTCTGCTGTTGTCGTCCCAGTCCTCAAAGCGGGCGCACACAACCTCGCCCTCGAACCCCACAGCGACGGCCCACCGGCCGCCACTGTCAAGCGCGGACAGGTCCGAAGTAACGTCGGACATGCCGGTGGCCAGCGAACCGCCGAACCAGGCAGCCGCACCACGACCAACCATCGCTGGACCCTTCTGATCCGTGTGTTGCTGGGCCCCGCGGCTGCGGGACGAGTGGTTGTCCCGCGGCACTCGACCGTAGGGACAACCGAAAATCCTCCCCCGTTGCCTCGCGCAACTCGGGCAATCAGATACAGTTTGCCCGCACCGGATGCGGCGATCCTGCATCGGGTGCGTGCGGACGTAGCTCAGTTGGTAGAGCACCACCTTGCCAAGGTGGATGTCGCGAGTTCGAGCCTCGTCGTCCGCTCGGAAGACTCGATGGACGCGGTCACCCGCGAACCATCGGCTCCCCACGGTGGAGTGGCCGAGAGGCGAGGCAACGGCCTGCAAAGCCGTGTACACGGGTTCGAATCCCGTCTCCACCTCTCACGCAGCAACGAGGACGAGCAACAATCACGACAAGGCACCTGTAGCGCAGTCCGGTTAGCGCACCTCCCTGACACGGAGGGGGTCCCCAGTTCAAATCTGGGCAGGTGCACCACACGGCGAAACTGTCATGGGCGCAGTGGACCAACGGCAGGATACTTGTGGTTAGCCCTTGCGAGTTCGGAGTCGACGAGGCTGGCGTGCCCGACCCTCCGCCAGACGCGCTCAGGTGGCCAGCATCCAAGCAAGAAGCGCCTCGCAGCTACGTTCGGTTTACGTCCGATACACGCGGGCTGCGCTGAACGCTGAGTAGTTCGCTGTTGCGGACGCTGACCACACAACGCGCACGGATACACGGCGGGCGGTCACCAAAACAGATACTTTGCCGTTCTTGGCACGGATCACCTTGTACTGACTGCGCTTACCTGCGAGCTTGGTCACCGACACGGACACCGACTGACCCGCGTTGGTCCGGCAGCGCGCCTTGAGCAGAACCGTGGTCCTGGACAGGCGCACCGCTGCCGGCGGTTTCGCGCAGCCGCCAACCGTCTGAGCCAAGGGCTGGACAGGAACCTGCACGGGCACCACGTCAGCATCGATGGACAGTCCCCAGCTGTCCAACGTGCCCGTGTAGTCGTTGGCCGACTTGGCGTTGTCGGCGGTGACCAGTGGCACGACGGCGCCTGCGGGACTGACCAACGAGATGCTCAGGTCACCCACCCAGGTGTGGGACAACTGTCCTATGGTCACGCGCACTTTGGACAACGCACGCAACCCCGACGGAACCGCGATCGTCGAGACCACACCGTCCGAATCATTGTCAGGGATCGCCACGGCCGACCCGGTTGTCACGATCAAGGTGATCACGCCATCGGGATCTAGCAATCGATGTTGATCTTCCCAGCAACGGGGTCCGGCTGCCCGTAATCGATAACCTACTGCCGCAACGTGTCCTCCCATCCGCCGGACACATCCTGCTGCGCTGATCACCTGGCCCTAACCAGCCGACCACATCCGCACCAAAGCCACCCCTACATCGACCTAAGACACGCGACCCTTGCTTCGATTCACTGTTGATCGACGTGCCGCAGTGGCGCGTTCCGTTCGACCACACAGTTCGAGACTGAGCGATCACCTTCAACATGGGATGCGTCGGTCGTGACTTGCCAGGCATAGGGGAAGTGATCCACGAAGAAGACACTGTTGACGGACGTTGCGACCAACGCCAGCCCCAGCAACGCTGCCGCCACCGGAAGCCTGATTCGCGCGAGTGCGCTGGCGATGGGAATGAGCAGAGGAAACACCGGAATGACCCAACGTTGGATCTGACTTGGCGGCCCACCCATGCCGAACATCAAGAACAGGCAGCCGACTGTATACACAGTTAAAGCCGCGGGTGGTCTTGCTCGCAGAAACCACCCGAGTAGCACCAACGAACACCCGAACAGGAGCAGCGCCAGCCACAGCGACGCTGAGTCCGGTGACGAGTCTGTTCGGCCAGCCAGCTCATTGAACCAGCGCGCACCGAAGTCCACACCTGCATTCCAGGCCTTTTGAACCTGCAGATACCCGGTCAGAGAGCCGGTTTGACTTCCCACAAATAGCACGACCCCGATCAATCCAAGTGGCGCGATCAACATGGAGACAAGGGAAACCAACACGTCTCGGTGTCGCCAAAGGTTCCCTAACGCCACCCAGAAGACTGACGCAATCACCGCCGCAGCGGTCGGCCGCGTCAGACCAGCCAAGACACACAACAGCGCCGCACCAACTAGTTGTCCCCGCAACAACATCAACAACGCCCAGGCAGCACAGGCGGTGAAGAGCGACTCCGAAAGTGGCAGGTTCAGCGCCAAAGACGCGGGCGGCACTACCGCCCATGCAAGGGCCAAGTAGAAACCAGTCTTTGGGCCATCTAGTACCTCGCCAATCCGATACAGCGCCCACGCTGCGAGCACACAGGCAACGGAGGAAACCAAAACCGCCGCCAGGAAGGGAGCGATCCCAAGAGCGACCATCACAATGCGAGTGAGGAACGGCAGGAGCGGGAAGAACGCGAGATCGGTGTAGTGATCGGCCTCATGGCCTGGGTTCAACTCCAGGTAGCCGTTGACCGCAATCGACAGGTACCACTCCCAGTCTCCGAACACGAAGGTATTCGGAGCCTTCTTGCTCGCGGTGTCCATCACTAGCAGCACCCACACGACGTTGATAACGCGAAGCACAGCGAAGCTAATCAACGCGCTGCTAAGGCCGTAGATCCGAAACGGCGCTGGGGTTCGCCCCGATTCGGCCGCGGGGCCCTGGTCAGTCACGGTTACCTCCGCCTCGTCTGCTGATCGGCGAAGCTGTTGATCGGCTAGCGATCAACAGCTGCCGAGCACTTCGTCGAGGACACCGCAAACGGGCATTACCCGTTCGATCGCGTGGGATTCACCGACTGAAGCATGCATCATTCCGACCCGATCGCGGCTGCCAGGGCACTGCCGTAGGCGATGAGGCCAGTCGCAGCAGATTGGGTACCTCACCAGTCTGCACCTTCGCGCCTCCAACGCCTGAGGGCTTCGGCCAGATTCGTGGAACTCCTTCCGAACGCACTGTCCCTCTTCATTTCCGCTCGGGCTTGATCCTGGTCCCCAGCTAAGGCGAGTTGCAGCACCCGGGCGGCACCGTGATGAAACTCCCGGTGGTGCTCGACCACCTCTTGGTAGATCAACGTCTGCCTTAGTTCAGGGCGAACTCCCGTCGCCAGCCAACTGCCAAGGTCGCACTTGTCTGTGGCAGCCGCCTCCCTGGGAGTCAGATCACTCGTACCGTCAACAATCGCCTTCTGCAGGCGCGTGCGCCACTCCCAGTGATCTTTCAAAGCCCTGGTGATGTCATCCACTTGCCACAAAACCCAGCAGTTGGTCGCGGGACATTGCTGCGATGCCACAACGCTGCACCGTGCGACCCTCCGCTTCAAAGTCGCGACCAAGCAGCGCACTAGCCAGAGTGATCACTGAACGCATAATCGAGGTATCGACACCCAACTGGGTCCCCAACTGCGAGAAGATCGTCAACCCGATGGGGACGTCCTCTGTCAGATACCTGCTGCCAATCTCGGATGGTCCCTTGATGCCATTGAGTGCCGACACTCCGCGAATGACCGACCAGAACGTGTCCCCCCTCGGCCCGTAGCCCATCGCCGGGTAGGTGTCGATCAGGCTCATGATCTCCAGGTCCAGAGCTCGACCTATGTTGATCCGCTCGCGATCGATTGCCTCGATCGCCCGGCAAACGGCCGGGGTCATACCCTCTTCGTAGTAGTAGAACTCCCCGTGGCTGTATTCGATTCGGCTGGCAGAGAGCAAGACGCCCAGGCAGTGCAGAGTCGGGTTCGGATTGTTGAGTCCGGCCTCCAGCACATTCGCCATCACCTGAATCCCCGGATAAAGATCATCCAGCACGGCAACGACGCGGTCGGTCTGCTGGGAAGGAAAGACCCCGACCGACACGACCTTGCGCCTGCCGAACACGGTGATCTCGTTGGGACCGGTGATTCTTGTCGCATAGGGAAGCGCGGCGATCTCTGACACCGTCACATCCGGGGAGTGACCTGTACTCCGCATGTGCTCGACGAACTCCAGCGAGCCCAGCGAGCCCGGCATCAGCACAACATTCATCCCGTCGCACAGCAACGGAGTCAGAGCTCTGGCGTAGTCCAAGTGGTGCATCGTTGGAACCACGATCACGATGGCATCCGTTCCCTGCACAGCCTGGCCCAGGTCCTCGATGACCCGCACCGAAGCCGTCCCGGTTATCTCGCCTCGTGCGTGGATCACACCGGAATCGACGATCGCACGCATCGCATCGGCGAACTGGGGCATGTCAAACATGACCACGTCATGGCCGCGCAAGGCGTATTCCGCAGCCGCCGTCCGCGCACCATTGCCTCCACCGAGCACGGCTATCCGTCGTCTTGTCATCTCATTCTCCGATCTGCGATCACCGACCTCCACCGATATCGGCCCACCCTAGGATCACGACCGACCGTCTGACCACTCCAACGAGCCGAAAAGGCCCACATGCGCCAGTCAGGACCAGGTGGACCGAACAGATCCAAGGGATGCGGGAAGGTCCTCGATCGAGTTGTCGCGATCGGCTTGCTTGACGCGGCCAATGGCGACAGGATCACAAGGGACAGAAGGTCTGTTCTCAAGGTTCGCCTCGTCAGCGAAGTTGGGCAGTGATCGCAGTGAGACATACGTTCCGATACGCCAGCGCAGCAGTGGCCACGATATCGGTATGTCTGGCCATCGTGATCGGCTCCACGATGTCCAGTGTTGCGGCCGACACCTCCCCCGCGATCGCCATCGCCGGACCCAATACCGCACTGGCGACGCCCTACGCAGTGGCGGTGGATGGTTCCGACATTTTCGTGGCCAACAACACCGGGGACTCAGTCACCGTCTACAACATCTCAGCCAGCGGAAACACCGACCCCATCCGCGCCATCTCAGGGGACAATCCGGCGCTGGCCGCCCCGGCAGGTATCGCTGTACTGAACTCCGAAGTCTTCGTGTCCACAGCGGACAACTCAATCAACGTCTTCAACACCGCTGACAGCGGCGATGTCGCTCCCAAACGCAAGATCAGCGGTGAACTGACTCGACTCTCCCAGCCCGCCGGTCTGACCGCCATCGGGAGCGAGATCTTCGTTGCCAACCAGTCCGGGTGGATCACGGTCTACAACATCTCGGACTCCGGTGATGTCCCACCGAAGAGAGTGATTGAGGGTTCCGTCACGAATCTCGCTTTTCCAACCGGAGTTGCCGTCTGGGGCGGGGATCTGTTCGTCGCAAACACCTTGAGTCCGTCAGTCACGGTCTACAACACGGGCGATAGTGGGGATGTCGCGCCGAAGCGAACAATCAGCGGAGCCAACACCGGCCTCACCGCACCTTGGGGCCTGGCTGCCTCGGGCGGGGAACTCTTCGTCGCCGAGCCGATGATCGCCTCGGTGTCTGTGTTCGGCACCGGCGTCAGCGGGAATGCCACGCCGGTTCGAACCATCTCCGGACCCGGCACTGAGCTCAACAACCCGAACGCTCTGGCTGTTTCAGGCAGTCAACTCATCATCGCGAATTCCGGAAACCAGGGCGAGCAGGAGACGGCCGTCAATCCCGACCACGTCACGAACTCCGGCGCCGGATCGATCTACGGGTCCATCACGATCCACCAAAACCCAGGTCTCGCCGGGGCTGGCACTGCGGCACACAAGTCCGCAAACGGCCCGGAACTGTCGCCCGCATCACCGACTACGCCCATCACGCCCGCAACGCCTGGGAACTCCCGAGAACGGGAGCGCGCCCAAGCTCGGTCGTGGTGATCAATGCGCTCTCAACTGGGGCACACCTGCTCGAACCTGATCCGGACGTGTGAATTCTGACCTGTCCGCTTAATTGGAGCCGCCTGCATGCCGACAGGGGAGTATGCGCAAAACCGGGCTGGCCGTACTCGGGCTCTGCGTTGCCCTTGCGGTCGCGGGGTGCGGCTCCCAACCTGCAGCAATCGAGCAAGCAGCAGCGGGTCCTGCTGCACCTGACGATATCAGCGCACCAGGCTATGTGCCGCCTGCCTACGCTTACCCAAGCGTGACCGCCACTGCTCCGGGCACCGGGCCCGCCAGCGGTACAAATTCCGGTGCTGGCGCCGGTGCTGGCGCTGGTGCCGGCACGGCGGCTGGCACGACCAGCGGCACGACAGACAACTCCACAGGGAGCGGAGGTTCAAGCGCCGAAGGAAGCGGGGCGGCGTCGGGCCTGGTTAACAACTCCGGCGCCGAGCGAGACTGCTTCACCAAAGCACCCGGCGCGAACCTGTCGCAATGCGACCTCAGCGGCAAGAACCTGAGTCGAGCTCACCTCACCAAGGCCGATCTGAGCAATACGAAGCTAACGAAGGCCAAGCTAACCGGCGCCCGACTGTCGAACGCCAATCTAACGAACGCGGACCTCACCGATGCCGACCTGACCGGGGCAAACCTGACCGGAGCAAACCTGACCGGAGCCGTATTGACCGGCACCAAGCTGCCGGGCACCATACTCGTCGGGACGAAACTCAAGGGCCTGGCTCTGACGCACGTGTCGCTGGCCGGAGCCGATCTGTCCGAGGCGAATCTGGTCGGCGCGGACCTGACGGAAAGTGACCTGACTCAAGCGAACCTGACCAAAGCCAACCTGACGAGAGCCAACCTGACCAAAGCAACGCTGCTTCGAGCCAATCTGACCGGAGCCACCCTCGTCAAAGCCACATTGGCCAAGGCAGACCTGACCAAGGCCAAGTTGACCAAAGCTGACCTCACCGAGGCGCAACTGCCTGAGGCGACGCTGGTCAAAGCCGTGTTGAAGAAGGCGGACTTCACCAAGGCCGTGATTACGAAGGCCGACCTGACCAAGGCAAACCTGCTGCTGGCCGTGCTTACCGAGGCGGACCTCACCGAATCGACCCTGGTAGGTGCCAACCTGACAAAGGCGATACTGACCAAGGCCATTCTCGCAAAGTCCCACGCCTCAAAGGCGGTGCTGCTGGCAGCGGACTTGACCAAGGCGGATCTGACCAGGGCCGACCTCACCCAGGCTGATCTGGCCGGCGCAAACCTCAAGGACGCCGATTTGACAGAGGCAGACCTGCGAGGCGCGGATTTCACCGAGGCCAGCCTGGTCGGCGCCCGACTCAAGGACGCCAAGCTCAAAGACACCATCTTCACCAGCACAAAGTGGACCGACGGTTCGCGCTGCTCGGCAACTCCCCCGCCAGGCAGCTGCCGGTAGGCACACCGTACGGGCCGGCAACTGCTACGCCGAGTAGCCCGCCGCCAGAACTGCCTGCAGGCTCTGGTTAGCGATCTCGCGCTCCTCCGCTGTCGGGATCACCAGGACCCGAACTGGTGAAGACTCCGTGGCGACATCGACTGCGACCGGCGGGCCGATGACGGTCGCGTTGAGTTCAGAGTCGATCTCGATGCCCAGTGCAGACAGTCCTTGGCAAACACGCTCTCGGACCACGGCATCATGCTCACCCACTCCAGCGGTAAATACGACTGCATCAACCGTACCCAACACCGCCAGGTAGGCCCCGAGGTACTGCTTCAAGCGATGCACGTACACATCCAGAGCGGTGCTGGCCTGTTCATCGCCGGACTTTGCCCGTGCATGCACCAAACGCAAATCATTGTCCCCACACAGGCCCTTGAGTCCTGAGTTCTTGTTGAACAGGGCATCGACCTCGTCGATGCTCATGCCCGCTTCCCGGACCAGGTGGAAGATCACTCCAGGGTCGACGTCCCCGGTTCGAGTCCCCATCACCAGTCCCGCCAGCGGCGTCATCCCCATCGAGGTGTCCACACTGACGCCTGAGCGAATGGCGGCCACCGACGCGCCGTTGCCCAGGTGCAGGGTAATCGCGTTGAATTCCTCCAGTGGCTTACCCAAGGCCCGGGCGGCGGCCCGACTGACGTAGGCATGTGACGTCCCGTGAAAGCCGTAGCGGCGAACCTGATGAGCGAGCGCAGTCGGCAAGTCGATCGCGTACAAGTAGGCGGCCGGCGGCATGCTCTGGTGAAAGGCGGTATCAAAAACGGCCACGTGGGGCACGTCGGGGTTTTCTGCCATTGCCACCTCGATCCCGAGCAGGTTGGCCGGGTTGTGCAGGGGAGCCAACGGTATGCAGTCGCGAATCGCGTTCAGCACCGCCTCATCGATCACCGCGGGGGCCGCGAACCTATCCCCGCCGTGCACGACCCGGTGTCCGACAGCGACCAGAGTACCGGCGGAGGCAACATCCCCGGTCTCGCTGAATACCTGCGCGACCGCACGCAGGGCGGCAGCATGATCGGGCAACCGGACGTCACGTCGAGTTTGCACCAGCGGCGCATCTTGGCTGCGGCCAATCCTGCTGGAGTGGATGATGTCGCTGCTGTCTTCGCCGATGCGCTCGACAAGTCCCTCCGCCAGGATCAGCGGATGTTGATGTGCCATGTCGAACAGCGAGTATTTCAAAGATGAGGATCCTGAATTGAAGACCAGTATCAGCGTGGGCATTCGCTACTCCGTCGTTCCGGCGGTTGATTGGCACTGGATCGCGGTGATAACGACCGTGTTGATGATGTCCGGCACCGTCGCACCCCTGGACAGGTCGTTGATTGGCTTGCGCAGGCCCTGTAGCACCGGTCCGATGGCGACCGCCTTGGCCGAGCGCTGCACGGCCTTGTAGGTGTTGTTACCGGTGTTCAGATCCGGGAAGATGAACACGTTCGCGTGGCCAGCCACCAGGGAGTCCGGCAACTTGGTCACCGCCACCGACGCGTCGACCGCGGCGTCGTATTGGATCGGACCCTCGACCAACAACTCCGGCGCCCTTCTGCGGACTATCTCCGTTGCGGCCCTGACCGCATCAACATCCCCACCATGGCCTGAAGCCCCGGTGGAATACGACAGCATCGCGATGCGCGGCTCGATCCCGAAGGCCTTTGCCGTTCCCGCCGACGATATTGCAATGTCCGCCAACTGCTCCGGATTCGGAGTCGGGTTGACCGCACAATCCCCGTAGACCAGCACCCGGTCGGCCAAACACATGAAGAACACGCTGGACACCACCGAGACCCCGGGCACAGTCTTGATGATCTGTAACGCCGGCCGGATCGTGTCCGCGGTGGTGTGGTTCGCGCCCGACACCATGCCGCCGACCAGTCCGTTGTGGACCAACATGGTGCCGAAGATGCAGACGTCGGCTGCGTAGTCATGTGCCGTGTCGCGAGTCATACCTTTGTGCTTGCGCAATTCATAGAGCTCATCGGTGAACTGCTCGCGAAGGGGCGAGGTGTTGGGGTCGATGAGGTTGGCTCCCTCTAGATGCAAGCCGAGGGACTTCGCGCGATCCTGAATC
>JBAXOQ010000029.1:0-22264 GCA_037133175.1 Actinomycetes bacterium
CAAGCTGCGATGGGATGGACGTGTAGCCACCTGTTCGCCATCGACATCGGTGACCACAAGTACGGATACCCCGACCCCGACTTCGACCTGACCATCGACGCCTCCACACTCAAACTCGACGCTGCCCTCCCCAATGTCGGCGATCGGGCCAGATACGAATACGACTTCGGTGACAGCTGGGAACACACTCTGACCGTTGACGCGATCGAGGTCGCCACAGACTCACCGGCCGTCCTGGGCGGAGCTAACGCGTGCCCGCCAGAAGACTGCGGCGGCTGGCCCGGATACCAAGACCTGCTTGCCGCCCAATCAGACCCAACCCACGAACGCCACGACGAGCTCCGACAGTGGCTCGGCTACATATTCGACCCCGCAGAATTCAACAAAGCCGACGCCGACGCCGCCATCAAAAGCGAACACCGCACCCGGCGATAAATGACTACTGGCCGAACCCAGGCTCAGCGCGAGCGAGCCATTTGCACGCCCACGCCCCCCGATCGTCACGGCGTGTACAGACCCCAGAGGTCCATTTCTCGACATACGGCCCTGTCGGCGGGCGTGCTCGATTCGTTAGCGGCGGTTTTCGAGCACTAGCCTGAGAGCACAAGACAAGGAGTCGACGATGGCCAAGTTTGTGGCGCTGGTGACTAGAACACTCAAAGAGGGCAAGACATACGACGACTACCGCCGGGCTTGGTTTCACAGCAATGGCTTCGGCGTTCCGACCACCATGTACACGGTGGTCAATGTCTCGAACCCGCGCGAGATCACTTCGATCGGCATCGTCGAGGCAGAGGTGGATCAAATGGAAGGCCTACTCGGTTTGGACGTCAAGGATCGGTTGGCCAATCCACTTGATGACGTCATGGAGTCTTCGATCACCAGAACCTTCGGTCTCGTCGCGGCCGTCGATGACTTCTCGCCCGCCGGGGCGCTCACCTACGTTGAGCCCAGTGTGGACGGTGTCGCAACCGAATACGACGAGCTAGCGAAGACGTTCGGTGTGGTCTCGGATCTCATCGCCAGCGCCAGCCGGATGCGGGATATCGAGAAGGCGGCCGAACACCAGATCTGACGTAGATGAAGGGGGTGCATCTCGCGCTGCACCGACCACTTGCCCGACAACAGGTAACCCCGCCGACCATAAATCGAGCAATAGTCGCCGGGTTGCTTTCCTGTCGGCCGACGTGACGTGTCGCGGCCGAAACAACGTTCGAATTCGGGCGGCGGCGGTTGTCGTCGCTGTGATGCTCGCGTTCGAAAACGTGTGATCAGGTTGGCTTTTCCAAGGCTCTGCGGACAGTGGAGCGGCCGATCTCTAGCGCGGATGAGATCACGGTGTAGGTCGCACCGTTGGCTTGCATGGCGCGGGCTGCTTCCAACTTCTCAACTGTCATCACCGTTGGGCGCCCGCCAACATGACCTCGCGCCCGGGCCGCCGCCAGTCCTGCAAGGGTTCGTTCCGAGAGCAGTCGGCGTTCCATCTGAGCCAGGGCGGCGAAGATGTGAAACACAAGTTCACCCCCGGGAGTCGACGTATCGATCGTCTTCGTCAGTGACCGGAACTGGATGCCCCTATCTCGCAGGTCACTGACCAGTCTGATTAGGTCAGTGATCGAGCGCCCGAGCCGGTCGATGCGCCACACCAGCAGCGTGTCATCCGGGTTCAAGTACTCCAGGCAGGAAATCAGTTGGGGACGTTCTGTCGTGGCCCCGGAAGCATGGTCGGTGAAGATCCTGGCGGCACCGACCAATGTGAGTGCGTCCACCTGCAAGTCGGTGGACCGATCGGTAGTTGAAACTCTGGCATATCCAATGCTGTTCGACATACCCAGACATCGACGCAATCAGTACCAGGCGTGCAACTCCCGCAGCCCAGCGTCGTGGACGACCGAGGTCCAGTATTGGCCGACCGCTACCGCTGAGTGGAGTCCCCAATGGTCCTTACTAGGTGCCTTTCAAGGATCGATGGGGTCATCCCGCCAGCGGTTCGATCTGGTCTAGCAGTTCGCCGATACGGTCACGTTCGGTCTCCAGCTCGTAGCGCATCTGCGCGTTCATCCAGTACTCATCGGACAAACCAAAGAAGCGAGCAAGGCGCAACGCGGTGTTGGCGCTGATGCCGCGCTTCTCGTGAGTGATCTCGTTGATCCGGCGTGGCGGAACGCCAATTGCCTTCGCCAGCCGATACTCGGTGATGGCCATCGGCTTCAGGAACTCCTCCCGCAGAAGCTCTCCCGGGTGGATCGGCAGCATGATCGTCCTATTCATTTTCTCCTCCTGTCAGTGATAGTCCGCGATCTCGACGTCTTCAGGTCCTGCATCTGTCCGGATGAAGCAGATGCGGAACTGATCGTTGATCCGGATGCTGTACTGGCCAGCTCGGTCGCCGGAAAGTTGTTCCAACCGGTTGCCGGGCGGTACGCGCAGATCGCTCAGCTTTCCGGCGATGTCCAGCTGCGTCAGTTGGCGCAATGCCTGCCTTTGCAGATCCGGACCGAAACGCGGTACCCGTTCGCGCCGCCATACCTTCTCAGTACGGCTGTCCTTGAACGACCGGATCACAAACCCGATAATAACGGAAGCCGGTAATAACGGCCAGGGTCATCACTGGGTTTCATGCGTAAGCCCAAAACCGGCAGGCCAGAGACCTGTGCTGCTGTTCGGTCGAGTCCCGATAATGGTCTTGATTCTTGGGAAACGATTGGGTGCACGGCGTTCATCGGACTGCACAGGATTAGCGGCCCCAGGCCAAACCGACGCTCAGATTCGGGTAGCGGCTTTTCTGGTCAGCAGAGCGGGTTCGGCGACAAAGGTCCGGTTTCGAGGCCAATGTGGATTCGATGATTCGCACGCATTCCGCAGTCGCCCAATTCCTCTCTCTCACTCAAACCGCTCTCCTGGCGTGTTATGAGAAAACAGTGCCGGTGCTGCACGCAAGCGCGGAGGTGTTCGGATGGCAGCGGGGAATGACGATGGCGAATTGGTCTGCGGTAGGTTTACCGCCCAATCAACGCAGGGAGCTTTCATGCAGTTCGTCACCGAGATCACCATTGACTCCAGCCCCGAGCGCATCTGGTCGATTCTGACCGATCTCGCGTCGTGGCAGTCTTGGAATACCACAATTGCGGGGGTCGACGGCGCCATCGCGCTGGGTAATAAGATCAAGGTCGAAGTTACGGCGAATCCTGGCAAAGCATTCCCGGTGAAGGTCACAGAGTTCAGTGCTCCGAACCAGCTTGTCTTTGCTGGCGGGATGCCATTGGGGCTCTTCAAGGGAGTGCGCACATTCACCCTGACGGCGCACGGTTCCTCGACCGACTTCAGAATGTCGGAGGTCTACTCCGGACCAATGGCGGGAATGATCACGAAATCGATTCCGGATCTGCAGCCAAGCTTCGACGAATTCGCCCGCTGCCTCAAACAGCGAGCCGAGCAACCCGCCTAGTCATCTGACATCGACGCGGCGCCCGCAAGCGAGCGATTCTCGGCGGGTTGCTTTTTGTCGGTCATGCTGACTCGTTGCGGCCGAAACCTGCACTGAAATCCGCTCCGTACCGTTTCTGGTCGCCGTGGTGCTCGCGCCCGAAGACGGGTGTTCAGCTCGGCTTTTCCAGGGCCCTGCGGACGGTGGAGCGGCCGATCTCTAGCGCGGATGAGATCACCGTGTAGGTCGCACCATTGGCACGCATGGCGCGGGCGGCTTCCAACTTCTCAACCGTAATCACCGTTGGCCGACCGCCAACATGACCTCGCGCCCGAGCCGGTCAATGCGCCACACCAGCAGAGCGTCACCCGAATTCAAGTACGTCCAAACACGAGATGAGTTCAGGGCGCTCTGTCGTGGCCCCGGAAGCGTGGTCGGTGAAGATCCTGGCGGCACCGGCCAATGTGAGTGCGTCCACCTGCAGATCAGTGGACTGATCGGTAGTTGAGACTCTCGCGTATCCAATGTTGTTCGACATACCCAAACATCGACCCGATCAACATCAGAGCCGTTGTCGCCAGCCGCTATAGCCAGTCCTCCGTTGGCCTCGTCGGCGCGTGCGGATCGGTCAGCCAGCGCTCAAGTGCCTCAATCATGGGGCCAGGGTTTTGTCGTGATCGAGGGAACTTGCGTCGGCTTGTGTAGATCACGCCAGCGCTCAGTCCGCCTGACGCTTGGGCCGCGAGCACTAGCGGCCGGAAATCTTGGATGTTTTCTGTGACGATGCGTCTGCCCTCCGCAACCGCCCACGCGAATAGTTCTTCGTCGGTCTTTGATCGAAGGTCAGGATCTTCGGAAACCGCCAGCACGTCATAACCGAGCTGACGCAACGTCGCAGCGACAATTGGCTGGTGCATTTCGTCAAGTATCAATGGGACCGGTGGGGCGCCGGGGCTCATGCAAGCAGCCGCTGTTGCGCATCGAATTCGGCCTCTGCGCGAACTGTGGCGGCGTCGGCGTCAGCTATGCGCGCGTCGATCTCGTCGGGGAATTCGGCGTAGTACTGCATCGCGAGTCGAATTCGTGCCACTGGTAGAGCGAGGACTTCGCTCGCGGCTTCGACGGCGCCTTCCCCGCGCTCGTCCACTTCTTTGAGGAATCTGACGACCTCCCAGACATCAGGGCCGTACGTCAAAGCCGCCCGTCTGCCGCTGGGTCCGTCTTTGAAAACGATTCCGGGGAATTCACTCATTCGGAGCCCCTCGTCCACGAGCTGTTGGGCCAGACCTGAGGGAGTTGCGCCTCCCAGAGATCGCGCCCGTCTCTTCAGTCGACTCAACACAGATTCGTCAAAGCGGATAGACAATGGTGGCATGTAGCGCAGTGTAGTGCAGTGAGTGACGAAGCCGCCACAAGGGTAGTAGCGCAACGTCCTGTCCCGTGGCTCCCGGTTGACCTCAAGGGTCCGTTTTGGGAAGCCTCGGCCCGCAGACTGGCAAGATTGATGGAATGCATGTCGTGCATAACTCCACCCGGAAAAGGAAGGTTGAGAGATGGACTTCTTTGAACTTCGCGATTGGGTTTGTGCTCACGCCGTTCGGTTGCCCGGAGAGGTGCATCAGGGCCATGTCGGCGCGATCGAGGACGATGAAGGGCGCCATTGGAAGAAGGGAAAAGTCCTGGAACCGAGTGAACTACCCAATCAGCTTGAGTTGGGCGCTCGTTTCTTCGTAATCCTCGGTTACGACTACCCACCCTGGGCACTCAATTCGGGTTGTGAGTTGGAATATCTCGACCTGATGCAATCCGAATGGGCTAACCCGAACGAGCGGACCCCGCAGGGTCCGGGCGACAATTTGGCCCTTGAATTAATACTCGCCGGTCCAGAAAGGCCCAAAACGCGCGCTCAGACCCGCAAGCACCGCGATCGACCTCGGGCGGTTCTCATTGAAGACGGGTTCGACTGACCGCCCGCTCCTTGTCGGTTCCTTACACCTTCCGCGCTGGCGGCCCCGCTGATACATATGGGTTTGTGCCGCGTCATTCCACTTTCCGCTAAACCCGAGTTGGCCATGGGAGTCGCTGAGCGAGAGCGAAACATCTCTGAGACTGACGGGGTAGCACCAGTCACGCCCGAGTCGGTGATCTTTGCTGAACCTCTCCCAGGGGTCGGCCTCTTCGTCTTCCACAAATTCGACGATAGCGTCAGGACCGATATCTGCGCGGGCAGGTTCTTGGCTTCCACCTTCAGTGACACCGGGAGATCAAGAAGCTGGCCGATACCGAGCGTTTTCGGCCGCCGCAGCGTAGGCGGCGACAGAAGGTCCGATAGTCGCCGATCGTGTTGCCGGACCCGGGCCGTTCTCATTATCGCCCGGCATAACGGTTGCCGCTAATAGCGCATACCGCTACTATCAGGTAGATGATCCGCTCGTTCAGGAACAGCGAAACTGAACGAGTCTGGATTCGTAAGCACGTACGTCGCTGGAGCCCAGAACTTCAGCGAGCAGCGCGACGCAAACTAGTCCAACTCAACAGCGCCACGACACTCACCGACCTGCGGGTACCGCCAGGTAACAGACTCGAAGCCCTCACAGGTAGCCGCATGGGCCAACACAGCATTCGTATCAACGATCAATGGCGCGTTTGCTTCATATGGGCAGACGCTGGACCCGAGCAGGCAGAGATCGTTGACTACCACTAGTGAAAGGAGCCCGGCCATGACTAACGACCACCTCGCACCAATCCATCCTGGCGAGATACTGTCCGCGGACTTTCTCAAACCGCTGGGAATGACTCAATATCGGCTATCAAAGAAGATCAACGTCCACCCACGCCGTATCAACGAGATCGTGCACGGCAAGCGTGGCATTAGTGCTGACACAGCCCTGCGGTTGGCTCGATTGTTCGGGACAAGTCCTCAGTTCTGGCTCAACATTCAAGACCAGTACGAGCTAGACACTGAGCAGGACCGACTCGGCGATGAACTGGCCGAAATCATCCCCCTTCCGCTGCCAGCCGGATAGAGCCGAACGGTCTCGGCACCACAAACGTCCAGTAATGGGCGGCCGGGTAGGTGTGCCCAAGTTGGGTGGCTAGCGGGCAGTTGTGGCTTCGAACGCATCCTTGATCAGCTCAGCAAGGACCGTCTGGTCTACGTCCGCCAGTCGCTTGATGTAGAGACAGCCTTTGCCGTTTGTGTGCTTGCCAAGTCTGGCGAGCTGGTCCGCGAACTCGGCAAAGTCGAAGGTCAAGTACAGCGTCAAGTTGGCCTTGCGAGGTGAGAACGCGACCCGTGGCCAGTCGAGTTCACGTCCGCTCGCGTACTTCAGTTGTCGACTGCCGAATCCAACGATGGCTGGTCCCCACATCACGGGCTTCTCGCCAGTGATTCTCTGCATCAACTCGCTCAACGCGGTCGCGTCATTGCGCCGCGTGTCATCGGGTACTTCACTGAGGAACGCGTCAACGTCGGCGCCGGTCGGTCGGGTCTTAGGTTCAGCCATAACTTCACCCTACTCATGGGAGCCGCACCCGAACCTGTCTTGGAAGGCTAGTGACTGCACCGATGCCAGTGAGCCGAAACCACACGCTCGATCTCGTGCGATCGCGTTTCTAGTCGCCGAGACTCCACTGGCGACAAAGGTCCGTTTCAGGACGGGCGACTGTGTCCGTGCCCGGATTTGAGCGTGCCGTTCTTTCAGATGAGTGAGGGCTGGGAATGTACCTGGCGCTAGCGTTGAGGCCATGAGTGATCAGGGTGCCCCGGAATCTCGGGATGGCCTTCTTGAGCGCATCGCCCGCCGCAACAGCGGCCTGCTGCTCTTCGGGATGACCCCTCCTCGCCGCTCGTCAACGCACGAGGAGCAACAGCACATCGCAGATGTGATGTTGCAGCGGCTCAGCTCGCTGGATCTGGATGGGCTGATCCTCTACGACATCGCCGACGAGACCGACCGCACCGCCAACGAACGCCCATTCCCCTACCTGCCGACCGTGGATCCGGCCGACTTCTACGCCAACCACTTAGCTGCCTGGACCAAGCCGGTTGTCGTCTACCGATGTGTCGGCAAGTACACCAGTGCGCAGATCGAGTCCTGGCTACGCACCCAGGACCCCGCGAGGGTCGCCACCGTCTTCGTGGGAGCGCCCTCACGGTCCGCATCAGTCGCCACGACCCTGGAGACCGCCCAAGGAGTGTGGTCCAAGACCCATCCGAAACTGGTGCTCGGCGGCGTCGCCATCCCGGAGCGCCATTCCGCCCGACGCCAGGAGCACCAACGGATCATCGCCAAACAGGTCAAGGGCTGCTCGTTCTTCGTCACCCAAGTCGTGTACGACATCAACGCCGCCAAGGACCTCATCTCGGACTACCACTACGGGTGCCTCGACGCCGGGACAGACCCTGCCCCGATCATCTTCACGCTCTCCGTGTGCGGGTCCATGAAGACGCTGGAGTTCCTGCGTTGGCTCGGCGTAGACGTCCCTCGCTGGATGGAGAACGCCCTCGCGCACGCCAGCGACACCCTCTCGGAGTCCTACGACCAGTGCGTCGCCACCGCGCGCGAACTCAGCACCTTCTGCGAGCGGCTCGGCATGCCGCACGGCTTCAACGTCGAGAGTGTCTCCAACCGTAAAGCCGAGATCGAGACGACGGTCAGACTCGCGGCCGAACTCCGACAACTTCTACCCTGACTTCCCCTGGATCCACCTCCCGCTGACACGGCCCAAGCTCACGTCAGCGCGACCGAACTACCCGGATCTGCCGCGACTGCGCGACGTCCTCATCAACGATCGATATCGAGGGATTGCGGCCGCACGTTGCCCACCTTTATGTAGAGGGCGCGGTTGCGAGGGAACCCTGCGGTCGAAAACGTGGCCAAAACGCAAACGTGACCGAAACCCGCAGCTACACGTTTTCGGTCGCACTCAAACGCTAGCGGTGGAGCCAACCAGATTTGCCAAGCCGGGGCCAGCCCACCTTGACAAACCCACGCGGTCGGTCTGGAACGTCCGACTGCCCCGTGTGATCCTTTCGTTCTGGGACTGAGCAGCGCCTTCGCCATCACAGCACCTTCCGCGTGCTGGAAGCACTGCAACGTGAGCCGCCGTCCGCTTCAGTCACCGGCCACGAGACTGTCCTGGATGACGTCCGGTGGCACCTTGACGCGGGCGCTCGCCGGTGACGGCTACGGTGGAGACCAACCACGACGATGGCCACAACGCCGAGTACACGCACTTGTTGGTGGACCGATAATTCATACCGCTGATGGTGCAGCAAGAGTCCGACATTCCCGCCGTCTCGCCTTTGACATTGAAAGGGGAAACCAGAGTCCCTGTCTGGACGTCCTACGGACGTGAGGAAACAACTTGGCGTTGTCGGTGCGGCTGTCCTATCGGGAATGTTCCTTCTTGCGGGCTGCAGCACATTGGCAGGCGCAGGCTTACCGGGTTCGGACGGTCAGAGTTCAACTAGTGATGCGCCGCTTCGGGCAGGCGGGTCCACCGTCCAAGCCCCCCCGAACGAGGCAGCAGCCCAGGCCACCGAACAAGATCGACTGATCGTCCGGACGGCTTCGATGATTGTGATCATCCAAGACCCAAACCAGGGTCTCGAACGCGCTACTCAGGTCGCCGCTGATGCCGGGGGAGAGGTATCTGCGACGTCCATAGGTAACGGCAACTGCGACCTACGGGCCCAACCTGGTGGCTCCAACCCTTCGAGTGTCCCGCGGTGCTACCCCGGCTCCGGCGTTGAAACTGCCACGATAACGCTGCGGGTCCCAGTCGCGAAGTTCGACAGTTCTGTGACTGCGCTGAGCAAAATCGGTGACGTGGCTCAGCTTAAATCTGACTCCAAAGATGTCACCGACGCAGTCGTGGATGTGGCCGCTCGAATCAAAACTCAGCGAGAATCGGTCGAGCGAGTTCGGGCGCTGTTGAAACAGGCCAACACCATCACCGAGATCGTTCAAATCGAAGCAGAACTCACCAAGCGGCAAGCTGCCCTGGAGTCGATGCTCGCGCAGGAAGAGAATCTGAAGAACTCGGCAGCTATGAGCACAATCACCGTCGCCTTCACCCCTGACGCTGATGCTGCGATCGCCACTAGCTCCAGTTGGGTTGGCGATGTCGGCCACGCGTTCGCGGCCGCATGGACCGGCTTGATCATCGGCTTGGCATGGTTCTCACCGGTGATCTTTCTCGCCGCCCTCATCGTGATCATCATAATCTTGTTGATCCGGCGGCGACGTGTAACAGCTCAACCACAGTCAACCGACCCCCTTGCCGCACAGCCCGGTGCTGACCCTGTCACCGGCCCGGTGGAGCCCTCGGGAGAACCTTCAGCGTAGTCCGCGTGACATCAATAGCACTGGGGAATAGCACTGGGGCGGGAATGCCGACGTAGCCTGGCCCCAATAGCGATCCCTCGGGTTCTACCCAACGTCGCAATAGCTCTTGGGTTGTCCGACTTCGCGGGCATGTTTGATGAGTCAATGCGGAGTCTCGACGAGCTCTGGGCAGTTCGTGTATCCTGAGTTATACTAGCGGTATGACTTCACGTGTTGGGCCGAAAGGTCAAGTGGTTATCCCGAAGGAACTGCGCGATCAGCTGGGCATTGCGCCCGGGGACCGGATGGATTTCTGGCTCGAAGGCGATCACGTTGCCGGCCATAAGGCAGCACCGAAAACCCCGCTTCGCGGACGGTACCGGGGCCTCTCGCTCACCTCCGACCTCGTTGCGCAGCGCACCGCTGACCGGGAACGCGAGGATGGCACGTGAGTGGCCGGGTTGTGATGGATTCCTGGGCGGTGCTGACCCTTCTTGACGATGGACCCAACGCGGTCAAAGTCGAGGCTGCGATGGACTCAGGCGATGCCCTAATGTCATGGATTAACCTCGGAGAAGTCGCCTACATCATGACCCGGAGACTGGGCCAGTCCACCTCCGACACTGTGGTATCCGACGTACGTGCAAGCGTTGATGTCCAGCTTCCTGACGCATCGCTTGTCCTGTCGGCCGCCGCGATCAAGGCTGCGATGCCGATGGCGTATGCCGACGCGTTTGCGGCGGCAACGGCTCTGCGCTTCCGAATCCCGCTGATGACTGGTGACCCCGAGTTGCTCGTCAAGCCGAAGAAGAGCACCGGAATCAGACCCTGGCAGTGGATTGATCTGCGCTAGCGACGATACGCAAGCGGCTATCGGATTGTGGCCGCGATCCAGTCGCCTATCGCAGCAGCCGTCCGATCCGGCCATTGCAGGTACAGGTAGTGGTTCGCGCCGTCCCACTTCTGGATAGACGCCCGCGGTTGGTGGCGTGCCAGCTGCTCGGCGCTGGTGTTGCGCATATCGATACTCAGCTAGTTGCATCGGGTCGCCCGTTGATACTGGCCAGACGCGGGGTCCTCGCCTTTCAGCCACGGAAATGCCGATCCGACCGTGCTCATCGAGAAGATCGCCAGCACAGGGACGGCCATCCCCGCGAACGCGGGCGGGCGCTTGGTCGCCCCGGCTAGAATCCCGGGGACTGCCTTGGGATCGAAGGTGTCGACGGGTTCGGCGTCGGTCAAGGCGAACTGGGCACGTACGTTGGCGGTCCCATTGCCAAGCGGGAACCCGTACAGCGCCTCGATCGAGCCGCAGCGCCGTGATGGCCGCGGCATCGTCTTGCGTGCGTGTCGCCAGGTCATATCCGGTGCCGGGCTTGCTGGATGCGCCGTACCCCCGGCGGGTCAGCGCAACGACGCGGTGACCCTGGTCGCGCAGCAGCGGGCCGAGTTGGTCGAATACCCCAGCGGTGTCGCCCAGCCCGGTCAGCAGCACGATCGGGCGCCCTTGGCCGCCGTAGTCCCGGTAGGCGATGTCGGTCGGTGGTTCGGTCCGGTTGCCGGACGGTCGGACCTGGACGAACCCTTCCGAGGGTGACGATCCGATCGCGGCAGCAGGGGGCTCGTCGGACTGCCCCGAGATGCCTGAGCACGATGCCAGCGCGACCACGAGAGCACAGACACCGAGCCATCTCATCGGCCCGTGTCGGCGGCCTGCGGATCGCGCTTTGACCATGCGGTTGTCCCACCAGCCCTTCTGCTCGGCAAGTGGCTGCCACGGTGCCTCACGCGGTCGCCCCCGACAGCATTCTCATCGTGTCTGTCAGACCCAGCCCTCACCGTGGGTCACGTTAACAGCGCGACCTGCTGCACCGCGGTCTTTCGCTGACCTCTGGGCGCGACCAGAGGTTCCCCCCCCATTGTGACGTGTGCCCGACGACCCAGCAGCCCCTCGCCGAGCAGGACTCCGCGAGACGCGGTGAGCGCCGGTGGCCGATGGCGTTAGCCGTGGTCGTGGTGGGACTGCTGCACGCGACGCTACCCGGCGACTTCCGCGTGAGCCCCGGTCTGCGGTACGCCTACATGGCGATCCTGTTGGCCTTCCTTGTCGTCCTGACCATCGGGGACCCCGGCAGGATCGATCGCGACCGGCCGTGGCTGCGGGTGACGACCATCCTGATGACCGGGCTCATCACCACCTCCACAGCGCTGGCGACCAACTGATCGTGCGGGAAGTGATGACAGCGGGCGGCTGATATCGCGATCGTTCGACGACGATACGACGGTCTCGCGCCTCGGCCGTCATGTCCATCTCTTACTGGACGCCCTGGACCTCACCAAGCATCTTCTGCGGGAAGACCCATGAGTAGATGGTGCGACCCTGGCGCAGCCGATGCCCTCACACAGATCGCGAGAAGTCCCGCGTCGTTTCGCGAGTTTGCGGAAACTGCTCCTGAGTTTGCGAACCGCTGCCCAGGAGGCGCCGAGTCACCCCCGAAAGGAGTAGGTGCCGAGCGTGAAATGGGGTTACGCACAGGCCCCGGTCCACCCCACTGTTGATTCAGGCGGCGCGCCCGCGTCGACGCGGAGCCGGTGATCGCTCGTTCGTTGACTCGACCCACACCATCGTCGCTGGCATACGCTTCGGCAACAAGCACTCAGAGTCGACACCGAGCGCAAGTCGCCCAGCCACCGCTTCCGGTCGACCGCACACCCTCCCGGACGTCCCAGATCCTCGCCGCCGCTTGGTAAATCCGCCCGCTCGAGGTAGGCCGGAGGTAGCTAGAGGGTCGAGATTTCTTGACCCTTTGACCCAAAGTTTGACCCTCGCAAGCGTTCCAAAAGCTCCAGTTTCAAGATCAACAACACCGACTGGGCGACATTCGAGAACCGAACAAGGCGGCCTGAGACGCCGACCGGATCGCCAGGATTCCCGGGGTTCGGGCAAACCCAACTGTTGGGGAGCTTCTCAGCTGGCGGCGGTCGTAGACTCATTCCCAAGCATCTCAGCGTGGGCCCGATTGATTGCGACGATCATTTGTCGAGCAACAAGCACCGAAGATATTGCAGCCGCGACACCAACGAGGACAACGCCGACCGAGACCGCTAACGACAGCGACGTGACCAGGAAAACCACGATCATCAAGAGATTCATCGCTAGGTACAGTCCCCACCACCACCTAACCAGCCGACGTGCCGGATGGCCTTTCGGGAGCGCATCCCGGACGGCCTGGTACGGCACGACATAGGTCAAGAACGGGATGAGGAAGCTGAAAATGGCGAAGATCGGATTCCATCTTGCTCGGATACCACGGCGTTTGGCGATCGAGGTCGCTTGGAACATCCAGACGACAAAAAAGGCCCCAGCCACGAGGACGGTGGCCTCAACGGCAAGGACACCGACAGAGGCCACAACCTGATACGTCTGATCTGGCGGCGCCTTGTCGCGTTGGGGGCTCCCGACCACAGACTGAGTGGATGAGTTGACGACTTGACTGGTAAACAGGCGCTGCAGCAGACCGAAGACCAGAAAGTAGATCGAGTAGGCAACCGCCGCACCGACAAGGGCGGCGCGAGCGCGCTTGCCGGTTCGCTCTTCCCTCGCTAGATCGAGCGCGAGATCGCGTGCAACGGTGGCAGGTACCCGCCTGTGCAGCACTGCATACCGCTCGTCCGGGTACAGATCGTGGGTCCAATATTGCCCGTTCCACCACCGAAGGTAGCCGGGGACACTGGGATCAACGAACCAGCCAGCCCCAACGCGCTGCCCGCGATCCACCCCAGAGTTCGACTGGTCGAGGCCCACCTCACTAGCGACCACCAAGGATTCTTGCTCACCAGCCGGCACAGAACAATGCTACGAGGTGACCTCCCACCAGCAGTAGACCCCTCTGAAATCCGTCGTGGCCAGCATCTGTGCCTGCCATGCCCTACGTTGTCCGTATTCACCAACCCTATTCACCTCGACGGGGAGTTACCTGGCGATTGGAGTTCACAGTGGGTCCGGTCTCAAGATGGGCGGTACGGCGACCCTGGCAGGCGATTATCGCCTGGCTGGTGATGTTGGTAGTGATCTTCGGTGCGGTTGCGACGCATGGCGGTAAACCCGACGATTCCTTTGTACTCAAAGGCACCGATTCCTCCAAGGCAGCCGAGTTGCTCGAGGCAAGTTTTGGCAGCGCAACGAACAACGCATCGGTTCAGATCGTGTACTCCCTTGATGGTTGGTTCATCACTGACCCAGCACTCGTGGCCAGAATCTCGGAGACGACCAAACGCATCGAGAGCCTCGGATCGGTAGCCAGCGTGTCGTCCCCGTACACCGCAGCTTCCCCGCTGGAAGCTCTTGCGTCGGGGCTGGTCAACATCACCGGAACCGTAGGGAAGATCAATATTGCTTTCAAAGTGCCCGACACGGAAGTACCCAAGGGTGACGGACAGGCGATCCTGGCCGACGTTCAGGGTTTAACCAACGTGACCGGATTGATCGTCGGAGCATCCGGAACTGTCATCGCCAACTCTGGACCTGCCGAGCCACCGATTAGTGAAGCAGTGGGCATTCTGGTTGCCCTGCTGGTCATGTTCGTGATGTTCGGTTCCGCGGTCGCTGCCGGACTCCCGCTAATGACGGCTTTGATCGGCCTGGTTGCCGGTCTGTCACTACTGACGATAGCTGAGAGTTTTACGAGCATGGCCAGCTTCGCCCCCAACCTGGCAGTAATGATCGGGCTAGGAGTTGGCTTCGACTACTCACTGTTCATGCTGAACCGGTACCGAGAGGCGATACTAGCTGGTTCTGAACCGACGGACGCGGCTTTGATAGCGGTCGGCACCGCAGGTCGAGCGATCGTATTCGCAGCCCTGACAGTGGTCATCGCTCTGTGCGGACTCTTCGCCTTGGGCATGAGCTTCCTCAACGGCCTGGCGATCGGCGCCGGTATCACTGTGGTCGCCGTCATGGTCACAGCTGTCACATTGTTGCCCGCGATAGTCTCGCTGCTCGGGCCCCGAACGTTCGCCTGGAAGGCACCGTGGGCTCGAAAACCACCAAGCCCTGGCCGTGGCCGTCGATTCCGCGCCTACGCCTCATTGGTGGAGCGGTGGCGCTGGGTCTTCGCGATCTGTGCGCTGGTGCTGATGGTCGGCTTGGCAATCCCGGTCGCATCCCTGCGCGAGGGCTTTCCTGATGCTGGCGGTAACCCCGGCGGCGACCCTCAGCGCATTGCCTTTGACTTGACCGCCGCGGGCTTTGGACCCGGCGCCAACGGCCCCTTCATCGTCGTCGCGCAGTTGCCGAATGCGCAGTCCCTCCCACAGGCGCAGGAGTTGTCCAAGGCCATCGGCGCGACTCCTGGTGTGGCGCTGGCCTCACCCGTTCTCGCTGGATCGCCAGCCGTCTCAGCGGACGGCAAGACCGTGCTGATTACGGTAATTCCGAAATCTAATCCGCAATCGGATGCCACTACTGAACTGCTGGATGTCTTGCGGGGTACGACAATCCCCAAAGCCACCGCTGGCACAGGTATCACCGCATACGTGGGCGGGGCCACCGCTGTTGCCGAGGACTTCAGCTCGACATTGCGGCAGAAGCTCCCGCTGTTCCTGTTGGTGGTTGTCGGGCTCGGGTTCCTCGTGCTCATGGTGCTCTTCCGTTCCCTGCTGATCCCGCTCACTGCAGCACTCACCGCTCTGTTGAGCTACGGAGCGGCCCTGGGCGTTTCGATATTCATCTTTCAGCAGGGTCACTTCAACTCGTTGTTCGGAGTGCATGAGGCCGCACCGATACTGCCATTCCTACCTGTGATGCTTTTCGCGATTCTGTTCGGGCTTTCGATGGACTACCAGGTGTTTTTGGTCAGTCGAATGCAGGAAGAATGGGGCGTGGACAAAGACAATCGCAAGGTCGTCAGGGTCGGCCTCGGAGGTTCAGGCCTGGTGGTCGTGGCGGCGGCGACCATCATGTTCTTCGTATTCATGTCTTTCGTGTTCCAAAGCAACGCCACTATCAAGCTCTTCGGGTTCTCGCTGGCCGTTGCCATCGCCTTGGATGCCTTCGTGATCAGGTTGGTGTTTGTACCCGCGCTGATGACGATCCTTGGACGCGCAAACTGGTATCTGCCCAGAGTGCTCAATAAGATCTTGCCGAAAGTCAGCGTCGAGGGCTCATCGACCGCCAGCGCTGACGCAGGGACCGCACCGGAGGAAACACACGTGCCTGTCGGGTAGGTAAGACGTCGGCGCGATGGGTCTGCCCCAACCCACTTACCCAGGTCGCGATGCGCATTGGATTTCTGCGGTCTGGTGAAACATCGACTTCTCGTACAGAGTGCAGCCCCTCACCGTTTCTGTGACTCAATCGAGGTCAGCCGATAGCTCGATGTCGGCGTTGAAGTCGTCGTACATCTGGCGGGCACGCTCTGCAGGTGCGTCAGTCGCCGAGGGATGGGTGTGCACCCAAAGATGCAGAAGCAATCCTGGCAACACTTGGTGGTAGTCGAGGACACGCTGAGCCCAACGAAAAGCCCGAACTGGCCGAACGAGGAGCCAGTCGAGGTTGCTGGTGCCGTCCTGGCGGCCAGTGCCGAAGGACTGGTACCAAGCGAAGACCTGGTTGCCCTCCGACGAGGACCAGTAAGCTCCGCTGCCTAACCACCTGTTCGGTGGCGTGAACCCAGTACCGGAACAGGTTGCCGTTTCGGTGGGGCCGGTAGCTTGGTTCCACGCCCAACGACACAACTGATTCAACTCATCCTTGGAGGGAAGGAACCAGTCCTTCTTGCCACCACAGGTGTAGGCGCGGACGCTGTTCCCCCCACCACCATCAGTTTTACTCCAACCAAGTCCATGGTTCCGATATCCCAGGAGAAAGTGAAGTCCGCAAAACGACAGCCATCACAGGGACCAACGGGTGACCCGACCGGGCCACCAGAATTGCACTCAACCCGGCGCGGCCACCATCGTGGGACAGGGGTACCGCGGCCGGGGAGTGTTCTATCGGGGGGTGCTTCGATTGCGCGGGGCCGGCCACGTTGGCGACACCGGGTGCGCATCCGCGCCGCAGGAGCCCCCGAACTAGCCTTTACGGTCCGCGCAACGCCAGTTGGGAACTCTGTGCAACCCCGGCACTGCGCAGACCCGCCTACCCAGCAACACAAAACCACAGGTTAGAGCGCCACACTCAGGTCAAACCCGAAAGCGTTAGGAAGTCCGCGACCGCCAGTGCGTCCCTGGGAAGATCCGCTACCGCTCAAGAGGACACGGGTCACGGTCTACCTGGCTCGGATGGCGTACACCTTCTTGAACGGAAGGTAACTGCTGCTGGCAGGCGCGATAGCGGTGACCCGGCAGATTCCGTTCCTGCCAGTCATCACGAGTTTGCCGTTCCTGACCTTGCAGATCCTCGGCGTGGACGTGAACCACTGGACCCGTTGCCGGGTGTCGGTTCTGCTGGGCAGCCTGACCGGATACCTGCTGGTTGCCCTCACCGATCTCGGTTGAGCCCACAGCACATGCTGGGCCACCGGGGGTGGAGGAGGACTGTACGGGGCAACTGGCAGACAGATCGCGCCGCCGTTCGCGGATGAAGCGTGCCGAGGTGGTTCCGGTGCTGCGTCGGATATTTCGCTGCTGCGCCTGGGCGTCACAGTCAGCAGAAACGCCACACATGTCCTGCCAGTGAACCGCCCGCATGCCGTCGGGTGTCTGCCTTTCCTCAAATGCGTGCGCACAGTACTGATCAGAAGTTGGCAGCCAGGCCAGCGTCATATCAAAGGAGCACACGATGGTCCGACAATTCGACTTGATGAAGATCACCAGACGGGTGCTGGCAACTCCACCGCAAGGCATGATCGGCCAGAGAGGGGCCGCAGGCTAGTTGGACGGCACGGTTCTGTTGGTGAGGCGCTGGCGGGTAGCAGTCAGTCGGCGGCGCAGGGTGTCCGCATCTGCTGTTCGGGAGGGTGGACCGGCGACGGCATGGCGTACCCACATGTGGATCTTTGCGTGGGGCTCGCCGGTGTTTGAGGCGACAGCCGAGACCGCGGTATTCAACTCTCGCCGCAGGCGTGCCAGTTCCTCCCACGGCGGCTCGGGTGCTCCAGGCCCCGTGTCGGCGCTGCGGGAGGGGTGCGACACTCCCGCCTTGGCTGCCTTTCGCCGGTTCGCGTGGTCGCGTTTGGCCAACAGGGAGGCGGTCTGTTCTGGGGTGAGCAGGCCGGGAAACCCCAGAAAGTCCTCGTCGTCATCGGTCAAGGATCGCCCGAGCCCGTCGGCCTGCGCGGCCGCTGGGGCGAGGCCGGTGTGGGCTCGGCCACCATGAAGGACGTGGGCAAACTGGGCGTCCGCCCCGAGGGGACGCCATTGTTCGACGGTCGCCGTTTCGGCCCTGGTGTCCACCAGCGCATCAAGGTCCGACTCGTCCGCGTCTGGCTTGAGCGCGATGACGTGGTCGCGCTCGGCTTCGATATCGGCGGCAAGTGCCAGCAAGGGGCGCACGGCCGGAAGGAAGACGGTGGCGGTTTCGCCCGGCCGCCGAGATCGAACTACTCGCCCGACCGCTTGGGCGAAGAACAGCGAGGTTCGGTAGCTGGTCATGTAGGCGATGGTGGTGGCCCGCGGGATGTCGCAGCCCTCGGAGATCATGCGCACACAGACCGCGTAGCGAGTGTCCGAATCGCGGAATTCATTGATCTTCTTCGACGCCGTCGGGTCGTCGGACAGGACCAGCGTTGGGGTGTGACCGGTGACGCGGTGCACGATCTGGGCGTAGGCGCGGGCACTGTCCTGGTCACTGGCCAGAATCAGGCCGCCAGCATCCGGGATGCCGTGGACGCGTTGGTGGCTGATGCGGTCATCCATCGCCGCGATCACATGGGGAACCCATTGCCCGCCCGGATCGAGGGCTGTTCGCCAGGCAAGTGCTTCATCGGCTTTCGTGTTGTCCTTACCGCCGTGCTGACCGGACAGAGTCGTCGTGATCACCGCCCCGGCGCTGTTGATCCAGCGGGTTTGGCCGGTATAGGCGGCGAAGACCACTGGCCGCACCACACCGTCGTCCAGGCCCTGGGCGTAGCCGTAGGAGTAGTCGGCGACGCTGCGCATGAGGGCGCCAGTTGTTTCGTACTGCACAAACGGGATCGTCTCGCCGGGCCGCGTCCTGAACGGAGTCCCTGACAACCCCAACCGACGGGTAGCCCCGCCGAAAGCCTCAAGGATCGCCTCACCCCAGGACAATCCATCGCCAGCGTGATGGATCTCGTCCAGCACGACCAACGTTCGGCCAGCCTCGCAGCGGCGCCTGTGCAGCCTGGGGTTTGCCGCGACTTGGGCGTAGGTCGTGGAGTAGCCCTGAAAGCCCTTGCGGATTGCGCCATCAGCATTGGTCAGCGTCGGATCAAGGCGTAGTCCGAGCGCGAACGCCGCTTCGGACCACTGGGTGCGCAGGTGGTCGGTCGGTGCAACCACGATGACTTGCGTGATCCGCCGGGCCGCCAATGCCTCCAGCGCGGCTATGGCAGCGAACTTGGTCTTGCCGGACCCAGGCGTCGCGGTCACCTGAAAGTCAACTGCGCCGCTGGCCGCAAAGGCACGCAGAGCCTCATCCTGCCAGCGCCGCAACGTGCCCCGCCTCGCCATACCCAGAACCTCCGACGCCGACGATGGAACCAGAAGCATGCACTATCGAGCCGGGATAGGCGCAACCGGCTTGCCGGTCAGTTAGGTCCATCACACGGGTCCGTCCGAAGTCGATGGCCGAACGTCGCCGACTCGCCCAAAGGCCCCCACTAGCTGGAACGGTCGCTGGTTCTTCGGGCCTGCCGCCAAGTGGTGGACGCTTGGCCCGGGTTCAACCTGCCTGCTGTTCCATGGCCCGAATCCTGGTCCATGGCCCGAATCCTGGTCCATGGCCCGAAGCCTGGCGATTCGGTGCTCGATCGGTGGGTGCGTGGCAAGCAGGCGACCGCGCCAGCGCACGCGCGGGGTGAACGCAACTGCGGTGGCATCGGCCGGCGACTCCCGCCGACGATGAGTAGGTCGCGGGCTCGGCTCATTCCGCAGTAGAGCACTTCGTCGGGGTCGATGCCGTCGTGGAATCCGTCGATGGCCAGCACGACGGCGGGCCGTTCGAGTCCTTTGAATCCCATGACGGTTCCGTAGAACATGTCGTGGCCGGTCCAGAAGGTCGACCAGTAGGAGTCCTGACCGCCGCGTTGCTGCTCGACCTGCACGGGGTGCCGGTGGCAGGTGGTGAGCAGGGCGACGTGCAGTGGTTCCCAGCCGTTTTCGAGCAGGTTCACGGCTTCGTCGCAGGCGGTGTCGAGCACAGCGTCGGCCGCGCATTCGATGTACCGGACCGGCGCCCCGGTGCCGCCTCGTGGGGTGGCTTGGTCGGTGATCAGTTCACTGAACGCGGTGGCGATCTGGCGGGTGTTGCGCAGGTTCTCGTGGAGCCCAACCTGGGTGAAGTCGATGGCTGGTCGCCCGCGGTGCGATCGGTGAGGTAGGTGGCCAAGCCGCGGCCGAACGTCAGCATCGCCACCCGGTGGCCCTGGGCGGACCAGCGGCGGGCCTGTTCGAACGCGAGCCACGTTTTGCCCGAGCCCGCACCGCCGACCACTTCAATGTGGCGGTTGCGTTCGACCAGGTCCAGCACCGTGTACTGATCAGTGGTGAGCCGATCAACGTGACCCTCGTGGACGGCGGCTTCGGCGACGAAATCGCGGGCCGGTTTGCCCCGCCCCAGCAGCAGGTTCAGCGCGGACACGACCCAGCCAGGCGAGGACGGTTCGCCGGCCGGTTCGGCACCGCGGGCGACCGCCCGAACCTGGGTGGCAACGTCGCCTAAGTCATCCTTGCCGATGACCAGTCGTTGGGGTGCATCTGGTGACAGGTCCCCGGTGACGGCCGTGAAGGGGAACGCCACCATCCAGTCATACCGCAGCAGCCCGGGGCGCCGTCGAAGCCAGCCACAGCAGGTGCCCTGGTTGGCCTAATGCGGGGCATTTCGCGCAGGCCGCAATGTCAGACGGTCGCGGTAGTTTTGGTTGTGAGGATGGGTGGAACGGTCATTGTTGAACCGACCCGGACCGCATGCCCCACCCGTCCGCCTGGTCGGACAAACTGTCCTGGGTCCACAAGCACTTCGGACACGACGCCGAATCACCGGCCCACAAACGACTCATCCTGAGCCACCACAAGAACTTGAACTCCGGGGACCGGCTCCTCGACGGCAACGAGGCTCGGTACCCGTGACCCGTGCCTCGGCGCCCGGGTCGATCCCCGGTCACGGCAGCGTGATTCCCGATGATCCGCGCGGCTCGACCGACGATTCACGTTCCGCATTCCGGAACACCGGTTCCCTAGCATGTGCGCGACAACATCTTGCTGACTGATTCGCAACTGGCCCACGCCCATGCGCGTCTCACCGACTGGCACACCGATCGGATCGCACAGCGAGCCGCCCATTTGTTCAGGTTGTGGATAGCTCGGGTGTTACGGGCTCGGTCTTCAAAGCGTATGAAACCGAGTCAGCCGCCGCACGCACCGCTATGTTTCGAACGGCTCAGTCATTGAGCGTGATTGTCCAGTTCTTGTTGTCGCCGTCATCACCACCGCGCGTGGCTGTAACTTTGTGGCCCTCCATCACGAGGGTCTGGGTGGTGTTTTCGTCGAACGTCGACTCGCCGACGTCTCCTGCGCTGGAGCTCCAGTTGTAGACCGAGTAGCCCTTGCGCCACACGATGGAGGGTGTGCCCATCCCCGGGTTGGCCACCTTCATCTCCAAGACGTCGGTATCGGAGTACACGACACGGACGAAGACGTTTGAGCCGCTGGCCGACTTCCAGTCGTCGGTCACCGTGGTCGAACTGCCAGTCGCCAACGCTGACTGCGTGGTCTCAGGCACGGAGTCGCCCTTGCCGGTCGCGGTGCCGACTTGGACAGTCTTGCCGGTGCCGTTGGTGAACGTCACATGGGTGCCCCTGACCCATGCCTGTTTGGCGCCGCTGGCCGACGCGCTCGCTGACGCGTTCGCCGACGTGGTAGCGGAGGAGCTACCTGACGGTGAAGTGGCTGCGGTTGTAGAACACCCGGTGACCAGCACCAGCCCAAGGGCACAGACAAAAAGTGCCGCACCTATTCGTCGCATTGCTGGTCCTTCATCTCGAGCTGGCAGGATGTTATTGCTCGTCTTACCACGAACAATCGTTCCTGTCCTAGTGTCAGCGGCATGGATCCGCCGCACACAACCCGGGGTACGAGAACGTTCCATACTGTGTGGCTAGCCCGACGTTTTGATGGGCGCCCCGGTTGGCTGACCTTTCACGGTGCGCTATCACCCACCGATTTTGCCGAAACGGGACACCTCGATGGTCATCGTGATCGCCCGAGGGGCGGCCGCCCGCGTGCTCGTCGTTGACGCAAAGCGGCCGTGGCTGGTCCTGCGCGCGTGCCTTCGGCATGGTGTCGGGGCTTCAGGCCGGGTTGATGACGACTGGGTTGATGACGA
>JBAXOQ010000030.1:0-22193 GCA_037133175.1 Actinomycetes bacterium
GTAGCGGTCCACCCCGTCTGGTGACTGGCGCCCACCCCGTGGCCGTCATCCCCATCGAAGTACTCGTAGAAGGAGACCAGATCGCGCCAGTGGGGGTCGTTCTGGAAGTAGTCGTTGTCGCCGAACACAGCCCTACGACCGTCCTCGTCTCGAACGAAGATCGAGGCAAGACGGGTGGCGAGGTCATCGGCCACCTGCTGGAGGGTCATCGCGTTCCCCGAGCCGGTCGGATCCGTGACGGTGAATGTGTCTCCGAAGTAGCGTGCGTATGCGTTGATCGACTGCACCAGCAGGAAGTTCATCGGGAACCACACGGGTCCGCGCCAGTTGGAGTTGCCGCCGAACATTCGGTTATCCGATTCGGCGGGCAAGTACTTGACGGTAACCGGTCGGTTATCGAAGAAGTAGCGGTACGGCGCGCTCAGGTACTCCCTACTCAGGGACCTGATGCCGTGATCGGACAGCAGTTGCTTCGGATCAAGCATCCGATCCAACACGAGCCGCAGGCGCTCGGGAGGTACTACCGCATACAAGTCGTGGGTCCGGTTGCCGGTCGCCACCGTGCGGGAAAAGCCGCCGAGCACCGGGTGTACTTCGTTCAGTTCGTCGCCGGCACGCGCCAGCAGTTCGGTGACGTGGGACAGACCCAGCGGAATCGCCACACTGGCGAGCAACGGCATGAGACCTTCCAGGGACACAACGTCGAGCGGGATGTGCCGGCCATCAGCGAAGTCGATGACGTCCCGGTAGAAGTTCAAATCCTCGCTCCACAGGGCGGCTCCCCCTGCTCCGGTCGCGATGCGGTGGGCGACCTGAGCGTAGCTGAACAGCAAACGCTCCAGCTGCAAGCCGAAGGACGGGTCCTCGGTGGCCAGCTCGGCGCAGATCTCGATCAGTTGCAGTGTGAAGGCGGCAACCCAGGCCGTGCCGTCCACCTGCAGCAATTGCCCGCCGGTGGGCATCGGATCGTCCCGGTTGAACACCCCGATGTTGTCCAGACCGAGGAAGCCGCCCCCGAACAGTCCCTGGTCATCCGGGTCGAAGCGGTTGAGCCACGAAGCCAAATGGATGGTCGAGGCTGACAACATCGCCTTGAGGAAATCCCGATCGCCAGTGCCATTGCGATAGGCGTCGAGTTGATACACCTGCCACGTCGCCCAGGCCAGCACCGGCGGGTTGGCGTCCGAGAAGTTCCACTCGTACGCGGGCAACATCCCATGCGGATGCTGATACCGGGTCGACATCATCAGCAGCAGTTGATCCTTGGCGAACTCCGGGTCGATCAGCGCCATAGTCGCGCAGTGGAAGGCTAAGTCCCAACTGGCATACCAGGGATACTCCCACGCATCCGGCATCAGCAACACGTCCGAGTTCACGACGTTGCGCCACTTGCAGTTGCGTCCAGACCATCGCTGCTCCGGGGGCACCGGTTGCCCTGGGTCGCCCTTGAGCCACACATCCACCGCGTAGTGATAGAACTGCTTGCACCACAGCAAACCGGCAAGTGCCTGGCGCTGCACAGCCGTTTCATCAGATGTCAGCTGGTCGCTTTGGATGTTGGCGTAGAAGTCATCTGCCTCGGCCCTGCGCAACGTCAGGATGTCCTCGACCGCCCCGAGGGGATCATGTAGTTCAATCGGGCTGAACCGCCAGCGGACGACCTCGGTCTGCCCGGGGGCAATCGTGATCTCGGCATGGCCCGCAGACTTGGTGCCCGCCGCCTTGGACACGGCACCGTCGTCACCGTGAACGATTGCATCGTTGATGCCGTCCTTGCAGTATGGCAACGCATTCTCTGAGCCGAAAAGCAGCTCATTGTTGGTCTCGTTCTCACAGAACAGCAGATCGCCGTCGACATACCACCAACGAGTCCCGAGTTGCGGATGCTCCACCTTCACCTTGCCCGGCCCGGCAACGCTCATCACCGGACGCACTTGCGAGGGATCGGCGGTCCAGGTGTTGCGAAACCAGGCGTGCGGCAGGACGTGGATCACGGCCTCATCGGAACCACGGTTGGTGACAGAGACCCGGCAGCAGATGTCCTCCGGACCGGATTTGCCGTACTCGACGACCACATCGAAATAGCGGTTCGCCAGCCAGTCCTCGCGCAACGCGTCAAGCAGCTCGTACTCGGGCTCATCCAACCCCCGCGCTGCGTTTGAAGCGATCAGGTCGTCGTACGGAAAGGCCACCTGCGGGTACTTGTACACCATCGACGCGTACGAGTGGGACGGGACATTGTCGGTGTAGAACCAGTAGTCCTTGACGTCTTCACCGTGGTTGCCCTGCGAGTTGGTCAGGCCGAAAGGCCGTTCCTTCAGGATCTCGTCCTTGCCATTCCACAGCGCCAAGGCGAAGCACAGGTTCTGCTCGTCATCGCAGAACCCGGCCAGCCCGTCCTCGTTCCACCGGTAGGCGCGGCTGCGAGCATGGTCAAAAGGAAAGTAGGACCAGGCGTCGCCGTCTGCCGAGTAGTCCTCGCGAACCGTTCCCCACGCCCGCTCACTGAGGTAGGTACCCCATCGCCGCCAGGACCGGTCGGCATGGCGGGTCTGCTCAATCGTGCGAAACTCGCGGTCTCGGGTCATCTGGGAATCCATCTCGCAGCCGGGGACACGATCGTACCGGGTCTGAAGGGTTCAGAGCCGGTCAAACGCTCACCGTTGGTGGCACGCGGTTGAGCCGGAGTCGGTGATCGTGTCGTCGACCGTTCGGTAGTCGAAGTCGTAGTGATCCTGGTACAGAGTCAACTCGAGGAAGCCCGACGTGGTGAAGTTCGAGGCCTCCTTCGCGGGTTCCTTACGAGGCTTGGCCCCAGGGTTGCGAACTGGGGTGTACATGACCTGACCACCGGTGCCGACGACGAACTGACGAACCCCGTCAGGCGACGGATTCCCGGCGGCATCCAGCGGCGGGAATCTCTCGTAGTCGGCCTCGTGACCGGACAACATGATGTCGGCCTTGGCTTTGACCAGCTCCTGAGCAAAGAAGCCAACTCGATTGTCGCTGCCATTGATGCCAGTCGACCAACGCGGATGGTGCCAGTACGCCGCAATGCACCTGCTGTGGTTCGCCGCCAGGTCCTCTTGCAGCCACTTGACCTGCGGCGAATCCGGCCCACAGCCACCCGCGACGATGGTGCAGTTCGAGTTCAACACGATCATGTGCCAGGAACCGATGTCGTACGAGTAGAAGAAGTTGTGCTCGGAGCGGGTCTTGTCCAGGAAGTAGGCGACGTAGGGTCTGGCATCTTGCACTTTGTATTCCTGGTTGCCCACCGCAGGTTCGGTGATCTTGGACAGTCGACCCCATTCCTTGGCGAAGACGTTGACGTAGTAGTCCAGCGTCGGCACCTCGTACTGGTAGTCCCCCAGCCCCCAGACCATCTGCGGGTTCTTGGTCAGCGCCAGATCCGACACCGCCTTGCCGTAGCACCAGCCGTTCTGGCCACTGCCGTTGTTGAAGTTGGGGTCGTCGGGCTGGCAGGCACTGTCGCCTACCGCGATCACCCGGAACCCGTTCGGCCCGGGTGGCTGGCAGGAGCGCAGCAACAAGAACATTGCCACCGCCAGCACCACGATCACGACCGCTAGCACGGCAATGCGATGCCGCCACGGCCCCCGCCAACGGCGGCGCGGATGATCAATGACGACGTCGGCATCGGTTTCGGCCCCCTGACCCACAGCTGCCGCGCTCAGTTGCTCCTCACTCATCCAGTCACCTCCTGAGGCCCCTTGCGCAGTCGCCGGCGTCGTCTGCCCGCAGCAAGCTCCACCCGCCGTCGGGCGCGCTTGTCAACCCTTCGACGCACCTTCTGGTGATGACGCTCCCGCCATCGCTGAGCGCGCCGTCGGCGCCAGCGGCGCGGCCACGGCAGCAGCAACCAAATGATGCCTGCCAGCACCGCTACTGGGAACACGTAAAGCGCCTTGCGAGCGGTCATCGCTGGGGCGTACGTCATGGTCCCGGACAGGTCGGCTGTTTGCGTTATCCAGCCGTTCATCCACCCCTGCAAGGTCACATGCGTTGCTGTCGGGGCCCCCTGCAGCGCCCAACCGGGGGCGTACGTCTCAGTCAATCCCACCGCGGTGGTCCCCGGAGTCGCCCCGGTGACCTCGGTCTTGTACTGCGCCGGATTCAGTCGCTGGTACGACACCGAAGCTGCGGCCACCGGCGGGGTCTTCTTCACGAGCACCACGGTCGACGGCGACGACACCGGAATCAATTGCACATCCCGGTACTCCACGATCGCCTCGGACCGGCCCTGCAAGTCTCGACCACCGTACAAATAGATCCGCGACTCGATCGCCGACCTGTTCGGGACAAGCAGTGTGCTGTAGGGACTCCACTGGTTGGTCCAGGGTGCCGGCACCGGCAGTTTCGCGCAGGTCTCCGGGCCTTTGTAGAGGATGCAGAACGATGGGTTGCGCAACGCCACCGACCGCCCCTGAAACGAGAACACATACAGCGAGGACGCTCCCAGAGCAGGTGCGTCCGCACTGATGCACGCTCGATCGTGCTTGGCCGTCAACTGGAAGGCGGGCTGCGGCTCGTTCGGCAACTTGGTCGCCGTGATACCGGCCTGGTCGATGGTGTACTGCCCGGTGTTGTAGCAGTTCTCGACCGGTCCAAAATCGGTGAAAACGCTGCCCGAAGGCCCGCCAACGATGGACATCTGAGCGTTGCCCTTCGGCAGTTTGATCTCGTGGTCGGGAACTTCCGGCGGCGTGATAGGCGTGGACAGAACCGGGTCAAGCGCCTCGATCCGCACATTGCGGTACTGAGTCTTGGTCGGCGGTATCAGCCTGGCCCCGACGTTGGCGTAGAAGATCACCTGAAAGCCCTGGGCGTTCTTGCCCAGGGTCACGATCTGCTCGAACGGCGCCCACTTGTTGGAGTTGTCCAGCCGCGGGGTTGGCATGCAGCCGTCGAGTCCGACTTGCCACAGGCACAACTCAGGCGTCTTGCCGTTGACCAGACGGGATTCGAACCGCACCCGGTAGGTCCGTCCTGGCTTGGCGTCCTTGAGCGTGGTCCGAGTGCAGGCGGCGTGATCCTTGGCCGACAACTGCAACACCCCACCGGGTTGGGTGAACACCAGGCCGAGTTCGCTCCAGGGTCGGGGCTCGTAGTTGTTGCAGTCGTACACCTCGCTCCACTTGGTGGGCAGCGCCGGCTGGGCAGACCGTGCGTACCCGGTCAGCGTCGTTCCGGACCCGACCACCACGGTGGCGTCGGCACCACCGCTGGACTCAGTCCCGGGTGAGTTCCGCTGCATCCAGCCATCGAGCGAGACGGCCCGACCGGTCGTCTGGACGGCGACCAGATTCTGTTTCGTCGGCACGGTCAGCGGCGGTCGGGTCGATACCACCGCACCGTTGATCGTCACCTTCGTCGGGTCCTGCAGAACCAGTTTGCGGTTGCCAGCCATCTTCGCCGCCAGCACTGCCGCCGCCCGGGCCCGCTGACCTATCAGGTAAGTGCCGCCCGTGAGGTTCACAGTGGTCTTGGGAACGCCGCTCTTGACTGCCGGCGCCGGCCAGTTGACAACATCGGTACTGACCTGCGGGCTCGGATCGGTCAGGTCGGGGACCGCCCCCTTCGGGGTGGGTTGGGCCTGGATCGCCCGCTCGCCGGACATGGTTCCCAAGGCGGCCGCTCCGGCACTCGGTTGCCACGGCGCATCCAGTACCCGCTCGAAGCCTCGCACGCTGGGCATCGAGCCGTCGCCGAGTTCCCAGACATCAAGGGTGCCGGTGATGGTTCGCGTCATCCCCGGCGTGTTCGCCAACCCCGCGGTCAGGATCTGATCGTTGGCGAACGTGCGCCCAGGCAGTCCGTTGACCAGGTCATGTCGAACCATGACCCGAGACGCGCCGATCGCGGCCAGCAACTTCGGCACGGCCTGGGTATCGCCCGACAGCAGCGCGGTCTCGACTGCCGCCACGCTGGCACCGAAGCCCGGCCCATCACCGAAGTAGCCGTCGGGCTTGGGCATGATCGCCGGAACCGTGGACAGCAGGTTGGCGATCGTGTCGGAACCGGCGAATCCCCACACCGTCGGCATCTGGTAGTAGTCGTCCAGTGGCAGAATCAGCAGCTTGCCGGGCTTGGGACTGGCATTGAGGGTCGCGGTGGTCTTCCACCAGTAGTCCGGCACGCGCACGTGGGCACTGGGCAGCTGCGGCCGCACATCCGGAATCACCGCCCCGGTATAGATCGGGTATGCATAGGCCATCACCGCAAAGGCCGCCAGCGTGACCACGACGGCCAATGTCCGAGCCCAACGAATGCGGGGTCGCGGCACCAACTTGACCCGCGCCCAGGCCCCATCGACCGACATGGCGATCAGCACCGCAAAGAAGATCACCAGAACCTGGCCGAGCTTGCTCATAGGTTCTCGGAACAACCAGAACATCGGCACGTGGTTGTACATCCACAGGTTGATCGGCGCCCACACCGGCTGCAGACCCTTGGCCAGGAACACGAACACCAAGGACACCGCGATCAGCGCGAACGCTGCCCGGCGCAGCGAGCGGCGCGCCAGCAACGGTGCCCCGAACACCAGCGCCGGAATCAGGTACCGCACCCAGATGATCCACGGTTGGTCCATGCTGGCCGCGAACGGCAGGTACTGCGGCTTCACCCAAGCCCAGTTGGCAACCAGCGTGAGGATGTTGGGGATCTGGTTCTGAGCCTGCGACCACGCCCAGTTGCTCGGATCCTGGAAGCTCGCGTTGGTCTGGGCGCCGCCGCCGCCCAGGAACGACCAGGCCACCGGGATCAACCACCAGGCATTCAGCACGAACGCCCAGGGCGCCAACGGAATGAACCACTTGAGCAACCGCCACAGACTTGAGCGTCCGAGCACCAGCAGCGCCACCAACGACGTGCCGGCAGCCGACCAGGCGAACGCGACCAACATCATCGGCGGGTTGAACGCCAGGAACGACACCGGCAGCAGGGCGAATCCTCCCCACACCGGCGAGATCGGCCGTCCTGCTGCGACCCGCAGCGCCAGGCCCGTCACCAGCGCGATGGTGGCCACCGAGATGATATTCAACGGGTTCGGAATCCGGGTCAGAAAAAACCCGTTCAGCACGGCGAACATGCCGCCGACGACAACGGCGAAGTCGTTCTTGACGAAGAAGCGGACGCAGAAGGCCACCGCAACGGACACGAAACCGTAAATGCAGACATAGAACAGCCAGTGGGCGACGGTCTCGTCGCCGCCGAGCAGCTTGACCGCGTCGATGAGCAGGAACTCGAAACCGCGGCCAACGTTGTAGGCGGAACTGCCTGCGCCGGTGGTCGAATGGTTCCAGGTCCAGCTCGCCTCGGGCTCCCAGCCGCGGCGAATGAGCGGGCCCATGTCCCCGGAGGCGATAAAGGACCCTGAATCAAACCACTGCGACACGATCAACGCCGTCAGCGCGAAACAGATCAGGTACGGCCGGGACACGACCCAGGCGATCCGAAGCCAGCCACCATGCACGCGCTGGCGAAACTGCGACCACGACAATCGTGGCCGCAAGGACGGCACCCGCAGACGCTGTCGAAGGGCAGTCACAGCAGCCAACCGAGTACCGTCAGACACGACACGGCTACCCCCGAGCGCAAGTCCCAACGACCCGAGGCCAGGTACTCATGGAAGACACGACCGTGGAGCAAGCAGCGACCGCATTGCGGCCCAGCCGACAGGATCTGGCGGACCTGCTGATTCAGGCCCTGACCGAGCTGATCCCAGCCGTAGGCGGCCGAGCGGGCTGGCAAGGGGCCAACGACGCATTGGCTACTTGGCTGGGGCAGGACGGCCCAGCCGACCTTGATGTCTGGGCGGACGAGGTCGGAGCCGACGTGCTGGATGCGCTGCTGACGCTGCTGCCCAGCGCGCGCGTGCAACAGTCGGACGACCCGCGCCGGCTCAGGCACACGTCCTATGCCGTGGAGACGCCGGCTGGCCTGGCGGTAATCGACGTGACCCGCGGTGACCTGATGGTCGGTCCGGTGCTGCTGATGGCAGCTCGGGACGTACAGCTCGAACCTGGCCCGGATGGACCGCGACTGACCGGAGCCGCCGCTGTGGCGGACCTGGTGCTGCGCAAACTGCTGCGTGGCGGCCTGCCGCCAACGCCGAGACTGGACCAGGCCCGTGACCAATGGGCGCGCCTGAGCGCCTGGGATCGGTCGAACGCGGCAGCACTGTGGCAGCAGGGGCTGGGCGCTGCCTGGGTCGCTCAGGTCGAGTTGCTGCTGGTCGACCGCACTCGCCAGCCATCGCAGCGACTGGCCAAGGCTGCCCGGCGTCAGCTGCTGGAGTCGAGCCTGCGCCCGCGGAACCTCCGGTCGACCTGGCAACAACGCCACGTCGTGCTGCCCGCCGGTCATCGAGCCGGACCCCTGGGGCTGCGCACGCGCGGAGTCGTCGTGGTGCTCGTCGGCACGGACGGCTCGGGTAAGTCCACGGTTGCCCATAACCTGTCTGATCGGTTGGTTCGGGTCGGTTTCGAGGTCGTTTCACCTTACTTCGGAATGGCCCGCGGAAACCTGCCCGGAGTGAACCTAGCCAGGAAAATGCTTGGGGTCGCGATCGAAGCGCAAAGCTCTGACACCTCGGCCGAGGAGCCCTCTGAGCCGAGCACTCCGCCACGGGCCCAGGAGCTCGGCAACCCCCGAATCCGTCAGTTGGCAGCCTGGTATTACGCGGCTGAGTACATCTACAAGTGGCTCGCCAACGTCGCACCGGCACTGGCCCGACACCAGATCGTCGTCGCAGACCGCTACGTCTACGACCTGCGCGAATCACCGTGGCCCGGGTCGCCGGCCGCGCGTCTCGTCGAGGCACTGCTTCCGCGGCCCGACTTCCTGGTGCTCCCTGATGCCGCCGACGATGTCATTCACGCACGCAAGCCGGAGCGCCCGGCCATTGAGCAGGCGGCCCAGCAGCAGCGGTTCCGCCAGTTGGTATCAGAACAGCCTGCCCGGCTGGGGTCGATGATCGTGGACAGCTCTGGCGATACCCCGGACCCGCTTGCCGATCTGCTGGCCCGGGTCGTGCAGGCCGCCCACCTGCCCCCGGAGCTGGACCGACCATGAGCACAGCCCTCGATGAGGGCCGCGCCAGAGTCCGTTGGCGCGCGGAGTCGATCAACAACCACACGGTGCAGGTCCTACTCGGCGCAGCCATCGGATTGCTGGTGGGCGTGGCGGTGGTCATGCCATGGGTGCGCAGCGGCTACTTGATCCTGCTTGACTGGATCAGCGGGCCGAACCAAACCACCACCGGGCGGCTCTACGGGATCAGTGGGGAACAAATCGACGGCCTGCCCTGGCGGATCGGGGTGCAGGCGCTGCGCGATGTCATCGGATCGGCCGCCACCGCCTGGGTGCTGATCCTGGTCTTCTTCCCACTCGCTGCCGCCGGTATGGCCCACCTGGTTCGCGGAACCACCTCGCAGACCGTTGTGGCGACCCTGGCCATCACCTGCAACCCGATCGTGGTCACCCGGATCGCGGCCGGGCATGTGCCGTACCTGATCGGTGTCGCCTGTCTGCCGTGGCTACTGGCGGCCGCGCTGAACGCCAAGCGCTCGGACCGCTGGTTCTCCGCACGCACGGCTGGCTGGTACGCCGTCGGCATGGCCATCACCCCGCACATGGCCTGGTTGGGCGGGGCGACGCTGCTGATTGTCGCCCTGCTGCCCTATCCCAGCAAACGCTCCATTGTTCGGCTGGTGCTGACGGTGATAGCGGCCGCCACGGTGTACTCCTACGGCCTCGTCGTGTGGCTGGTCGGAGTTCGAGTGCCCAACGTCAATTCCGCCGCGCTGGCCGAATATGCCACCCGTCCGGACGACTCCGGCCTGCTGATCACAGTGCTGTCGTTGCGCGGCTTCTGGCGCGAACGCACCATCGGGGTCGGGTCCTCGCTGCAGATGTGGTGGATCCCCATCGTGATCGTGCTGCTCGTCCTGGTGTTCATCGGCTTCGGCGGCTACGCCAAGGATCGGGCAGTGCGCGGGCCAGTCTTCTTCGGGATGATGGTGTTCGGCGTCATCGCCTCCTGCGGAGCCTCCGGCCCATTCGGCTTCCTGTACGAACTGGCATTCAGCCACCTTCCGCTCTTCGAAGCGATGCGCGAACCTCTCAAGTGGCTACCGTTGGTCCTCATACCGATGGCCGCCGGACTGGCCAGAGCGACCCCCACCATCGCGAACTGGTTCACCAACACAGTGGCCCGGCCAGTTGGATCAACCGCCATGGTGCTGGCCATGGTGATCTGTGCCGCACCGGCGATCGCCTGCGCGCCAGCGCTGATCTGGGGCCTGGGCGGCAGGCTACAAACCAGCGAGTACCCCGATGGTTGGTACGCGGCGCAGGCCGCCGCTGGTGATGGGCAAGGCTCCATCCTGTTCCTGCCCTGGCATGAATACCAGGCATTCGACTTCACCGACGGGCGGGCAGTGGCCACTCCTGCCCGAGCCTTCTTCAGTCGCCCTGCCATCACTTCAGACGCGGTCGAACTCGGCAAGTTACGCAGCGACAGCACCTCGTCCCGGTCCGCGTTTCTGGACCAGGTGCTGGCGATCGGACGCAAGCAGAACAACCTTGGGGTGCTGCTGGCCCCGCTCGGGGTCGAGTACGTGGCGGTCGCCACCGACACCTCGGTTCCCGAGACCTTCGGCTGGCTTGAGCAACAGGGAAGCCTGACTCGCGTCCTGCAGACACCGAGCATGAGGCTGTACCGCGTGGACCGCGCGGCGACCGGGCGCGTCGTCGGATCGCGCCAGGCCAGTCTCAAAGAGCTCCTGGACCTCGCGAACAAGGGCGAGCTGGGCACCGAGGCGACCCTGCCGCTTGGACCGACGGAACCGCCGGTTCCGTCCACCCAATCGGGGCGACTCACCCGGACCAGTCCAACCGAGTGGGAGGTCTCGGCGGGCGAGCCCGGGTGGGTCGTGGTCCCCGAGGACTGGAGCGCTGGTTGGCGCATCATTCCGGCCGGTGGCGGCGCGGAGGTGCCGGGAGTTCAGACGACGCAAGGGCTGGTCGCGTTCAAACTCGACGCGGGCGAGGCCACCATCACCTACCGGCCTTGGGACTACATCGGTCCGGCAGTGCTGGTCAGCGCCCTGGCCCTGCTCACACTGGTCATCATCGGGCTACTGGAAAATCGCGCGGTACTGCTCCGCAGTCGTCTGGGCCGCGTGGTCCCAACTGAAGTCCGCGACTGACAACGGTCCGGCCTCGGCGAACCGCCGCCACTGTTGCTCTTTGACCAGCAGACGACTGACCGCGTCGGCCAGCATCACCGGGTTGCCCGGTGGCACTAGCAACCCGTTGCGCTCATTCGTCATGACCGCCCTTACGCAAGCGACATCGGTGGCCACTACCGGCAACCCAACGCTGAGCGCTTCAGCCACCGCCATGGCCGGGGGCGAGGTCGTGTAGTCGAACTTGAACGGCCAGACCCCCACCTGAGCGGCCGCCATCTCTGCCAGCAGATCCGGCACCGGTTCGGTGACAACCTCGAGGTCGGTCCCGTAGTCGGCCGCCTTGGCTGCTCGCAGCAACTCGGGAAGCTCCGGTCGAGGGATCAGCAGCAGTCGCAACCTGGCGTCGGGCACTTGCTGACGGATCAACCCGAAGGCGTCCAGAACCGTGTCGATGCCGCGGACCGACTCGGCGCGACCGGCGAACAGGATCGTTGGTGGACCGTCCGTCCACTGGGCGCGCCGCGAGTCGATCGGGGCGCCGGACTTCAGCGCGACGACTCGCAGGTGTTTGTCTCTCGACAGCTTCTGGCGGACCCGGGGATCCGGGGTCAGCACGGACGACAGGCCGAGCCGACGAAGGGCCGCAGACACCGCCAGGGCAGGAACCACGGTGGTCAGCGCAACCCTGGCCTGCAGCACGTTGGACGCTCGCATCTGCGCGACTGAAGCATTGCGCCAGGCTTTAGGCCTGGGCAGCACCGGCCACGCATAGATCGTCATCACCAGCGGCAGTCCGGCGAATCCGCTGACAGATGAGAACAACGGGCCAAGCGCCCCGGCATGGACGTGCACAACGTCAGGTGAGATCCGATCCAGCGCAGCCCGCACAGCATCGATGGAGCGCATCGGGAAGGTGGTGATAGAACCACCCACCTCGACGATCTCGGTGAAGGCGTCAGGGTGGTCATGCGCTTGCGTCGTGATGAGGAAGTGCTCACCGTCCACCCGCCGAGCGGTCTCGGTGACGGTACGCCCCATCGCTTCACGCTCGGAGTACTCCGAGATGAGGTGAACGATCCGCGGCGACGACGAGGGCACTACGCGCTCGCCGCCGCTTTCTTGGCGTCGCGCATGCCGGCGAGCAGGCCGGCCGCCTCCGTCGCCTTCATGACGAACATTCCGGCCGTGTGCACCGGATCGCGAACGAGCCGGCCCGGCTGGTCGAACAGCGCGGTGCGACGCAGCTTGCTGGTTCCTACTTCACCGTGGGATTTCAGGTAGGCCGAGATCCACTGCCCGTAGTAGCGCTTCTTGTTGAACGTGTTGCGCAACTCGATGTGTCCCTCATCGTGCCAGATGTAGGACGGCACCCGGCTGACTTTGACCCCGGCGGCGTGCGTGCGATCAGCTAGATCCCAGTCCTCCGCGGCGGTCAGTTCCTCATTCCAACCCCCGATGCGGTCCCAGGCGTCGCGGGTGAACACCCGGGCAGCCTCAACGTCGTCGTTGCCTACGTACAGAGACTTCTCCAACACCCTGCACTGGGCGAAGTACCCTTCGCCAAACGACCGCTCCGGGATGATCAGAGCACCCAGACTCGGGTCCTTGGCGAAGGCCGCAGCGATGTCACTGGCGATGGTCGGCTCAAGTGTCATGTCCGAGTCGATGAACACCACGATGCCACCCGTGGCCACGTCAGCGCCGTGGTTGCGCTGCGCCGACCGCTCAGGACCTTTGGTCTCAACCTTGTCGGCGTACTTGTGAGAGATCTCCAAGGTCTCGTCCGTGGACTTGTTGTCCACCACGATGACCTCGACGTCGGGGTACGCCTGGTTCCGCAGGGAGCTCAGGCACGACTCCATGGTCCGGGCCGAGTTCTTCGTCGGGACGATGAACGAGATGCGATCCAACACGTAACTCACAACAGCTCCTCAGCTTCCAGTGCAATGCCATCAGTAGTGGGTAGTGCCAGTAGTCCGGTCAGTACGCCGACGCCCGCGAAGACGCCAGCGGCATAGATTGCGAAAAGGGAGGGCCGCTCTGCGGCGAACGAGCGCAGCAGCCCGGCGGCGATGCACAACGTGACGGTGAAGAAGAAGGCCGGCCGCCACAGGTAGCCGCAGCTACGGCTCAGGAAAAGCGCTGGTACCAGGATGAACCGGGGGATTCGAAACCATCCACGAACTCGATGTCCGACCCGACTCACCCGCAGCACCAGCGCGTTTTCCATGACCGAAGCTCGAACTAGCTCAAGCCGGCCTGCACGAGGAGGGCCTCCATCATCTTGTTGGCGACGTGATCCCAAGAGTGAGCTCCTCCGTACGGCAGTGCCTGTGGCGGGTTCTGCTTCCAGAATGGCAGCCAGGTGGCCAGTGTGTCAGCCAGAGCCTGCGGATTTGCCTCACAAGTCACTCCGTTGGCGGCCTTCGTGGAATCCCGCAGCCCTGGGGTGTCGTAAGCGACCGTCGGGGTTCCGACTGCGGCTGCTTCGGAGACCACCAGTCCCCAGCCTTCACGAACGCTGGTGGCGACGTGCACGTGGGCGCGGGCCATCCGGTCGAGCTTCTCTTCGTTGGACACGAACCCGAGGTACTCCACACCCTCCGGGGCAGCGGCACGGAGTTTGTCCAGGTCCTCACCGGAACCGATGAACCACACCTGCAGGTCGGGGATCTGGTTCCGCAGGATTTCGGCGGCGGCGAGCAGGTCCTGCGGACGCTTGTAGTTCACCAGCCGGGCGCACCAGGCGATGGTGGGACGGTCTTCCTTGCGAACCTGCGGCGGAACCATCGGCGGCTCGTAGCCCTCGGGGATGACGATCGTGTCACTGACACCGAAGCGGGCCAGCGACTTGGCGGTCGAGTCCGACACAGTCAGGGTGGGAACGTTGCGGAAGCCGCGCAGCCAGTGGGGCTCCAGGATGTAGCGACCGAGCAGGGCGGCCGGCAGAGCGGTGTTGTGCATCCAGCACTCCTCGGCGGTCTGGTGGAAGAAGCCGACGACGGGTGCGTCATTGACCCACTTGTGAGCGCGGAACGGGATGGTGTTGGTCTGATCGATGACCACATCGAATTCGCCCTGACCGTGCAGGCGGTACCACTTCTTGGCCTCCGAGTACACCGACAGCTTGGAACCGCGACGAACGACTCGGTAGCCATCAACAACCTCGTCTGCAGGTGCACCCTCAACGGCCGCCGCGAACAAGGTGACCTCGTGCCCCTGGCGAGACCAACGCCGCAGCACGTGCTCGGTGTAGACCTCGGCGCCACCGGCGGCCGGGTTCTTCAGGTCGCGCCAGTTCAGCACGCAGATCCGCAGCTTGCGGGTCGGCGTAATCAGGTCGGTAGCGGTATCGACATCCAGCGTGGCAGTCGAACCGTTGCCGCCCTTTGGCGTCAGCCGGAACACGCTGGCAACGATGAGAAGCATTGCCGTGAACACCAGTCGTAGAGCTTTCATTTGGACCCTCCCAAGTCGTCTTGGAAGAACCATCCCGCGTCAAGCTCAAGCCATCCTCAAGTCAAACTCTGCCGTGTTTCAGCCCCTCCACCGGATCGCTTAGCCCCTGCACAATGAGACAGAGGTGCTAAGATTCCGGCGCTGACCGTGCGGCAAAGAATGCTGGGGGATCACGCGGGGAATCACCTAGTCGATCCGCGGCGGAAGGGAGGTACGCCATGTACGGAATGGTCCACAAAGGCCTGCAGGAGATGATCCAAGAACACCACGGCGACGCCACCTGGCAGGCCGTCCTTGACAAAGCTCAACTGTCGACACACACCATCTTCAGCAATCACTCGTACTCCGACGAGGAGACTTTCGCGCTTGTGAGCGCGGCCAAGGACGTCTTGAGCGTCGACGCAACCACTCTGCTGCAGGGTTTCGGCCGCTACTGGGTGACCGTGACTGCTCAGCGGTACTACGCAACGCTGATGGACGCCTCAGGGAATTCGGTCCCCACGTTCCTGCGCAATCTCAACAGCGTTCACGCCCGGCTCGGGCTGATCTTCCCCGGCTATCGGCCACCGCGCTTCGAGTGCTCCAACGAGACCGAGTCCTCGATCGACGTGGTCTACCGGTCAGAACGGGTCGGGCTGACCCCTTTCGTGGAGGGCCTGATGGCCGGACTCGGCGACCGCTTCGAAACACCGCTTTCCATCGAGCTGCTGACCTCGAAGGCGGCCGGCGACGATGCAGATTCCTTCCGGTTGAGCTGGTAAGTCCGTGTCCGGCGAGGATCTTGTCACAGCCATGCTTCCGGTGTCTGATGAAGATGAAGTCCACCGATTCGTAGATCTGACGCTGCCGTTTCACTGCGAACTGGACGAGCAGCTGCGCATCGTGCGCGCAGGCAAGAGCCTGGACAAGGTCGCCCGCTGTGACCTGGTCGGCGAACTGTTCGCCGACCACTTCATCTGCGACTCGCTGCACGGGACGCTGACAGCGGACATACTGCGTGCCGCGGTGGACAGCCTGTTCATCGCACGCCACCGAGGTACCGACGTGCTGCTGCGCGGTCAAATCGTCGAACCGGCCGAAGGCCGCGGCTTCATCATCGCCTGGGCGCCGTGGTTCACATCCCTTGAGGCATTCCAGAAACAAGGACTGACGCTTGCTGACTTCGGAATCATGGACCCGATCGTCGACGTGCTGCACCTGCTGCAAGCCTTCGAACGAGCGGCCGACGAGGCAGCAGTGCCCAACCGCCGGATGGAACGCTTCTTCTCGTTGGCGCCGGACCTGATGCTGATCAGCGACCCCGAAGGTTCGCTGACGCTGGTCAACCCAGCGGTGTCGCGCATGCTGGGCTACTCGCCGTCCGTATTCATGGCCGATCCGCTGCCGCACTACGTTCACCCCGATGACCGGGCGACTTATCACGAGATGTTCTCGATGCTGACCCGCGGTCTACCCGCGGTCGACGTCAACCTGCGGCTGCTCACCGCTTCGGGCGGTTGGCGATCAACTCGGTGGACCGCGCTGGCCGATCTGCAGGAGAACCTGATTTATGCCACCGCCCGGGATGTGTCTGCCAGCGTCGAGGCCCGGGAGCTATCCAACCGGATTCTGGCGACATCACCGAATGCGATCATGACAATCGATGCCAAGGGAAAGATCACCTACGCCAACCCGGAGGTGACGCGACTGTTCGGCTACTCACACGACGAACTCGTCGGAAACAAGATCGAAATGCTGATCCCAACGGAGGTCCGCACCAAACACCCAGCGCTGCGCGACCGCTTCGTGAACGCCGAGTTGGGCGAGATCTACGACGTCGCCGGGGTCAGCCGCGATGTGATCGGCCAGACCGCATCAGGACAGCGAATCCCAGTGCAAATCACCCTCACCAAGATCACAACCGAAGGCAAGACCCAGACGTTGGCATCGGTCGTTGATATCAGCGGGCGCAAGATGCTGGAGACCGAGTTGCTGGCGGCCCGCGATGCGGCGGTGACCCTGGCGCGGGCCAAGACCGACTTCATCGCCAACACCAGCCACGAGATCCGCACACCCTTGACAGCAGTCATCGCACTGACCGAGTTGCTACTGGCGACCCCCCTGAACGACGAACAGCGCGACCTGGTCACCACCTCGCAGGCTGCCAGCGAGCGACTGCTGAGCTTGATCAACAACGTGCTGACATTCTCCAAGTCAGAAGCCGGCAAGATGGAGGACGAGGTCGTGGTGTTCCGGCCGGCCGAGTTGGCCGCCGACTGCGTCCAGATCATCACCCCGGCCGCCACCGCGATCGGTCTCGAGGTCAACCTCACAACGGCGCCCGATCTGCCCGAGATGGTCGAAGGTGACCGCGAGAAACTCCGTTCGATTCTGCTGAACATCACCGGCAACGCGGTCAAGTTCACCGAACGCGGATCGGTGAACGTGACCGTGACCGCCGGCCCCAACACCGACATCGTCTTCCAGATCGCCGACACTGGGGTCGGCTTCGATCCGAGCACGACTCGGGACTTGTTTCAGCCGTTCGTTCAGGCCGACGCTTCGACGACTAGGCGGTTCGGCGGCTCGGGATTGGGACTAGCCATCTGCAAGCAACTGGCCGACGAGATCGGCGGACGCATCGAAGTCACCAGCGAGTTGGGCGTCGGGAGTGTCTTCACCGTGACAGTGCCGCTGACTCCCTTCACCGGCGCGGTGAAGGCCGAACCGACGGCCCCCGCACAGACCGATGATGCGGCGCTGGAATCGCTGCGCGTGCTGCTGGTCGAAGATGACGCGGTGAACTCCTTGGTGATCGCCCGAATGCTGACCAAGCTAGGGGCAGTTGTGGCACGGGCCGCCAACGGGTCCGAGGCTTTGAAATGGTTGGAAAGCCACAGTCCCGATGTGGTGCTGATGGACTGCTACATGCCGGTCATGGACGGCTTCAGGGCCACCGAGGCGCTGCGCGAGCGCGAGGGCGATGGTGACCACGTCCCGGTCATCGCCCTGACCGCCAGCGCACTGCAGGAGGACGCAGATCGCTGTGTGCAGGCGGGCATGGACGCCATCATGTCCAAACCGGTACGGCTAGCCAACCTGGCAACTGGGCTCGCGCGTTTCGTTCAGCGGACTGAGGAGTCCGCCAGCCCGGTTGAGTCCGCGCAGTAGGAATCTCGCCGGCGATCCGATCAGGCAGATCCACGCGGGGTCCAACGGAAGAACGCCAACGCGAACACCAGTCCCAGAATCACCCAGATCCCCAGTGCCAGCGCGCAATAGCCCAACTCCCAAGAACCCGCCACCTCAAGCGCTTGAGCATCGTCGGGCAGGAAGACACTGCGCATTGCCTGCGTCAGCCACTTGAGCGGGAACAACGAGGCGAACTTCTGCATCCACTCGGGCAGTTGCGTGAAGACGAAGAAGACACCGGAGGTGAACTGCAGAATCAACACGATTGGTGCCACGATCGCCGATGCACCCCGACCGTGTTTGGGCACGACCGAGAAAGCGATGCCCAGCAAGGTGCAGGCGATCAGGCCCAAGACACTGACCCACAAGAACGTGAACCATTTGGTCGGCGTGTCTGGCATCTTCAGTCCGTAGAACGCCACCCCGACGATCATCAAGATGAGGATCTGTGCAACGTACGACACGCACACCATGATGATCTTGCCGATGAAGTAGGACGCCTTGGGCATCGGAACGCCCTGCAGCCGCTTGAGCGTGCCATCCTCGCGCTCCAACGGAATCGCGATCGCAAGGTTCTGAAAAGACGTGTAGAGAATGCCCGAAGCAATCATTCCGGCGACGAAGTACTGGGCAAAAGTGATGTCGGTGTTGCCCATACTCTGACCACCGAAGACCGAACCGAAGATCACCAACAGGATGACCGGCAGGGCGAAGTTGAAGACCGCGGACTCGCGGTCCCGGAAGAACTGCTTGAGCTCCAGCACTCCTCTGCGGCGGCCGATTGTCAGCGTTCGCATCACAGCACCGCCTCGCCCATATCGCCCACCAATCGCAGGTAGGTGTCCTCCAACGACTGCCGCCGGACTTGGATTTCGGGAACCTCACCGCCGAATCGTTGCGAGAGTTGCCCGATCAGTGCCGTCGGCGTGTCCGTCGCCTCACTGCGGGTCTGCCCACCTTCGGCCCAGGTCACCACCGCCTGACTCGCCGACCGATTGCCCAGCCGGTCCGGCGCGTCACAGGCGATCACCCTGCCGCGCGCGATGACAGCGACCCGGTCGGCGAGGTGCTCGGCCTCCTCCAGGTAGTGAGTGGTCAGCATGATGGTTGTGCCATCGGCCTTCAGCGCGTCAATCAGCGCCCAGAACTCGCGCCGAGCCTCCGGATCGAAGCCCGTGGTCGGTTCATCCAAGAAGAGCACCTCTGGCCGGCCGATGACTCCGAGGGCAACATCGAGCCGACGGCGCTGCCCGCCGGACAGCTTGTCGCCACGCGCCCGCGCCTTCTCTGCCAGTCCGACCGACTCGATGACTTCGGCCGGGTCGCGCGGGTTGGGATAATACGTCGCGAAGTGCGATACCGCCTCCAGCACCGACAGGTCCCCCAGATCGCGGTCCGCTTGCATGACGATGCCGATTCGCGACTTCCAGTCCATGTCCCCGTGCGCCGGATCGGCGCCCAGCACTCGGGCGGTGCCGGAGTCCGGAACGCGGTACCCCTCAAGGATCTCGGTGGTCGTTGTCTTGCCAGCGCCATTGGGCCCCAATAGCGCCAGACACTCACCCCGCCTCACCTCAAGACTCAGACCATCGACAGCCTTGACATCGCCATAACGTTTGGTCAGGTCGAGCGCCTGCACAACGAGCTCATTCACGAAGGAACCCTTCTGTCTTCAGGAGGCCAGACGCGCCTTCGACGAGTCTGTCCGACATCGTCAAGTTTGGGGCAATCGGACCGGTGATTTCCACGCGAGCACGCGAACGGGTCAAGGCAGGTGACGGTCGTCGAGGCGCGCGGGTCGATCACCAACTGGTATCCGTACCCATTCTTGGACGCTGGCTCGATCGGCCTCGGCAAGCCATTCGGAACTGCTCGGCAGTCCTTGTGTGCGCCCTCCTGATCGGTCTGGCAATCCTCGGCCTAGACACGGTCCTGCCCAGCGATGAGTCGCCGAGCAGGACACCTGATCCTAGGGATTCATGACGAATGCGCCATCGTGGGCGATGACTTCGGCGACAAAGGCAGCCTCGGCTTGCGCGTCCGTTGTCGGCTGGCGGATCAATCCGATCGCCTGCTCGCGCTGCGAGTCGCTGGCCGCGGCCTGGCTGTAGAGCGACACGGCGTAGTCGTTGAAGTCCCGGATGAATACCGCGAATACTCGGTCCAGGTGAGCCTCGGTCAGATCCGAGCAATCTGACACGCTCGACTCTCGTTTGCCCCCGGCCACATCATCAAGCGCCAGTGCCGCCGACTCACAGGTCAGTTGGGCATAGACGATTTGGGTGAACAGCTGACCAAGAGTCAGCAGCAGATCGAGGTCGGCGGCCTGCTCCTTCGATGGCGGCGCAGTGGACACCAACTGTGCGAAGGCATGCATCTGTTCAATGAATGCGGCGACGTTCGGCAGGTGCGCGAACCGGGCGAACGCCGGACGAGGATCATGGAATGGGATCTTCGACAGACCCGAGGCAGAACCCTGAGCGAACAGGTAGTCGTCGTCGGCAGCCTCGTTGCGCGGACCGATCGGCCCGTACTGCTCTCCGTAACCGACCGCCGCAGCCAAGTACTGCGGCAGGAACTTCAGCACCAGCGCCAGATTGACGTGAACCGTTCCCTCCAGTTTCGGCAACGCCCGGATGTGACCCACGGCTTGTTCGAAGTAGGTGTCCTTCTCGAACCCACGGGCGGCGATCACGTCCCACAACAAGTCGATCGTCTTCTCACCCTCCATCGTCACCTTCATCTTGGTGATGGGGTTGAAGAGTAGGAATCGACGATCGTCAGGTGAGGCTGAACGGAAGTAGTCGGCCGACCGAACTGAATACAGCTTCATGCCGATCATTCGAGCGTAAGCATCCCCGAGCATCCGGCGAACATGGGGGAAGTCGGTGACTGGGTTGCCGTACAGAATGCGGTTGTGCGCGTGGGCGATGGCCTCGAAGAAGGCGTGCTCACAAATGCCGATGCTGGCCCAACCGAGATTGACCTTTCCGACGTTGATCGTCGCCAACGCGGCATCCCAGGCGGCCTTGCCTGTGTGCAGGATGTCCACCGCATCGACGGCGTAATCCTCCAGTCGGAACGCCGACACGTACATCTGACCATGCACGACGTTCTTCTCAAGCACGTACTCCGGCCGCTCCGGGTCGGCCAGGAAGAACACATACTCCCCAGGACGATCCGGGTCATCGTCAGCGAATCGACCGAACACGCTGATGCGGGCACCAACGTTGCCATTGCCGATGTAGTACTTCGCGCCGGTCGCGGTCCACCCACCGGCCCCGTCGGAGGTCAAGACCAGGTCGGTCGAGTAGATGTCCGCGCCATGGTTCTGCTCGGACAACCCGAACCCGAAGATCCCGCCGCCGCGTAGCAACTGCGCCACCAGTGCCTTGGCTTGCTCGTTGTCACTCGTCCACACCGGGCCCAGACCCAGCACCGTGACCTGCCAGGCGTACCAGTAGTCGAGTCCGTAGAAGCCCAAGATCTCGTTGAGGTCGTTGATGCGGGCGGTGTCCCAGCGGGCGTCGGCGGCGGAGTCCGGCAGCAATTCCGCCACCGCCGTTGGCGTCCCGAACCGCGCGAAAATGCCTTCATCGGCGATGAACTGCACGAAATCCGAGTACCACTGTGCGCCGTGGAAGTCGTCCTTGAGTTGTGCGTGGCCCTTTGCCTCGAAGTACTGGACCAACGCCAGCAGTTGGCGGCGGGACTCATCGTCCAGGTACGTCGGGTCATAGGTCGCGGGATTGAACAGCAAGCTAGCCACGGTATTCCTCACCTCTGTGGTTCAGGAAGCGCGCTCGGTCGAGGGCTTCGCCGCTTCCGTCGCGGCGGTGGCAGTGCCAGGCCTCGGTAGCGTCGCCGGAGTAGGATACTGCGCCTTGGCAGCGGGCTTTGCGGCCGCCTTGCGTGCCGGAGCCTTGGCCGCGGACTTCGCCGCCGTACTCGCGGCCTTGACCGGAGCAGCCTTTGCTGTCGGCGAAGGGGCAAACGTGGTCCCTGCCGGTGCCGCTCCGTCTTCTGCGGGCGGTGCCACGACCTCCTCGACCACTTCTGCTGCCAGGTAGGCATGCTCAGAGGTACTGACCGCGGCATGGTCTGCCGCCTCAGATGCACGGTTCGCAGCTTGCTCGGCGACATCCGCCACTCCGGCAGCAAGGTCGGCGGTCCGCCGCGCGGCTTCGTCTGCCGCCTGGCTGGCCAGGTGTGCCGCCTGATCCGCCGCGGTACCGACGGTCGCGGCCCTCAACGACGCTCGCTCTGCGGCCGCTGCCACATGTGCGGCCGTCGTCTCCGCGGCCTCGCTGAGCGTCGCAGCCGTCGTCGCTGCCACCTTCGACACGC
>JBAXOQ010000031.1:0-21850 GCA_037133175.1 Actinomycetes bacterium
GTGACGGCCCGCATCACCTCTCTGCCCGTCGCGTCGCCCAGGGCGTGAATGATTCGGTCGCGGCTGTGGCCAGATCTGCGGCCCGCAGTCGCGCTGCGCCCGGTAGTTCGGGCTGTTCGTCAAGGATGATCAGAGCCGCCATGGCTGCCCCAGCGCACGCCGGAGCCAGCCCGGTGTCGAAGATGAAGGATCGGGCGGTATTGACCAAATGGTTGATCAATTCCGGATGCCCTGCGACCGCGCCGCCAGCGGACCCGAGGGACTTGGACAGCGTGAGCGTTTGCACCAAGTCGGGTTCGCCGCAGATCCCGGCCGCACTGCAGGCGCCCTGGCCGCGGTCGCCGATCACCCCGAGGGAGTGTGCTTCGTCCACCAGCAAGGTGGCACCGAACTCGCGTGCCGCCGCATGCAAGTCCGCCAGCGGAGCGAGGTCCCCATCGACGCTGAACACCGCGTCAGTGACGACCAGCGCCTGCCGCTCGGTGCGCGTGCGGAGAGCCCGTCGCACTTCATTCACGTCTCGGTGCTCGGTGATAACGACTCGAGCGCCCGAGAGCCTGATGGCGTCGATCAGCGAGGCGTGGTTGCGCGCATCTGAGATGACCAGCGAGCTTCGACTTGCCAGCGTGGTGATCGCCCCGATGTTGGCCAGGTAGCCGGAGGAGAACACCAACGCCGCTGCCGATCCGACGGTCCGTGCGAGCGAGGCTTCGAGTTCGGCATGCAGTTGAGTGGATCCGGTGACGAGCCGAGACCCGGTTGCGCCACCACCCCACGTCAGGGCGGCGGCCGCCGCTGCTTCGACCACGCGGTGATCCCTGGCTAAGCCGAGGTAGTCGTTCGATGCCAGATCCAGCACATCGCGGCAGTCCGCAGATCGCGGGTTGAGCCCGCGGCGCAGGCCACGTTCGGTTCGCTCGGTGTCGCGTTCCCTCAGCCAGGCCAACAGCGGCGGGACGATCATCCGACGACCGACCGGATCGCGTCGCTGACCACCCCGGTCAGCGTCTGGAGTTGATTCGGGTCGATGGCAAGCGGTGGCATCAGCACGACCACGTCCCCGAGCGGACGGATCCAGACGCCGTGGCTGCGAGCCACCTGGCAGATGGCGAATCCTGTTCGCTCCCCGACGGAGCGCACTTCGATGCCGGTCATGGTCCCGATGCGGCGAACCTCGATGACTCCGTCGTAGGACTGCAGGGGGGCGAGTTCCTGCCCGATCAGGTCGCCGATCGCGGCCGCGTGGGCGACGGTGTTCCGTTTGGCCATCAGGTCCAGATTCGCGATCGCGGCAGCGCAGCACAGCGGGTTCGCCGTGTAGGAGTGGCCGTGGAAGAAGGTACGACCCGACTCGGCTGATCCCAAGAAGGCCTCATACACGGCCTCGGTCGCCAGCACCGCGGACAGCGGCAGGTAGCCGCCGGTGAGCCCTTTGCCGCAGGTCATCAGGTCGGGGGAGACCCCCGCGTGGTCGACGGCCCACATCCGACCGGTCCGACCGATTCCGGTGGCAACCTCGTCGCAGATCATCAGGGCGCCGAACTCGTCGCACAGGGCGCGCACGCCTTGCACGAACGAAGCGTCGTGGGTGAGCATGCCGCCGGCCGCCTGCACCATGGGCTCGATCACCACAGCACAGATGCGCTCGCCTTGCTCAAGCAGCAGCGCACGCAGTTCGGTCAGCACTTCGGTTGCACGCGCTGCTCGGTCCTGCCCAGCGCGTAGCACCCCCGGCGAGGACACCTGGCGGGTTTGCAGCAGGATCGGTCGGTAGGTGTGGTGGAACAGGTCAATGCCACCCACGCTGACCGCACCAAGGGTGTCCCCGTGGTACCCCTGCTCGATGTGCGCGAACAATGGTCTGTCCTGGCCACGCTGGACCTGCGCCTGGTAGGCCATCTTGATCGCTGCCTCCACCGCGCTGGAGCCGTCGCCGGCGTAGAACACTCGCGAGAGGGTGTCCGGTGCGGTGGCGAGCAGCAGTTCGGTGAGTTCGATTCCCGGTTCGTGCGTCATGCCCAAGAAGGTGGAGTGATCCAGGGATTTGAGTTGAGCGCGAATCGCGTCGTCGATCGCCGGAACACGGTGGCCGTGGACGTTGACCCAGAGGGACGACACCCCATCGAGGTAGCGGTTGCCGTCGGTGTCCCAGAAGTACATGCCGTCCGCGCGTTCCACCACGATCGGGTCGTCCTGCGTCCAGAGGGACTGCTGAGTGAAAGGGTGCCAAACGTTGGCGGCGTCGCGGGCGATCAGAGAATCGGTCCGAGTGCTGTGCCCGGGCAGTTCCCGAACCCGCCGGTCACCGCTGCTGGCGTCAGACATCATGGCAATCATGGTGTCAGGCGCCTGATCCGGGCCGATCGGTCGTACCCTGCTTGGCATGGTTGAACGTGGACGGGTGCTGGCGGAGCGCAGCGACTTGAGGCCGGAAGACCACGACTACTTGGGGGCGCTGGTTGCGGACTGGACGCTGGTTGCGGACCTGGCGTTCGCTGATCTGGTGCTCTGGGTGCCGACCTGGGACTTCGGCGGGTTCACCGCTGTCGCTCAGGCGCGACCTTCCACTGGTCCGACGGCGATCCCCGAGGACGTGGTCGGCCGATTCATCCCCAAGGGTCGGCGGATGTTCCTGGACCGAGCCTTTGCCAGTGGGCAGATCGTCCGCAAACCCGGTTCCCAGGGCTCCGGGGTTGAGGAAGGGATTCCGGTGTCGCGCGATGGCAGAGTGATTGCCGTAATCGCTCGTTACGCGGCGCGCCGTCCGGCGGCAGACGGGGCGCTGGAACGCGCTTACCTGTCCATGGCCGACGACCTGGTGGCGATGATTACCTCAGGGGACTTCCCGGTCCCGGAGGGATTGGCGACCACCGACTCGCCGCCGCGGGTGGGCGATGGTTTCATCCGACTCGACACGCAGGGCCGCGTCCAGTTGGCGTCGCCGAACGCGATCTCAGCGTTTCACCGTCTTGGGTTGGCGGCGGATTTCATCGGCTCGGATCTGGCGGCCACCGCGGCCAGACTGAGCAAGACTCCCGGACCGGTCGACGAATCGTTGACCTTCGTGGCGACAGGAAGAACCCCGGGTTCGGCGCAGATCGAGAACAGTGAGGCTGCGGTGACGCTGCGGAGTATCCCGTTGCGACGCAAAGGAGAACTCACAGGCGCCTTGGTGTTGTCCAGAGATGTCACCGACTTGCGTCGTCAGGAGCGCGCACTGCTGACGAAGGAATCCACCATTCGGGAGATCCACCATCGGGTCAAGAACAACTTGCAGACTGTCGCGGCGCTGCTGCGGCTGCAGGCCCGAGGCATCGAGTCCCCGGAAGGACGAGCTGCGCTGGCGGAGGCCGTGCGCCGAGTGGGCTCAATCGCGGTGGTGCATGAAACCCTGGCGCAGGAGCACGGCGACGACGCGAACTTCGATGAGGTGGCAGACCGTATCGTGGCACTGACCCGGGATCTGGCCGGCGGTAGTCAGGTTCGTCGTGTCGGCAGCGCCGGACGGCTGCCAGCTGACGTGGTAACGCCGTTGGCGATGGTGTTGGCCGAATTGCTGGCGAACGCGGTGCAGCACGGGCTAGCTGGCGCTGCCGGGGACGTCACCTTGAGGCTGAGCCGGACTGGACGCCGGGTGATTGCAGAAGTGTCCGACGATGGAGTCGGCCTTCCGGATGGATTCGACCCGGCCGAGTCAACCGGATTGGGCCTTCGGATCGTGCGAACGCTGGTGGCTGAGGAGTTGTCCGGAGCGGTGACTTGGGAACCGAACACCCCACACGGAACGAGGGCAGTCGTCGACGCGATGCTCCTGGCCTAAGCCCGTGCAGGGTGTTTGGTGTAGCAAGGGTGCAGTGTGGCGGCTAAGCGGTTTGGACGCGTACTCCGCGGCGACGCACGAGCCTGCGGTCGGTCTCGCTCAGACCGCCCCAAATGCCAGCTTCCTGGCTGGTCTCGACGGACCACTGCAAGCAGGAGTCAACGACACAGCAGGCGCGGCACACCTGCTTCGCTTCTTCGATTTGAATCAGTGCGGGTCCGGTATCCCCAATGGGGAAGAAAAGCTCCGGATCTTCGTCACGGCACGCCGCCTTGTGGCGCCAGTCCATGCGTGCTCCTCCCAGCAGGCCGCAACGTACCGCTGCGGACCGGATGATGTAATAGGTAACGAGTTATTCATAGCCGGGGGGCGAGGTGTGTTAGTTGCCGCCGGTGGCGTATGGTGACCCGCTTCTTGTCGCTAGATCAGGGTCACATATGTCGCACGCCCTGACAAGTGCATTCGAGACGGTGTCGTCTCATTGGCGTGTCGGTTAGATCACACCGGCACAAAAAACCCCTCAACCGGGTGAAAGATCAGCACTGCGTAGCGAAATTTGTCACGCACAGTAGCTATTCGGTGTTAGTGCATGGAACTAGAACCTGCAGTGCGGCCGGGTGGGCGGTGAACTTGACCGATTCGACCAAACCGAGTCCCTCGCCATCGAGCTGTAGGGCAGTTGGCTGACGACAGGCCACCGTGAACTCGTTGCTGTCGTGGAGGGTGAACAGGTCTTTTGCCGACTCTTTCTCGCTGCGGGCGAGCATGCGCCGGAAGTTGCGTAGACCGGACATCACTGACATGGAACGCAGTGCCCACAGGTCCAGACCGGCGTCGAAGGAGGCGTTCGGCGAGGGACTCAACGGGATGGCGCCGAGGTAGGTCCAGGGAGCGGCATTCTGGACGATGGCGATGAACACTCCCTTGACTGGATCTTGGCCGGGGACAAAGACGACCAGCGAGGAAAGCTTGCGGTCGGTGCCGCGGAAGAATTCGCGAATAGAAGTAGTTACATACCGGGTGGGGGTGGCACTCTTGCCCTCTCCCCGTTGTTCCTCCATCGCTGCGATGATCTCGGCGTCGATTCCCAAGCCGGCGTTGACGACAAACCAGCGGGAATTTGCCTGGCCTAGGCCGATGGTTCGGGTGTTCCGTTCGCGCAGGGATTGGATGAGTTCCCCGGTTGCTTCAATCGGGTCCGTCGGAAAGCCCAAAGCACGCGAGAACACGTTCGCGCTTCCGCCCGGAACCACACCGAGAGCCGGCACATCGGGACCCGGCCCGGAGTCGCCGAGCATTCCGTTGACAACCTCGTTGACGGTGCCGTCGCCGCCGAAGACGATGACGCAGTCAACCCGCTCGGCTCGGGCTCGAGCGGCCAACTCAGCCGCGTGACCGCGACTATCGGTGATCGTGGTCTCGAGTTGGAACTGGTATTGCAACGCATTCATCAGCACCTCACGGGCACGTGGGGTGGAGGTAGTTGCATTCGGGTTGGCTATCAGCAGACCGCGCACCTGTGAAGGCTACCCGGGTTTTGTCAGATTGCCGGGCGAAGACACTGCCCCGCGGTTCCCTCTGCTTCAGCACCGCGACTTGTGCGCACGGGCGGTGTGCCGGGTTGTGTCTGGCGGCGCTAGGGTCCCGGCCATGGGCGATGGAACGATCCGTCCGGCCACCGTCGCAGACGTGCCGGAGATCCTGGAGTTGGTTCGGGCGCTTGCCGAGTATGAGCGTGAACCCGGACAGGTGGAGGCCTCCGAGGCTGATTTGAGCAGGGCGCTGTTCGAAGGTGCCGACACGCCGGGCGGTTCGCCGGCCGTGTGGGGCTGCGTGGTGGAACACGCCGGACCGAACGGGCAGCGCCTTGGCGGCATTGCTCTGTGGTTCCTGACGTTCTCGACGTGGACCGGTAGGCACGGGGTCCACCTGGAGGATCTGTTCGTGCGCCCCGAACTGCGTGGGCGCGGCTATGGGGCTCGATTGCTCGGCTCGGTTGCGCAGCAGTGCGCCGCCCGGGGCTACCCCAGGCTGGAGTGGTCCGTTCTGACGTGGAACTCCAGCGCGATCGACTTCTACCGCGGTTTGGGCGCCAGCCCTATGGATGGGTGGGTTGTCTACCGGCTGACGGGCGACGCGCTAGGCGCGGCTGCGGAATCGCCCGGGCGAGGGTCAGGTCAGTAGTCGTCCTCGGCGAGGCCTTCGCGCAGTTGCTGCAGGCATTTGGCCAGGATTCTGGACACGTGCATCTGGGACACGCCGACCTGTTCGGCGATCTGTGCCTGGGTCATGTTCTGGAAGAACCGCATCATCAGAATCTGGCGCTCCCGCTGCGACAGGCGCGCCAGCAACGGTTTGAGGGATTCGCGGTACTCGACGCCACTGAGAGCCTCGTCCTCTGTGCCAAGCGTGTCTGCCAACGATGAAGTTTCGGAGTCGGCGTTCGCATCGCCCGATCCGCCGGGTGAGTCGAGTGAGAGTGTCGAGTAGGCCTGCGCCGACTCGATCCCCTCCAGGATCTCGTCCTCGTCACAACCTATGTAGTCGGCTAGTTCGGAGACTGTGGGGGAGCGCCCACTCTTCTGCGACAGGTCGGCGGTCGCCAGCGAGATCTGCTGGCGCATCTCCTGCAATCGGCGGGGGACCCTGATCGACCAGCCACGGTCTCGGAAGTGGCGCTTGATCTCTCCGATGATGGTAGGAGTAGCGAAAGTGGAGAACTCGAAGCCGCGGTCGATGTCGAATCGGTCGACTGCTTTGATCAGGCCGATCGTGCCGACCTGGACTAGATCCTCAGTCTGTTCCCCACGGTCCCGGAAGCGGTGCGCGAGGTACTCCACCAGCGGCAGGTGCATGGTGACGAGCTCGTCCCGTACGCGCTGGTACTGCGGGTCAGTGCGGTCAAGCTCGCTCAACTGGGTCAGCAGGACCCGTTCTCGTGATCGGTCGTCGTCGGACCAGCGGGATTTGCGACCGGTGGTTTCCCCATCGTTCACCGTCGCCGTCATGGTCGGACCGCGTCCGGTTGGATCTGCCCGTCTGTCCTGTCTGGGTCGTTCGCAGGAATCGGGCGGGTCCGTAGGACGATCGTGACCAGCCCGTCAGCCGCCGTCGCGTCCACCGAGTCCACCAGCGCGGCCAGTACTGTCCAAGTGAACGACGTCTGCCGCGGCGGCCTGCCGCGGATCGTTCGGGTCGTTGCGCTGACTAAGAGTCCTCCATCGGCTTCGGCTGCCAGCGCGAGCTCGATCACTGAGTCCGGCCGGGCGTCCGCCAGTAGCAGGGCGCACGCCTCGCTGACGGCCAGGGACGTGTCGTCGAGGCGATCGATCGGGAAGTCCAGCCGCGCGCACAACGCTCCGACCGCCACGCGTGCAAGTGTCAGGTATCCGCTCTGAGCGGGGAAGGACAACCTAACTGTTGGTGCTTTCACCCGGGGCCTTTCGACGCGGCGGCCGCAGCGGCTGCCTTCTTTGATCCCTGACCGTACCGCCCTTTGGCACTCAAGGCACGTCAGGTGCGGGGATCGTTATGTCGTGTCATGGCTGTTCGATGTCACGCTCAGGCACGACCCGCAAGTTCGACAGTCGGTACTGGTCCTTGATCGCCAGCGCCCGCCGATAGGCGTCTTCGTCCAGCGCCAAGGCATTGACGGTGACCTCTGGATGCGCGAGCAAGTACTGCGGCAGGTTGCCGAGGACCTGCTCCGTGCTCCCTGGGCAGGTAGCGGTCAGAACGTCCATGTCGATCTGACTCATGCCGCCTGTCAGTGCCATCGCCCAATGAAGTGCAGTCGGGCTGACGTCGCCGAAGCACGGCGCGAAGACGGTCACTCCGCCGTGCTCGGCTGTGAATCGAGTGGTCGAAACTGACGGCGACCCATACTGCGCGGCGAACGAGTTCTGGTGGTAGATCACCCAGGCCTTCTTCGACACGGCTTGTGCCCAACCCTGGCTGGGATCATCGGACTGCACTCGTGAGGTCGGTATGCTCAGCAGCAGCGAGCCGACGAGCAGCGCGCCAGCGGCCACGGCTGACGCCGCGAGGTGTCGCCTCGGGGTCCCTGTCATCGCTCGAGCACCCTGAGAGGGGCGGTGCAGGCATGTCAGAGCTCCGGCGACCGCCACAACGGATATCATCCAGGCCAGGTACAGAGTTTTGATCGTGTAGTACGTCGGCGCGCCAGCGGTCAGCCACTGCCACAGGCCCTCGGCTACCAGGGCGCCGGTGATTGCCGCGGCCAACCACATCACGTGAACGACGGGTGACGGTAGCCGCTCCGCGGCCAGTACGGTTAGCAGCGCGAGTACAGCCGTGATGGTCACAAACGAGACCGGGTGCAGGGCCTGAAAGTAGCCCGCGACATCCCAGTTGTGATCGAGCTTGCGGCTGACCATTAGCAAGAACATTGGTGCGGACAAAACCGCCACGGCGGCGGTCAGACCGATCGCGCCGACCTGTCGGCGTCGGGTGCCCAGCCAGTACTGCCGACAGGTCCACAGGTACAGCGGCCACAGCCCTATCGCCGTCAGCGCGCAGATCGGGTACAGCGCGCTGGCCGCGATCACCGCAGCGCCGAGCAGGATGCCACCAAGGCGAGGCGACTTGGCGCAGGTAGTGGCCAAAGCCAGAGCGGCCAGGATCGCTGCCACGCCAGCAGTGAAACTGACCGATTGAACTGCTATCACCGATCCGGGGCCCAGAGCCACCAAGGCGGCCGCAATGATCTGCAAGGCGAGCAGTCGCCGGGGGTGGGAGCCTTCCGAAGTCCGGCCGAGCCGGTCCACGCCCCACGCCGCGATAAGTGCCAACATTCCGGCCAGCAGGCAGACAAGCACTGCGAAGAGGGTCACCGAAGCCGTCGGTTCGGCAGGAGGTGTGGAACTAGATGTCAGGACGGTTCCGATGTCGGCGAGCACAGCGTGGGCTCCCTGCGGGTACACGCGCCAGCCCCAGGCGTCCGGTTCTGGCAGGGTGTTGATCAGCAGGTAGCCGTGGTTGGCCCACACCTGGAACCACAGGAAGAAGTGCGCGATCTGATCGAAGCCAGCCGACAGGACGCCGATAGTTCGGTCCAGCCCGCCCAACGCGAACGGGAACCAATACAGCGCTGCTGTCAGGGCGCCTATTGCGATGCTGGTGGTGTCTGCCCCTCGCCAGCGCGGCCCACTGGTCAACCGCAGACCCCACGCCAGCGCCGGCGCGGTCCCCAGCAGACCGGTCAGTGCGATCGGGCCGACCATCCAGGGGGCCAGAGGTGAGAACCAGGCCATGAGTACGGCCGGGGCACTGCCCAGAAGCGACAGAGCGACGATTCGATCGGTTACCGTGGCGCCGATCGGGCACAACGCCAACGCCGCCACAATCCACACGGCGGCCGCGACCGCGGACAGGTGCAGCAGTGAAGCGCCTACCGATACCGACCACACCAGCAGCAGCGCCGCCGCTGCCCGCACTAGCAGGTCGAGGCGGTGAGACGGCGGGTCATCGGCCATCGGGCTGCAGATCGGCGGTGTCATCGGGTCAGCCGGCGCCCGCTGGATGGGCCGTGAGCACCTCGGACTCGGCGATGGCGCCGGCGGAGTCGTTCCAGCGGGCGAGGATCTCGGCGTATTGGCCGCCCTCGATCAGTCGCTGGACGGCGGCGCGAACAGTCTGTGCCCACTGCTGGTCTTTCGGTGGTGTGGCGATTCCGTAGGGATGAATGTTGGACACGGTGTCCAACTGCGCGAGTGCGTTCGGATTCCGCGCCACCGTGTAGGTAATCACCGGTGAGTCGGCGGCCATTGCCTGCACCGATCCGTCGAGCAGGGCGTTCGAGGCCCCGGCCTGACTATCGCTGGGATGGATTTTGACGCGGGGGAGTCTGTTGGCCTGACACTTCTTGGATGTCGTCACGAGGGCGTCCACAAGTTCAGTTCCCTCTTCGACGGACACGGAGTGTCCGCACAGGCCCAATCCGATAGTGGTGGGAGAACCCGGTCCTACTCGCACGGCGTACGCGGTGCCTGCCCGGTAGTAGGTGACCATGTTGGTCAGCGCGGACTCTGGATCTGTCGCGTAAATCGCCGCAATACCCAGTTCAAACTCATCGATCGCGGTTGAGGGCACGATGGTGTCCCATGGCACCGAGGTGAACTCGACCCGCATCCCCAGGACCGCTCCGATTGCCCGGGCGATGTCAATGTCAACGCCGCGCAGACGTCCGCTCTCGGTGAATTCCAGCGGTGCGTACGTCGGGTCGGTTGCCACCGAGAGCACGCCGTCGGCCTTGTAGGCGCTCGGGACACTCGCGGCAAGTTGCACGTCGACGCTGATGCCTGGCAGGGGGTCCAGCGATGGCGTTTCGGACGTCGTTGAGCAGCCAGAGGCGAGTAGGCTTAGGCAGGCCGCGACGGTGCAGGCGATCCCTGACACGCGCTGGGTGTGGCCGCTTGATTTGTTTGGGTTTCGCATCTAGCCTCCGTCCCTGCATACTCTTTGCTGATTGTGTGGGAGAATTGCACACCGCTTGTACCGCTTATTGGGGAGAGGACCGCCTCCGTTGGGATCTGAACAGACTGGACACGATAGAGACCTCGACCCCGTATTCTCGTTGCACCGCGGCGGAAAGATTGAGATTCGCCCCACTGTTGAGATCAACGACACCGAGGGTCTGTCGCTCGCCTACACCCCCGGTGTGGCTCGAGTGTGCGAGGCGATCGCGGCCGAGCCCGATTTGGCCTACGACTACACCTGGAAATCTAACACCGTACTGATCGTTACCGACGGAACTGCGGTGCTTGGCCTTGGTGATATCGGCCCGCTCGGCGCGCTGCCGGTGATGGAGGGCAAGGCACTGTTGTTCAAGAACTTCGGCGGCGTGGATGCCATTCCGATGTGTCTGGACTGCAAGGACACCGAGGACATCATCGATACCGTCCTGCGCATCGCTCCGGGTTTTGGCGGCATCAACCTGGAGGACATATCCGCTCCTCGCTGCTTCGAGATCGAGAGCCGACTGCAGGCCCAGTTGAAGATGCCGATCTTCCACGACGATCAGCATGGGACTGCGATCGTGGTGTTGGCCGCGTTACTCAACGCCGCGAAGGTCACCGGTCGGAACCTGTCCGATCTGCGAGTCGTTGTTTCAGGCGCCGGGGCCGCGGGCTCGGCAGTGACCGTCATGCTGCGGGAAGCTGGCATCGGCGAGATCGCGGTCGCTGATTCCAAGGGATTGATCCACGTTGGGCGCGACCACCTGCCGCCCGCGAAGAAGTACCTCGCGGACCGCACGAACCCCTCCGGTTTCTCTGGTCCAATCGCGAACGCGCTGGCCGGGGCTGATGTCTTCATCGGGGTTTCAGCCGGTCAGGTTCCCGAAGCTGCTATCGCTTCAATGGCTCCCGATTGCATCGTCTTTGCCCTGGCTAATCCGACACCGGAAGTGCATCCGGACGTCTCGTCGAAGTACGCCGCGGTGATAGCCACCGGTCGGTCGGACTTCCCGAACCAGATCAACAACGTGCTGGCGTTCCCCGGATTGTTCCGCGGCGCATTGGATGTTCGCGCGACCTGCGTCACGGCCAACATGAAACTGGCCGCGGCGTATGCGATCGCCAACGTGGTCGGCAAGGACTTGTCGCCGCAGCACGTCATTCCCTCGCCGTTCGACCGACGGGTGGCTCGCAATGTGTCGGCGGCCGTGGCGCACGCAGCGATCGATGAAGGCGTCGCCCGCCTGGTCCCCTAGTTACGGGGTCAGCGGAACCGTTGGGGTGCCGGGGCCGACCGGTCAGTTTGTCTGGTTGGTTAGCACGATCTTGCCGAACACGTCCCCAGCAGCAAGGCGCTCGAAGGCTGTTCTGGCTTCGCGTAGTGGGATCTCGGCGTCGATAATCGGACGCACCCCACTGACGGAGCAAAGTGCCACCAAATCGTGCAGATCTTGCAATGTCCCCATCGTCGATCCGACCACGGACAACTGCAGGAAGAACACGCGGGCCAGGTCGGCCGGCGGGTTGGGCCCACTGGTCGCACCCGACACCACAATGACGCCTCCCGGGCGGAGAGCCTTCAGCGAGTGGGACCACGTTGCCTGACCGACGGTCTCCATCACCGCGTCCACTCGGTCGGGGAGTCGCTGGCCGGGTTCGAAGGCAGCGTGGGCTCCGATGGCGAGCGACTTCGCTCTCTTGGCCTCATCCCGACTTGTTGCCCAGACCCGCAGCCCCATGGCTCGAGCGAGTGCGATGCAGGCTGTTGATACACCACCCCCGGCGCCTTGCACGAGCACAGTATTGCCGGGTTTGAGGCCGGAGCGCACCGCCAGCATCCGGTAAGCGGTTAGCCATGCGGTCGGCAGGCAGGCTGCTTGCTCCCAACTCCAGCCGTCAGGCATCGGCACCAAATTGCGGCGCGGAACGCTCACGTACTCGGCAAACGTTCCCTGGTACTTCTCGGAAAGGATCGTGCGCGTGCGGTCCATGGTCTCGTCGCCGCCCACCGAACCTTCGGTGACGATTGGATAGATGATTACGTGATTGCCGTCTTCGTCGAGCCCGACGGCGTCGCAGCCCAAGATCATGGGGAGTCGGTCCGCGGCCAACCCGACGCCGCGCAGGCTCCACAGATCATGGTGGTTCAGGCTCGCGGCACGCATCCGGACGGTGGTCCAGCCATGGACCAACGGTGGCTCCGGTCGATCTGACACGGCCAGCGCAGATAACGGGTCATCAGCGTTGATGGAACTTGCGAAGGCAGCGAACATGGTTCTGAGCCTAGGCCCAGGCGGGGTGACCTATCGGCGCAGGGCGGCGTGTTCGGGATCGGTCTTGAGGGCGACTTCGATGCGCTTGCAGACGACGTCTACGGCCGCGTCGGTGGAGTGCAGGGTGCTCGTGACGGCTATTGCGCCGGCGTCTCGGGCTTCGCTGGCGATGCGGTGCGACAACGCCCCGGGGGCGATCACAAAGGGTGCGACGACGATCCTGGAAAAATTGGATTCACGCAGTGTGGCCACGGCATCGGCAACGCGAGGACCCGGTCCGGAGACGAATGCGACCGCGGATCCACCCCAACCGTGAGAACGCCATTCAAGGGCGAGCCCGGCGTGGCGTGCTCGTGCGGACTTGTAGGTCGATCCGGCCGAGGCAAGCACAACTGCCGTGTCCGGCGATGGTCGGTAGCCCGACATCTTCAGCACTGCGTCAAGTCCCTTGAGCAGAATGCCGTCGGCGCCGATCGGCCTTGCCACCCGAAGTTTGACGCCGGTGTAACTGATCTTGACCTGATCGCTGGGTTCGGGCACGTCAGATGCGGGATGGTAGGCGACGTTGAGCAGCAACGGTACGACCACGATCTCGTTTGTGCCTCGTTCTTGCAGGTACGCGACGGCACCGTCGAGTCGGGCCCTGTCATGGTCGAGTGATGCCAGCGACACCGCAGCGTTCAACCGGTGACCGACTCGGCGTGACAGCAGGTCGTTAGCCAGTCTGGCACGGGGGTCGGAGCTTCCGTGAGACAAGAGCACAACCCCGTAGTGCGCTCTGACAGCGGGCAGCGCGGTCGGGTCGTTCTTGCGACTCCGTGCCACTTCATCTACCTCCTGGTGTGAACCAAAGTAGGAGTAATCCGATTTCAGAATTGCCAGGAATATGCGTTCGGTAACCCCGGACGCATCCCACAGTAACCTCGATTTCGCGAAATTGGAGGCAAAACACGCCCGTTGTAACTCGGATGCCGGATAGCGGAGCGCAAGGTGATCCCCAAGGGGTCAGAGCTTGTCGGTGAGCAGTCCTCGCTGTCGCAGGATATGACGCTCAATCGGGGCGAATATGCATAACTCAATGACGATTCCCACGAATAGGATGGAGATGATGGTGGCAATAACAGCGGGCATGTCGTTGAGAGTTCTGCTCTGATCCAGGACTTGGCCTAGTCCGATTCCGAGGGCCGGAGCGAAGACGATCAGCTCGGCCGCCATCAACGATCGCCAGGCGAAAGCCCACCCCTGTCGCAGTCCGGCAATGTAGCCAGGAAGTGCAGCAGGCAAGATGACGAATCGAACGGCCGTCATGCCGGTCGCCCCAAGCATCTGACCGACGCGGGGGTACAGCGGCGGGATTTGGTCGACCCCACTCTTGAGGCCGTTCGCTATCGACGGAGTGGCGCCCATGATGACCACGAAGAGCATCGCTTCGTTCGAGAGACCGAACCAGATGATTGCAGCCGGAACCCAGGCGACCGATGGCAGGATTTGCAGGCCGGTGATAAGCGGGCCGAAAGCCCGGCGGAAGATCGAGGATTTCGCCAGTACCAAGCCCAGTACGGTTCCTAGCACGAGTGAGACGGCGAAGCCGGTGAACGCACGTCGCAGGCTGTTCCACACGGCCGTGCCGGTGGTCCCGCTGGACAGCCCTTCGGTGAATGAGTTCCAGACGTCCCCGGGGCCGGGCAGCACGTAGGTCGGCTTGAGCTTGAGTGCATACAGAATCCACCAGACCACCAGCAGCACTACGATGGCGAGAACCGGCGGCCACAGGCTGCGCAGGATCTTGCCGACGGTGTTGGCGCTCGACGCTTTGACGGGCCTTTCAAGGGCGTCCAAACCGGCGGACAGAGTGGAAAGGTCCTCCTGGCCGGTTGGGGTGCTAGTTGCCATGGCTGCGAATCTCCGTCCTGAGTTCCGCAAGGATCTCGCCGGCCAGCGCAGAAACTGCCGGAGCCTCGATCCGGCGCGGTCCCTCTACCTGCACTTGCCACTCCCGAACAAACCGGCCCGGTCGCGATGACATCAGCAGTACTCGTTGTCCGAGGCGGGCTGCCTCGCGCACATTGTGCGTCACGAACAGGATGGTGAGCTCGGCCTCTTGCCAGATGTGCGACAGTTCGTCGTGCAGCACATCCCGGGTTATTGCATCCAGCGCACCGAACGGTTCGTCCATCAGCAGAATGCGGGCTCGTTGCGCCAACGCCCGTGCCAACGCCACCCGCTGGCGCATGCCGCCGGACAGTTCGTGCACCCGCTTGTCGCTCTGGCCGGATAGATGCACCAGGTCCAAGAGGCGCTCAGTCTCGCTGCGCCACTGCGACCGGGGCACGTCGGAGAGCCGAAGCGCCAGTTCGATGTTTCCCCCCGCTGTCAGCCATGGGAACAGTGCAGACTCCTGGAACATCAGCGTCGTCTTGCCGCCAGGTGTCTCGATGGTCCCCGACGTCGGCTTGTCCAGCCCGGCGATCAGGGCGAGCAAGGTCGACTTGCCGCACCCTGAAGCGCCGAGCAGACAGACGAACTCGCCTTCGGCGATCCGCAGTGATAAGTCCGCAATCACTGGCGGTGTACCGGGTGCTTCGTCAAATGACTTGCTGACGTGGTCGACGATGACAGCGGGGGATACTGCATTGACTTCCTCAGGTGCTGCCGCCATGGGCACAGGCTACTGCTTGCCGAGGTCTCCGACGGTTATCGCTGGCTGGCCTTTCGCGGTTAGCAGTGAATTAAGGATGCTCAGGTCGTAGATCCCCTTGAGGTTGATGGGCTTGGAGATCCCAACCGCCTCGGCGTGGGCCTGGTCGGCTGCCAACGATGTTGCGACGGGGTCCAAGGTCACTGTCAGGTTTGGCCAGGCGCGCTCAACGACCGCCTGCGGCAACGCCTTGCCGGACAGTGTCTCCAGTGCTTTGTTGATGGCGTCGCGGGCTGCGGTCGGGTTGGCCTTGATGGTTGCCAGCGTGTCGAGTTCGCCGGTCAGCAGGGCTTTGATCTGATCCGGATGCTGCTCGAGGTAGCTCTGCGAGACGACGAGCTGAGTTGTCACGAACTGTCCGTTCGGCCACAGGCTGGCTTCATTGACCAGTTCCTTGCCGCCGCCTTCAAGGACCAATCGTGACGCCCATGGTTCAGGGACCCAGGCACCGTCGATCTTTCCCTGCTTGAACAGGTCCAGGGTCTGGGCGTTGTCCTGGGGCGCGATGTTCACGTCTCCGCCTCCCTCTTTGGGAGCCGACAGGCCCTTCTGCTTCAGCCAATATCGCAACGAGACGTCCTGGGTGTTGCCCAGTTGTGGCGTTGCGAACGTCTTGCCCTTCAGACTCGCATTGTCAGCCGTGATGGTGGGTTTGACGATGAAAGCGGCGCCGCCGCTGGTCGCGCCCGAGACGATCCGCAGCGACGTGCCGTTGCTCTGGGACCAGCCGTTGATCGCTGGGTTCGGGCCGAGGTAGGCCGCGTCGATCGACCCGGCGTTGAGGGCCTCGATAGCGGAGGGGCCGGCATTGAAGATTGAGGTTGTTAGTTTCGTTGTTCCGAGAGCCTTCTGGTACTGGCCGTTGGAAACGCCAAGCACAGGTAGCGCGTGTGTGAGGTTGGCGAAGTAGCCGAGCCGCAATTCGGGGGTCGAACTGCTACCGCTGGCGCTGGTGCAGGCCGTCAGGGCGGCGCCGCTGAGGGCGACGACTGCTGCGATGGCGAGAGTGCGGACCAATGGCTTGCGCCGAGTGCGCTTCCTGGTTTCCGGGTTCATTGTTACTCCTTTTACTGGCCACTCGATGGCTAGTTCTACTAAATCCGTAGGTTTAGTGTCCCACATGAAGGTGAACTGGGAAAGACAGGCGCGCGGTTGGGCATACAGCGAGCCGGGCAACCACTTGTGCAAAGGGCTGCCCGGCTCGTCGTATCGGTTTGCGGATTAGGGCGTTCAACCCCATCCAGGTCGCTAAGCCTTGGTGCCCTCCAAGCTGTCCATGTCCTCGAGTTGCATTCCCTTGGTCTCCTTGACGAACTTCCACACGTAGAAGAAGGAAGCGAACGCACAGACCGTGAAGATGCCGTAGGCGAGACCGAGCGAGATGCCGACCAGAGTCGGGAAGGACTCTGAGACGATGAAGTTGGCGATCCAGTTGGTGGCGACGGTGACGGACATTGCCGCTGCCCGAATTGTGTTGTTGAACATCTCGCCCAGCATCACCCACAGGATTGGTCCCCATGTTGCGGCGAAGAAGGCGACATAGACGTTCAGCGATACCACCGCGATCCAGCCGTTCGTGCTGGACAGGATCGGGTTGCCCACGGTTGTCGAATCGACCCCTGGGCCAGCGACGACCTTCGGTGCCGCGATGAACAAGATACTGAGCAGTCCGAGGGTGAAGAACATGCCGACGGAGCCGATCATGAGCAGTTTCTTACGCCCGAGCCGGTCGATGAACGCAATCGCCACGAAGGTGAAGATCACGTTTACTGCGCTGATGATTGTCGAGGTGAAGAACGCCTTGCTGGCAGGGAAGCCGACGGAGGCCCAGATCAGGTTCGAGTAGTAGAACACCGCGTTGATGCCCACGAACTGCTGGAACACGGCCAGGATGATGCCGACCCAGACGATGGGCTGCAGCCCTAGTGCCTTGCCCTTGATGTCGCTCATGCTGGGCTTGTGGTCGCTGTCGATGCTGTCCTTGATGTCCTGAACCTTGGGTCCGACATCGTTGACGAAGATTCCCTGCAGGACCTTGGTCGCCTGCTCGATCTTGCCCCGAGCCACCAGATAGCGGGGGGACTCTGGCAGTGTCATCGCGAGCAGCCCGTAGATGACGGCGGGGACGATCATGCACAGGAACATCCACTGCCAGGTCTGAAGGCCCAACCAGAAGGTGTTGTTCGCCTGCACGGCAGGCTGGTAACCGGGCGCCGCCGGTGCGAACTCGGTCGGTCCGCCGGCAGCCATCAGCAGCAGCTGGTTGACCAGCTGGGTGGCGAAGATGCCCAGCACGATGGCGAGTTGGAACAAACTCGAGAGTCGTCCGCGCAGATGGGCGGGCGCAACCTCGGAGATGTACATGGGAGAGATGACCGCGGCCAGACCGATGGCGAAGCCGCCCAGGATACGCCAGAACATGAAGTCGATCGTTCCGAACGGGATACCTTGTCCGACACCAGCGATCAAGAACAAGATCGCTGCGATGACCATGATGCGCTTGCGTCCGAGCCGGTCGGCCAACTGCCCACCGATGAACGCGCCCACGGCTGAGCCGAGCAGGGCGACCGCCACCAGGAATCCCTGGAACTGGTGGTTGGTGATATCGAATTGGTGGAACACTGCAGTGTTGGCGCCGTTGATTACCGAGCTGTCGTAGCCGAATAGAAAACCGCCGAGTGCGGCGATGATGGCCATCTTGACGACCTTGCCGGTATGCGCCGGCTCAACTTCCACTTCGCCCACGGGTTGGGCGGCGGCTTCACTCATTGTTGTGCCTCCTGTATTGGGTGGGGCCACCGACAGGCAACTCCCAGGGAGCTGCACCAGCGCACGGTTCCCAAGTCGGACAGTAGCGAAAGATCTTGTACCGATGCGCGCTGTCGATGCCTAGTTCCCATTCGAATGCCACAGAGATAACGTGTGCTCATGCGAATGGCCGAATCGACGCAGCGGTGAGCCGATGAGTGATGGCGAGGTGCCAGAGCCCGGGTGGTATCCCGACCCGGCCGATGCCAGCGTGGCGAGGTGGTGGGATGGGTCGCGGTGGTCGGATTTGCGGCAATCCGTGCCGGTAGCAGCGGCCGAGGCTGAGTCCACAGATGGCGCTGCTGCCGCTGTCGTCATCCTTCCCGATGAACCGCAACCGACCGGCAGCAGCGATCGGTCGAAGTGGCCGATTGTGCTGCTGGTGGCCTGCGTCGTCGTCATCGGTGCAGCACTGGTCTTGTATCCGCGGATCGGATCGGTGGGCGGGCAGCAGGCCGATTCCGGCAGCACCGCTCCGGTCGCGGTACCGGTGGCCCAAGTGTGTCGCGACACCGCTGAGGCGCTGACCGCAGATGGGACGGCGGGGACGCTCATTGCCAGACTCACGAGCACTGCAGACGGGGTTGATCTGTCTACAGCAGGGGAGTTCTACGCCAGCATCGGCGAGCAATCGGCGAGCGTTCTGACATCGACAGGGGCGGCCTGCCTTCAGGCGGTTGCGGCCAGCCAGGCACCGGTTGGGTATTCGACTTTCGTGACAGCTTTCAACCGGGCGTTGGAGGATGGCTCAGCCATTGGCGCTTCCGCGTCCGAGGGCAAGGGTTCGCTGACGGCTGAGCAGATTGCCACGTTGCGCAACGATGCCAAGGCTTTGGCAGACGCGCAGACGGTTGTCGCCGCGAATGCCCCCGCAGTACCAACCGTGGCGCCGGTCGGATGACCCTCCATCCTCCGTGTCGCGCTCGCCAGAGCGGGTCGAGCACGATTGCAGCTCCGTACAAGGATTCCGAGGTCGATAGGTGATCAACGAAGTTCAGTCATTCCCCGAAGATCAGCCGCTGTGGACTCCGAACATGCGGCGCGTCGCGGCGAGTCGAATTGACCAATTGCGCAGTGAGCTGTCCGATGCCACCGGACTCGAACTGGCAGACACGACTGACCTGCACCGGTACAGCCTGGAGCATCCTGGTGACTTCTGGGATGTCATCTGGGGTGAGTTGGGGGTGCTCGGCGATCGGGCGGATGGGCCGGCATTCCTGGTGCCACCGGCCGGACAGGACATGCGAGCCGCCAAGTTCTTCCCCGCTGCGAGCCTGAACTTCGCGACCAATGTGCTTGGCGGCGGTGATCGTCCTGGAGCGTCCCCCGTTGCGTTGGTCTATCGGCGGGAGGACGGAGTCCGCCGCGAACTGACGTGGACCGAGTTGCGCGAGCGGGTGTGTTCGTTGGCGCACTTCCTGAGCTCTGTCGGTGTGGGAGCAGGCGACCGAGTGGCCGCGTGGATGCCCAACGTGCCGGAGACAGTGATTGCCATGCTGGCCGCGGCCAGCCTCGGTGCCACCTTCACTTCCACGAGTCCGGACTTTGGCGTCGCCGGGGTTTTGGATCGTTTCGGTCAGGTCGAGCCGACGGTTCTGGTGGCAGCTGATGGCTATGTGTACGGCAACCGCCGACATGCGCGCCTGGACCGACTTGCCCAAATCGTCCAGGGACTGCCGACGTTGAAGGCAGTGCTCGTCCATGGCGAGCTCGACAGTGAGCCGGATGTCACGTGGGCCACCACGGGGACCGGCGATCCGGTGGTGCTGCGGTGGCTCGACGCGTTGGATTTGGGCCGGAGCGCGGCAGAGCGCGGCCGGTCTGCCGGCCATGACTGCACCGTTCACGAACAACTGTTCCCGGTGGACCAGCCGCTGTACGTTCTGTATTCCTCTGGCACGACAGGGATCCCCAAGGCGATCATCCACCGGGCAGGCGGGGTGCTGCTCAAGCATCTGGTCGAGCATCAGCTGCATTGCGACATCCGCCCTGGTGATCGGGTGTTCTACTTCACAACCTGCGGCTGGATGATGTGGAACTGGCTGGCGACTGTGCTGGCGAGCGGGGCGACCGCAGTGCTCTATGACGGTTCGCCGCTGCATCCGACCAGAGACGTCATGTGGGACGTGGTTGAGCAGGAGTCGGTGACGCTGTTTGGCACCAGCGCCAAGTACCTGGACGCCTGCGCCAAAGCCGGGGCGGTGCCGACCGAATCGCATGATCTGGCGGCGTTGCGGACGATCTGCTCCACCGGATCGCCGCTTGCCCGCGAGGGTTTTGAGTTTGTCTATGACTGTGTCAAGGCCGACGTGCATCTGGCTTCGATCTCTGGAGGCACGGATCTGGTCGGCTGCTTCGTGATCGGCGATCCGACCAAGCCGGTGTTCGCCGGTGAGATCCAGGGTCCGGCGCTTGGTATGGCAGTGGACATCTGGGATGAAGAGGGCCGTTCGCTCAGTGACCATCCGGGTGAACGCGGTGAGCTCGTCTGCACCCAGGCTTTCCCGTCGATGCCGTTGGGTTTCTGGAATGATCCGGACGGATCCAAGCTTGCCGGTGCCTACTACGAACGTTATGACGGAGTGTGGGCCCATGGCGATTTCGCCTCCTGGACCCCTCGCGGTGGTGTCGTGATACATGGGCGTTCGGACGCGACGCTGAACTCAGCGGGCGTCCGGATCGGGACGGCTGAGATCTACCGGGTGGTGGAGAAGCTGCCGCAGGTCGCCGAGGCGTTGGCGATCGGGCAGCAGTGGGACAACGACACGCGGATCGTCCTGTTCGTGCGGATGTCGCCTGGGTCCGACCTCGATGACGACCTGGTCAAGACGATCGCGGTGCAGTTGCGGGAACACTGCTCCCCGCGGCACGTGCCAGCCAAGGTGGTTGCTGTTGTGGACCTTCCGCGAACCCGGTCCGGCAAGCTGGCAGAGCTCGCCGTTGCCGATGTGGTGCATGGCCGTGAGGTTCGTAACAAGGGAGCACTGGCCAACCCGGAGGTGCTGGATTTGTACGTCGATGTGCCTGAACTGAGGACGTAGGACGCTTGCGGAGCGCGACTCTGTCCGCCGTGACAGGCGAGAGGACATTCAATCGTGGGAGGCTGCTGCCGTGACAAGCACTAAGGTGGATCCAGATCTGGATCCGGTGATCGAGCGCCGCCGTGCCCAACGCCGTTATGTGCCGGGCACAACGTGGGAGTCGAAGGTTCCGCGGATAGCCTCGTGGGTCTGCTACTTCACTTCCGCCGTCAGCCTGATAACCACGTTCTTCCCCGGCAGCAGGCTCTTCTTCGCGCCGGCTCGCTACCTGCTCGACATCTTGTTCGTGGGCACTCCCACAAACCTGGCGTGGGCCGTGCTGATGGCGATACTGGCCAGCGCGTTGGGCAAGCGGCAGCGCGCGGCCTGGGGCTTGCTGATTGTGCTGGAACTGCTTGAGATCTTCTTTCTCACCGTCATCTTCTTCTCCTTCGACGTGCAGTTCCCGGTGATCGTGGTGCAGCTGATCGTGGACCTGATCGTCATCGGCATTCTGCTGCTGGCGCGTTCTGAGTTCTTCGCGGTTGCCCAGAAGGGAAATGGCTACCGGGCGGTTGCCACGTTCGTGGTGGGCGCCGTCATCACCATCGGGGTGGGTGCGCTGATGGTGTCGATCGTCGGTACGCCAGAGGATCGGTTGCAGCGGATACCGGTCGTCACTTCGGAGCTGTTCGATGCCCTCGGCGGGATACCCGGTGCGAATCAACCGGAGCAGTCCCGGGTGCTGCGCGCAA